>NZ_LT608328.1:2804842-3109105 GCF_900095795.1 Petrimonas mucosa
TAAACGACGTAAAGCGAGCTACCAAAACAACGGCAAACGACAGCCTGCATCACTCGGGATCGGTCGACGCCACCCTGAACGGGTTTACAAACAATGCACGGGTCATCATCAAACTGCTGGCATCTGCAGAAAGCAAAGCCGGGCCGGCAGTCAAGATTGAACTGAAACCCGAGCAGGAGGACTCACTGCTCCAATTCACCTTCAACAACACCGATAAGCGGCGCATTACAATCAACGATATCCTGGAGGGAAAACGGATAAACGGCTCTTCCATCTCGCCTAGCGGCAGATTTCTGTTGCTCAACCTGCGGGAGACGATGAAAGGTGGAGAAAACCGCGATTATATAGAGATTTACGATACGAAACAGAAGCGTACTCTCCTGTCGGAGATTGCAAACCGTTCGCAACTCGGTTGGATGCCGAAATCCGACCAGCTTTACTACGTGTCAGACAACAGCGATGGCAGAACGATCTACCTGCTAGATCCGTTGACATCGGAGACAAAGGTCATGGCGGAACGGCTCCCCAAAGAAAGATTCCATATCGCACCGGACGAAAAATCGATGTTCTACTCCTCCAGAGAGACCCTTTCGGTCACCACGCCAAGCGGACTAAGGAGGATGATCGGTATCGACGACCGGCAGACCGGTTACCGCGACAGGACCTACATCTACCGATATTTCTTCGAGACAGGAGTTGTCCAGCAGATCACTTTCGGTAGGCAAAGCGCCTCGCTCAACGACATCACCGACGATGTGAGGTATCTGCTTTTCTCTACCTCGGAAGAAGACCTGTCACAACGGCCATTCAGAAAGAGTAGCCTCTACATGCTCGATCTTGCCACCATGACCGTTGACACCATATGGAAAGATCAGGCCTACACCTATTCGGCACAATTTTCTCCCGATGGTAAAAAATTGCTGATTCACGGCGCTCCCGAAGCATTTAACGGCATCGGACTGAATATCGACGAAGGGCAGATAGCCAACAGCTACGATACGCAGTCGTTCATCATGGATCTGGCAACCCGCAAGGTTGACCCCGTAACGAAATATTTCAACCCGTCGATCACTGCCCAGGAGTGGAATCCAGGTGATAACTTCATCTACTACCGCGTGGAGGAGGCGGATCGTGTGAACGTATACCGCTACATGCCCGACAGACGAAAGTTTGAAAAACTCCCGTTGAAGGAGGATGTGATCCGCTCGTTCGACATTTCCAGAAACGGAAGGTGGGCTACCTATACGGGAGTGAGCGTTTCAAACTCCAACAGGGGGTATCTGCTCGATCTGAAAACGGGCGAATCCACCCTTATCTCAGATCCTTACGCCAAACAGCTCAACACCCTGGAGCTGGGCGAAGTGGTAGACTGGAAGTTCACCAGCAGCTTCGGCGATGAGATTGACGGCAGGTACTATCTGCCTCCTAACTTCGATCCCGCCAAGAAATATCCGCTTATCGTATATTACTATGGCGGTACAAGTCCCACCTCCCGCGGGTTCGAAAGCACCTATCCTCTACACGTGTATGCTGCCCAGGACTATGTTGTCTATACGCTGCAACCGAGTGGCACCACCGGATACGGGCAGGAGTTCTCTGCCCGGCACGTGAATGCCTGGGGAGAACGGACAGCTGAAGAGATCATTGAAGGCGTGCAACAGTTTGTTGCGGCCCATCCCTTTGTCGACGGCACGAAGGTCGGAAACATAGGTGCTTCCTACGGCGGTTTCATGACCCAGTACCTGATTACTAAAACCGATATCTTTACCGCATCGGTTTCGCATGCAGGAATCAGCAACATTACCAGCTACTGGGGCGAAGGGTATTGGGGCTATTCATACAGTGCCGGTGCTAGTGCTGGCAGCTATCCGTGGAACAATCCAAAGCTCTACACGGAACAAAGCCCCCTCTTCCATGCGGACAAGATAAATACCCCTCTGTTGCTGCTGCACGGTACGGCCGATACGAATGTTCCCATTGGAGAGAGTATACAGATGTACACGGCATTGAAGCTGCTGAACAAGCCGGTTGAATTCATCCAGGTGGAAGGCGAGAACCATGCCATCTACAATTACGACAAGCGTATCGCGTGGAACAATGCGATTTACGCATGGTTTGCCAAGTGGTTGAAAGGCGACTCACGATGGTGGGATTCAATGTTCGGAGAGGGAGAGAAAGAGAAATAGTTCCTGAAACAAAGAAGAACAAGCATGATTGATATTGACAAGCTTCGTAGCAACGTTGAAGAGATTGCCCGTATCGCGGGCAGTTTTCTGAAAGAGCAACAGTCGGCGCTGCGCCAATCGGATATCGAATTGAAAGGCACACGAAACTTCGTGACGCATATCGATACCGAGGCTGAAAGAATGGTGGTGGAAAAGTTGGACGGGCTCATCCCCGATGCCACCTTCCTCACTGAAGAGGGTACTGTTGAGTATGCCGACGGACGTTATACATGGATCATTGATCCGCTGGACGGAACCACTAACTACGTTCATGGCGACACCCCCTTTTCGGTAAGTATTGCCCTGATGAAAGACCTCAGAACCATTCTGGGTGTTGTATATGATCCTGTTGCCGACGAACTCTTTTCGGCATGCAGCAGAGGGGATGCCACACTCAACGGACAACCGGTCAGAACCAGCTCGCAGCCAACCCTCACCAACGGATATATCGGGTTTGGCATCCCCTACTCGATGGATGAACAGGGAGAGCAGATACTCAGGAATGCAGCGGAACAGTACCGCAAATGCAGCTTCCGGATAAAAGGATCGGCAGCCATTGAGATCTGTTACGTAGCCTGCGGAAGGAGCGATGCCTATTTCCATTCGGGCCTGTCGCCTTGGGATGTGGCTGCCGGAACCTTTATCCTGGAGTGTGCCGGAGGTAGATGTACCGACTTTTCCGGGGGGAGCGACTATCTCTTCAACAAGGAGTTGGTAGCCAGCAACGGAAAGATTCATCAGGAGATAATGGAAAAGATCATCAATTACGGCAGAAAATAACCCGAAATCTATAATAATATTGAATGGAAAGTCAAGTTGTTACTACCGCATTTCTTCTAACGCTCTTTGCTGGTCTCTCAACCGGTATCGGGAGCTTGATTTCCCTGATCGCCAAACGCACCAACACCAATTTTCTGAGTATCGCATTGGGTTTGTCGGCCGGGGTAATGATCTACGTCTCATTTATGGAGATGCTGCCCAGCTCACTCAATATGCTAACCGAAACATTCGGTGAGAAGAGAGCAAACCTCTATACCTTCCTGGCTCTCTTTGGCGGAATCGCCTTTATCGCACTTATCGACTTGCTTGTACCCAAGTCGAGCAATCCGCACGAGATGCACGGCGTGGAAGAGATGAAGCGAGATACTCAGCGGCTAAGGCACACCGGTATCATTACCGCGCTCACCATAGGAATCCACAACTTTCCCGAAGGAATTGCCACATTCATGACAGCGGTCAACTCGCTGGAGGTGGCCATACCGATCACCGTAGCCATAGCCATCCACAATATTCCGGAAGGGATCGCAGTGGCCGTGCCCATCTATCACGCCACGGGAAGCAGAAAAAAAGCATTCTGGCTTTCCTTCTCGTCGGGGCTGGCTGAACCGATAGGAGCCATTATCGCCTACTTCTTCCTGATCAGGTTCTGGAACCCGGTGCTCGATGCACTTATTCTGGCCATAATTGCCGGAGTAATGATCTACATATCGCTGGATGAATTGCTTCCAAGTGCCGAAAAGTACGGGAAGCATCACCTCTCTATCATCGGTCTGGTTACCGGAATGGTGATTATGGCAATCAGCCTCTATCTCTTTATCTGATTTTGCCTGCGACATCAAAACTTATGACTATCTTTGCTTACCAGTTAACATCAGGAGAATATGACAACCGACATTAAAGCAATCGGGGAACGCATAAAGGGGTTGCGCGACGCTCTCGATCTCACACCCGATGAGATGGCCCAACAACTTGAGCTGGAAACAGGCGCATACCTGGCTTACGAACAGGGAGAGGGTGACATCTCAATCTCACTTCTCAAACGGATCGAAAAGGAGTTCAACGTGGATCTGGCCACACTGATGTTCGGAACCGAACCGAAGATGAGCTCCTACTTCGTAACACGCAAGGATCAGGGGCTCGCCGTCGAACGTGTCGCCGCATATAAGTACCAGTCGTTGACGGCAGGATTTACCCACAACATCGCCGATATTTTCATTGTAACCGTCGAGCCCAAGTCCACGGATTCCGATTTTTTCCTGAACATCCATCCGGGTCAGGAGTTCAACATGGTGCTCGAGGGGAGCCTCCTGTTCCACCACAACGGCAAGAATATCACCTTGAACGAAGGCGACAGCATCTATTTCGACTCTTCACTTCCTCACGGAATGAAGGCGTTGAACAACAAGGCTGTGAAATTTCTGGCTGTGGTAATCGAACCGTAAAAGCGACACGCAAGCAAACAAATTTAAGGGAAACAACATCTTATGTTAGAACGATTTTTAAAGCAAACCTCATTCAAGTCGCATCAGGATTTTGTAGAGAACTATGAGATTCGTGTCCCCGAGAATTTCAATTTTGCCTACGATATAGTGGATGAGTGGGCAAAGAGGGCCCCTCTCAAACGGGCATTGTGCTGGACAAACGACAAGGGTCAGCATCGGGATATGAGTTTCTCCGAATTAAAGGAGCTGTCCGACAAGACAGCATCGTTTCTTCTCGATCTGGGTATCCGGAAAGGCGACATGGTGATGTTGATACTGAAACGGAACATCGAGTTCTGGTATACCATACTGGCCTTGCACAAGATTGGGGCCGTAGCCATTCCCGCCACACACCTACTTACCGACAAAGACATCATCTACCGCGCCAACGCGGCCGATATCAAGGCGATAATCGCCACATACGACGACAACCTGGTTGATCATGTCAACCGCTCCATGGCCTCCTCCCCCTCGGTAAAATACCGTATCGTGATCGGGGATACCATTCCCGAAGGGTGGATCGATTTCAGTAAAGGTGTGGAACAGGCTCCGGAATTTGTCCGTCCGGCAGAGGGTACATCAAATGGGGAGATCATGCTCCTCTACTTTACGTCGGGCACGACAGGACAACCCAAAATGGTCATTCATGATTTCACCTATCCCCTAGGTCATATCACCACCGCGAAATTCTGGCACAACCTGCACGAGAACAGTATACATCTCACGCTGGCCGATACCGGATGGGCAAAAGCCGTGTGGGGGAAACTGTACGGACAGTGGATTGTGGGGGCATGCGTATTTGTCTACGATTTTGAGGGGCGATTTATCCCGGCCGATGTCCTGGAGGTGATTTCAAAGTATCGTGTAACCTCACTCTGTGCTCCGCCAACCATTTTCAGGTTCCTTATCCGCGAAGAGCTGGAGAAGTATGATCTGTCGGCACTGGAATACTGCACCACTGCAGGGGAGGCACTCAATCCGTCGGTCTTTGAGACCTTCTACCGAAAAACGGGTATTAAGATGATGGAAGCGTTCGGTCAGACCGAAACGGCACCCACTGTCGTCACCTTTCCTTGGATCGAACCCAAACCCGGCTCAATGGGTGTGCCCAATCCGCTCTACAAGATGGATCTGCTCACGCACGACGGCCGCTCTGCCGAGGATGGCGAACAGGGTGAAATTGTTTTCCGTACCGACGGGGGCCGTCCCCTATCCCTGTTCATGGGATATTATCGCGATGAAGAGCTTACGCGCAGTGTCTATGCCGACAACCTCTACCATACCGGCGATATGGCCTGGCGCGACGAAGATGGGTACTACTGGTTTGTAGGCCGGAAGGACGATATCATCAAAAGCTCGGGATACCGCATCGGTCCATTTGAGGTAGAGAGTGCAGTCATGACCCATCCCGCTGTAGTGGAGTGCGCCATCACCGGTGTTCCCGACGAGATCCGCGGCCAGGTGATCAAGGCCACCATCGTTCTGGCGCCTCAATACAAGGAGAAGGCATCCGACGAACTGAAACGCGACATTCAGGAGCATGTGAAAAAAGTGACCGCACCCTATAAGTATCCGCGGATCATTGAATTTGTCAATGAACTGCCCAAAACCATCAGCGGAAAGATCCGGCGGGTGGAGATCAGGGAAAAGCGGAACTGATCCCAAACAAAAGAACAATTGAAACGTTAAACAGAAAAATAGAAAATAGAATTTATGAAACGAGCATATCTATTTCCCGGACAAGGTGCACAATTTGTCGGCATGGGAAAAGCGTTATACGATACATTGCCACTGGCAAAAGAGTTGTTTGAACAGGCCAACGAGATCCTGGGTTTCAGGATTACCGACCTGATGTTCGAGGGGAGTGAAGAGGATCTCCGTCAGACCAGGGTCACACAACCGTCAATCTTTCTCCATTCAGTCATTCTGGCAAAAAGCATGGGTGACGAGTTTACTCCCGACATGGCTGCCGGCCATTCACTGGGAGAGTTTTCCGCACTGGTGGCAGCCGGCGCATTATCGTTCGAAGATGGATTGAAACTGGTCTATAAACGGGCTCTCGCCATGCAGAAAGCATGTGAGAAGAATCCATCCACCATGGCAGCCATCCTGGGCCTGCCGGACGACAAGGTAGAGGAGATCTGCGCAGGAATCGACGAGGTGGTGGTACCGGCCAACTACAACTGCCCGGGACAAATTGTGATTTCCGGATCGATGAAAGGTATCGAGCTTGCCTGTGCAAAGATGAAGGAAGCCGGAGCCAAGAGAGCACTCCCATTAAAAGTGGGAGGTGCGTTCCACTCGCCGCTCATGGAACCCGCCCGCGAAGAATTGTCGGAGGCGATTGCCGCAACCACCTTCTTCAAACCTGGTTGTCCGATTTATCAGAACGTCTCTACAGTTGGCGAAACCGACCCGAAGGTGATAAAGGCAAATCTTGTGGCTCAACTGACCGCTCCGGTAAAATGGACCCAATCGGTTCAGCAGATGATTGCCGACGGAGCCACCGAGTTTGTGGAGCTTGGTCCCGGCAACGTGCTGCAAGGACTGGTCTCCAAGATTGACAACAGCGTCACCGTTTCTGGAAAACAATAACCAATATAAGAATAGATTTGTCGCACTATAGATCAATAAGTTTGAAAATGAAAAAAATCGCGATTCTCGCCCTGCTTATCTGCTGCAGTATTACTCTTTCCGCTCAATATGACGAGCCAACTGCACCCGATTACAAGTCGATTGAGAAAAACATCAACAACAGTTCCTCACATCTCAATTACGAAGTACTGATGGAACGCTACAGGATGGGAGACTCCACCATGACGATAGATGAGAAGAGACACCTCTATTTCGGCTATGTATTTCAACCGTCATACAACCCTGCAGACACATCTCAATACAATACCCGGATGGCTACCGTTTTGAACAAGCAATATTTCTCCGACCAGGATTATGAGGAGGTGCTGCAATACGCAGAAGCGCTGCTCAAAGAAGATCCCTTCAATATGCGTGCTCTCAACGCCAAATTGTTGGTTTTCGCACAAAAGAACAACGTGGAGGCATATCGCAGGACGGCTAAGCAAAGAAACATCGTCCAGCAGGCAATCATCAGTACGGGTGACGGAATGTCGAAATCCACTCCCTATTACGTGATAAAAGTATCACACGAATATGATCTGCTGGGATTCCTTGGATTCAAGTTCGGCGGAGAGGACAAGATCGAGAGAAATTGCAACTGCAACTCCCTGACTCTTGCTCCCAACCGGTTTGGAGTGGATAAGCTTTACTTCGATATTTCACCTACATTCGAATATATCAAACGGAAGGGAAGCGGAAAGATTTAGTTTCACTCTTCCCATTGTCACTCAAACAACTGCATCATGCATCTTCAACAAAAAATCGACCGGCTGTTCATTGAACAACAAAGAGACTGGACAGAGTTGAAAAGCTCTATCGAACAGCTTGATCGGCTGAAGGTAAAAGAGTTCAATTGGGGAAGCGGGCTCAACGTGAATGTCCAGTTCAATCCGTCACGTATTGAATCGGTATCGTCTCAGGTGGACAATAGCAGTATAGAAGAGCGTCCCTGTTTCCTGTGCGGGAAGAACCGTCCAAAAATCCAATCGGGGATACCTTTCCTCGATAAATATATTATACTGATCAATCCTTTTCCGATCCTGCGGAATCATCTAACAGTAGCCATCCATTCGCATGTTCCGCAACGTATCCGGAGAAAAACTGGCGATATGCTTACACTCGCCGAACTGCTACCCGACTACATTGTATTTTACAACGGTCCGAAATGCGGTGCATCGGCACCCGACCATTTTCATCTGCAGGCAGGACTGAAAGCGCCTATTTTGATGACCGGGGAGAACGAGCTCCGTTCCTGCCTGATTATCGAAAGCTCCTCTAAACAGGAGGTAGAAGAGCGCTTCGAGGACGTTTATCAATACCTGCACAGCCGTCAACCCGATGAGGAGGAGCCGTTGTTCAATCTCATTGCTTTTGTGGAAAGCAATCGCTACATGCTGCATGTTTTTCCACGTAAAGCTCACCGCCCGCGTCAATTCTACGAAACGGGCAAACGGCAGCTGCTCGTCAGTCCGGGCGCCATCGATATGGCCGGACTGATTATTACGGCTCGCGAAGAGGATTTCAATAAGATAGGAAAAGAAGTGATTGAAGATATCTATTCCCAGGTATCAATGCCCATAATTTAAGTTAATCCGTCGTTTACTACCTGTGGGTTACCGGCTGGTCCCAACTCTTGCTGTTCTGTTTTCTGCTCTAAACAACTAAAAAGATTGGTATGGAATTTGTCGATATTCTACTTAAGCGGATCGAAGGAGAAAATGAACTGAAAAAGCCTGTCAATGCCCTTATCTGCTTTTCAAAAGTGACAACGGGAAAGGCTCTGGGCGCATTGATAAGCAGGATGGCCCGGTTCAGGCCGGACAAGTCGTCCGTCACCCTGTTGAACCTGATCGACAAGGAGCAGGCCAGAGATATCGAGGACGAAAACAGATACAAAACTGAACTTTTTTCCGGCATCATCCCATCGGCCGAAGCGAATAGACTCTCGATCCGAACATTTGTGAAGGAGTCTGAAAATTATGTGGAAGAGATATTGCGTACCGCCGAGGAATACGACTGCAATCTGGTGTTGCTTGGGATAGGCAGCTCCCTCTTCAATCCCGCACTCTGGCACAAGTACCTCCAGTTGAAAGAGAGCAGCAGCATGTCAGAGCTGGATTTCTCCTCGCTGCTTGCACGAAACCGGCTTTCAATAGGCATATTCCTCGACAACAACTATAGAGATGGTAACCGGATATTTGTCCCCCTTTTATATCAGGAGGATGCCTATGTATTCCCCTATCTCTACCAGTTGGCAAAAAACCCTGATGTGACGGTGACCATATGGGATGCCATCGGCCTTATGGAGAGTGATCCGAAGTTTCAGAAACTTTTTCAGTTTATCGTAAAGAAAACGGATGGAGAGGTGAAGCTATGGGACAACAACAAAAAGATCGAACTCGACTTCATCCAGCAGCAGGATCTGATGATTATCGGGTTCAACGGTTGGGAAAAGCTGATCGGTTCGCCACTCTCATGGACATCCCATCTTCCTTCGGTCTTGATTATCAAAGATAGCAAACAGGCACTCAAATGAACCCGAACGAAACCTCAAAGATATATGCTGCTGTACTGGATCATGTTGAAAATAACAGGCTAAAGGATGCTTTTGACACCTTGAAGTCGTGGGCAGCCGCCCTACAGAACTGGTCGGCAGCAGAGAAGATATCCGAGCTGGAGACCAACTACCGGTATATGATCCACTACCTGGTTGAAGGGAAGAAGGATCCTGATCAGCAGAAAATATACTCCCGTCTGGTTCGCGGCATATATCTGCTGGCCGACGATCTGTCGGAACAGTGGCAAATCCGCAACAGCTCCGCTCTTTTTTTCGAAAAGGCAAGAATAGCCAATATCAGGCAACCTTTGTCACTGAATGAATACCGCGATATCATCTGTCAGCTGGTAGATACCTCTGCCATCATCGAACTGATGCCGGAGGGTGAGGAGAAAAAGAGCCGTCTCCACCAGAACAGCATCAAACAGGAGGAGACCGTACAGGATCTCTTTTACAGTCTCTTCTCATCGCCAAGGGCAACAGACGAAGAGGTAAAAGCCTACCGTGATTTTACTTCCCATACGCTTATCCCGACCAGTGTCAAATGCATGTTGATTTCAGCCCTTACAATGAATCTGCTGCAACGTTTCGATCCGAAAAAGTTCGATTTTCTGCTGGAAAGTTGCTATCACCCGGAATCGGAGATTGCATTACGTGCCGTCGTTGGGATAGTTCCGGTCTTAAGGGAGTACAAAAAGCGGTGGATCCATTATCCCGAAATTACCGGCAGGTTGTCGGTCATGGCGGATGACGCGATCTTCTCGCGCCGGCTCGTTTCGGTTATCATTCAATTTATCCAGGCTCACGAGACGGAAAAGATCACAAAAAAACTTACCGAGGAGATCCTTCCCGGGATGATGAAACTGAGTCCGATGATCGGTAAAAAGATTAATCTGGAGGAGTGGATGGGTGAAAGCGGGCTGGAGGAGAAGAATCCCGAGTGGCAGAAAATTTTGGACGAGGCAGGATTGACCGACAAACTGCAGGAGTTTGCCGACATGCAGTTAGGTGGCGCGGATGTCTTCCATTCCACTTTCTCCAACCTGAAGAACTACCCGTTCTTCAACGAGATGAGCAACTGGTTCCTGCCATTCGATAAGCGCCACAGTTCACTTCATTCATTCTTTTCGGAAAGACCGGAGGACGACAACCTGCTATCAACCCTGCTCAATACGACGATGATCTGCAATTCCGACAAATACTCGTTTTGCTTCAGTCTCATGCTTATGCCGGAACAATACCGCAACATGATGGCAACGCAGCTGGGTGCGGAAAGCGATGAACTGAAAAAGATGACAGAAGAGGAGCTACTGCTTAATCCAAATCAACAGGAGGAGACCATCTGCAAGCAGTATATCCAGGATCTCTACCGTTTCTTTAAACTTTTCCAGAGGAGAAACGACTTCGTTGATATCTTTAGCGCCCCCCTCGATTACCACCGTCTTCAACCGTTATACCCGGTTGTTCAGCGTACGGCGAACCTCGAACGAATAGCCCTCTATTATTTTGAGAAAAACAACTTCAGGGAGGCGGCCGATGCCTATCTGATGCTGACAGGGATGGGAAGTGCAACCAACGAAACCTGGCAGAAGATCGGCTACTGCTACCAGATGCTGGGCATGGTAAAAAAGGGGCTCGACGCCTACCTGAAGGCTGATCTGATGGACGAGAACAACACTTGGGTGTTGCGTCGCATTGCCCATTGTTATCGCCTGTTGAAAGAGCCGGAAAGTGCATTGCACTATTATCGCCGGCTGGAACAATTGACGCCTGACGACCTCAATATTCAGCTTAATATTGGCCATTGTTACCTGGAACTAGACCAGTACGCCGAGGCACTGAACTATTACTTCAAGGTGGATCTGTTGAGTCACGACAATACCCGGGCCTGGCGCTCCATTGCCTGGTGCGCATTTCTGTCGCGCAAGTTCGATGTAGCCCAGCGTTACTATGCGCAGATAATTGAAAACAGGCCCAACACCCATGACTATCTGAATGCCGGGCATGTGGAGCTTTGTCTCCTAAACACAAAAAAAGCGGTAGAACTCTACGTTCAGGCGGTGAGATCGGCAGGCAGCCTCTCCACTTTTCAAACGCTGTTTGATGAGGATCTCGACGAGCTTCGGGAAGCCGGGGTTAATATGGAGATTCTCCCCATCATCCTCGACAAAGTAAGGTACGATACATGATCGCTCCTAAATAACTGTTACAGGTATTCTTGTGAGAGGCTTCTTCTGATGAGAGAGTCTCTTTCTCTTTTTATCCAGTAAATTGAAGATTATCCTCTGTTATGTCAAAATCGAGTAGGATGCAAAGATAGGTAATTACTCCTAACTCTGCTATCCTCTCACACCACCCAACGTACGTCTCTCGTATTAGGCGGTTTCTTCAATGTTTAACCGTAATTGGCCGTTAAACTGTAAAGTCCCGTTTTCTTGAACCATTCAAGGTTCATTCCCTCGTGTGCAGCGTGGGTCATTGACAGTCTAAACCATCCCTTAGAACTTCCCGCCGTTGTCCAGCTCCGGTTCCAAGGAACGCCCAACTTGGTCAAGAACCTGGCTATGCCCAACGCCCGTTTGCATTGTTTTAAACGATAGCATCTTAATCTACGACGAAGCCAAGCTTCAAGGTTGCGAAGACGACTTTTCATCTTTGCGTGCTTGAAGTAGTTTAGCCAGCCTCGTAGAACGGGATTTAGCTCGCTTATTAACTGATCGAAGCTAATGCCCCTGTTGCGTTTGGTAAGCGATTTTAGTTTCGCCTTGAAGCGTTGTTCGCTCTTTCGGCTTAATCCTAAACTCCCGCCTTTTAAGATAGTATGACCGAGATAATTGAGTTGATGAGGACGGACGATATGGCTCTTTTCCTTGTTTATTCTTAATCGCATCCGATTTTCGATAAACTTGGAGAGGCTTTGCATCGATCGCTCCGCGGCTGGTTCGCTTCCGACCATTATGATAATATCATCGGCGTAGCGTACAAAGCAGTGTCCTCTCCGCTCTAACTCCTTGTCCAGTTCGTCTAAGACGATATTCGACAACAGGGGTGATAGTGGGCTGCCTTGCGGTGTCCCTTTCACCCGTTGATTGGCCATCCCCCCGATTAGCATTCCTGCTCGAAGAAATTTACCTATCAACTTAAGTACGCGCTTGTCACCAACGCGAGTACTTAACTGCCAAAGCAATCGGTCGTGATTCACCTCGTCAAAGAATTTTGCCAAGTCTATGTCGATAACCCAATCCTTTCCTTCGGCCACGTATTCGCCCGCTTTACGTAATGCTTGATGAGCGTTACGCCGTGGACGAAAACCGTAGCTGTATTCGGAGAATATAGGGTCATAACGTTTCGACAGTACTTGGCTTATCGCTTGTTGTACCAAGCGATCTTTGACCGTGGGAATACCCAGTTGGCGTTTCCCGCCATCAGGCTTCGGGATTAATACCTCTTTAACTGCCGTAACTTGGTATGTGCCTGTCATTAACTGGCGTTGAAGTTCTCGGTGGTGGCTGTTAAGCCAATCTCTAAGTTCGTCAACGGTCATCCCGTCAATGCCCGCACTTCCCCTGTTACTGATTACTTGCCGCAATGCGGCATCAAGATTCTTTAAGTCCGTTATATCACTCATTAAATCTTGGGTTAAGGCTCGTTCCTCTTTGCAACCTGACAACCACTCGTCCCGTACCAAACCGCTTCCTGAACTGAATACGTCAGTCCCCTTCACCTTTTGGCCACGCTCCCATTCGTCAAAAAGACTCATCTGTAAGTTCCCGTGTTTACCTGGGTTCATAATGGTCGTTACAATTTACAAAATAACTGCTCCTTAATTGAAAATTCAGCCCTTCCCTGTATTGACGTTACTCAATATTTATAGCGGTACTATGGCCTCTGCTGACTTCTCTGCCCCTTTCGGGTTAGAGACCTCCTACGTTAAGTGCATTATCTTCCTGTTAATACTACTGCATTTACTACCCCGGGTTACGGACGGCTTTAGGGCGTCTGTGTTTATTGCCACATTACCCCCCGGGTAAGCCTTAGTATGCAGTTTCTGTTCGTTAGTACCAACTTTTGTTTTAGGCTTCTTTCAGGTTATACCTCGCGGTAACACCCTTGCCATCAACTAACGGTTCTCGCCAAAATAAGCCCGCTCGGGACTTTAACCCTATAGATAATGAACATGCATAGCAAACAAAAAGCCCCCGATATTTCTATCGGGGGCTTTCGATAAGGACGGCGGCTACCTACTCTCCCACATGATGCAGTACCATCGGCGCTATTGGGCTTAACTTCTCTGTTCGGAATGGGAAGAGGTGGATCCCCAACGCTACAACCACCTTAATTCGATTACGGCAGGCATTGCTGCCCGCCATGTAGGAATTGACACGATGAAAAGTAAAAAGATCAATACTGGCAGAAAAGTCACCAAAACCGCATTTATCAAACCCGTGCCTCTGCACGAAAATAAAGCTTACGGGCAATTAGTACTGCTCGGCTACATACGTTACCGCACTTCCACCTGCAGCCTATCAAGGTCGTAGTCTACAACCACCCTTAAAAGAGATCTCATCTTGAGGTAGGCTTCGTGCTTAGATGCTTTCAGCACTTATCCTTGCCCAGACTTAGCTACCCGGCAATGCAGCTGGCGCCACAACCGGTAGACCAGAGGTCTGTCCAACACGGTCCTCTCGTACTAGTGTCGGGGCCTCTCAAATCTCTAACGCCCACGATAGATAGAGACCGAACTGTCTCACGACGTTCTGAACCCAGCTCGCGTGCCACTTTAATGGGCGAACAGCCCAACCCTTGGGACCTTCTCCAGCCCCAGGATGTGACGAGCCGACATCGAGGTGCCAAACCATTCCGTCGATATGAGCTCTTGGGAATGATCAGCCTGTTATCCCCGGAGTACCTTTTATCCTTTGAGCGATGGCCATTCCATTCTGAAACCACCGGATCACTATGCTCTAGTTTCCTACCTGATCGACTTGTGAGTCTCCCAGTCAAGCGCGCTTATGCCATTACACTCATTAAGAACGGTTACCAATCGTCCCGAGCGCACCTTTAGAAGCCTCCGTTACTCTTTTGGAGGCGACCACCCCAGTCAAACTACCCACCATACAGTGTCCTCCGCATCGCGGAGTTAGAATTCAAACACCCGAAGGGCCGTATTTCAACGTCGGCTCCACGATGACTGGCGTCACCGCTTCACTGCCTCCGGCCTATCCTACACATCAAATGCCCAAACTCAATGTAAAGCTATAGTAAAGGTTCACGGGGTCTTTTCGTCCCATCGCGGGTAATCGGCATCTTCACCGATACTACAATTTCACCGAGCTCACGGTCGAGACAGTATTCTGATCGTTACACCATTCGTGCAGGTCGGAACTTACCCGACAAGGAATTTCGCTACCTTAGGACCGTTATAGTTACGGCCGCCGTTTACTGGGGCTTCAATTCAATGCTTCTCTTGCGATGACATCTCCTCTTAACCTTCCAGCACCGGGCAGGTGTCAGGCCATATACAGCTTCTTTCGAATTCGCATAGCCATGTGTTTTTGTTAAACAGTCGCCAGAATCTATTCTCTGCGGCCCGCATTGCTGCGGGCGTCCTTTCTCCCGAAGTTACAGGACTATTTTGCCTAGTTCCTTAACCGTGAATCACTCGAGCGCCTTAGTATTTTCAACCCAACTACCTGTGTCGGTTTGCGGTACGGGTGCGTTGACAATTAACGCTTAGCGGATTTTCTCGGCAGTCTGCTTACCCGCATTATTGGCTCATCCGAAGACTTGCCATACTTTCAGGTTCGGCTCAGGATGCGGATTTGCCTACATCCTTCAACACCTACTCCCTTCAACCATCTATTCCGTCAGATGGCAGCGGTGTCACTCCTGCGTCCCCACTTAACTTGTCAAAGCAGTAACGGAATATTAACCGTTTCTTCCATCGGAATCGCCTCTAGGCTTATCCTTAGGCCCCGACTAACCCTGATCCGATTAGCGTTGATCAGGAAACCTTAGTCTTTCGGCGAGGGGGTTTCCCGCCCCCTTTGTCGTTACTTATACCTACATTTGCTTTTCCTGACGCTCCAGAATACCTTCCGGTACGCCTTCAACGCCGACAGGAATGCTCCCCTACCAATTCATTAGAATTCCATAGCTTCGGTAATGTGCTTATGCCCGATTATTATCCACGCTCCGCCACTCGACTAGTGAGCTGTTACGCACTCTTTAAATGAATGGCTGCTTCCAAGCCAACATCCTAGCTGTCGCTGCGGCAGAACTTCGTTTAATGCAACTTAGCACATATTTGGGGACCTTAGCTGATGGTCTGAGTTGTTCCTCTCTCGGACACGGACCTTAGCACCCGCGCCCTCACTCCCGGAGATCACTTACACGCATTCGGAGTTTGTCTGGACTTGATAGGCGGCGAAGCCCTCGCATCCAATCAGTAGCTCTACCTCATGTAAGCTCATGATCCGAGGCTGCACCTAAATGCATTTCGGGGAGTACGAGCTATCTCCAAGTTTGATTAGCCTTTCACCCCTACCCTCAAGTCATCCGAAAACTTTTCAACGTTTACCGGTTCGGCCCTCCATGTTGTGTTACCAAAACTTCAGCCTGCTCAAGGGTAGATCACTTGGTTTCGCGTCTACTCCTGCTGACTGTGCGCCCTGTTCGGACTCGCTTTCGCTGCGGCTGACACGCATCATTGCGCTTAACCTTGCCAACAAGAGTAACTCGTAGGTTCATTATGCAAAAGGCACGCCGTCACCCCTCTAAGGGGCTCCGACCGCTTGCAAGCACATGGTTTCAGGGTCTATTTCACTCCTCTGTTCGAGGTTCTTTTCACCTTTCCCTCACGGTACTGGTTCACTATCGGTCTCTGGAGAGTATTTAGCCTTGGCGGATGGTCCCGCCGGTTTCACACAGGATTTCACGTGTCCCGCGCTACTCAGGATACTGATAGACTTCGCCAACGATTCGCGTACGGGATTATCACCCTCTACGATGCAACTTTCCAGATGCTTCCGCTTCATTGGTTTCTTGCCACCACTCAGTCCTACAACCCCGATACTGCCGAAACAGCATCGGTTTGGGCTTCTCCCGTTTCGCTCGCCACTACTCCGGGAATCACTATTGTTTTCTTCTCCTACGGGTACTTAGATGTTTCAGTTCCCCGCGTTCGCCTTCCATATGCATGGAATGGTACGGTCTTCCCGTACCGGGTTGCCCCATTCGGAAATCTGCGGATCAATTCGTATTTGCCAATCCCCGCAGCTTATCGCAGCTTATCACGTCCTTCATCGCCTTCCAGAGCCTAGGCATCCCCCATGTGCCCTTAACTACTTTATTTTCCGTATTTGTGCCGACTGTACCGTCATTGACGGTAGCAGGGCTTGATAAATACTTGGCTTTTTGTTACTTACTATTTTCTTGCTCTTCTTACTTTCAATTCATCATGTCAAAGATCGTCCCGGAATGCCACAAGGCATGCCGACTGTTGTCTGATACGGTCTCGAACCGCCGGCCCCGCAATGGCGCAACACCCTGAAAGGGAGAATCGCGCTGATTCCTGCACAGGACCTGTCCCCGACGGACATGTCAAACATCATCCAAAAAAACTGTTTTCGCTTCTACTGGCGCGGCTCGCATGCCGTACCCATTTTTTTCTACCAGGTGGAGAATAACGGATTCGAACCGTTGACCCCCTGCGTGCAAAGCAGGTGCTCTAGCCAGCTGAGCTAATCCCCCGGTTTCCATTACTCCTGACCCTTTTAGTAGTCCCAGGCAGAGTTGAACTGCCGACCTCTACATTATCAGTGTAGCGCTCTAACCAACTGAGCTATAGGACTGTGCTGGTTGCAGTGTCGGCCGATGACCGCATCTGAAGGCGGATCTAGACCCGGCCTCCGTGCTCACGGTTCTGCCCGGTGAGTATATATTTTTATATACGCTTCTTGAAAAGATATCGCAGCGGTACCCCGTTGTAATGAAAAAAACGTGAACGAGCGTCTGAAGACCAGGACCGTGAAGGTCCGTCGGGTCATTCATACCTCCCTGTCGCCGGACCGTGTCCGGACAGGCAATGTTCTCCAGAAAGGAGGTGTTCCAGCCGCACCTTCCGGTACGGCTACCTTGTTACGACTTAGCCCCAGTCACCAGTTTTACCCTAGGCCGCTCCTTGCGGTTACGGACTTCAGGTACCCCCGGCTTCCATGGCTTGACGGGCGGTGTGTACAAGGCCCGGGAACGTATTCACCGCGCCGTGGCTGATGCGCGATTACTAGCGAATCCAGCTTCACGGAGTCGAGTTGCAGACTCCGATCCGAACTGAGAGTGGTTTTGGGGATTGGCATCCTGTCGCCAGGTAGCTGCCCTTTGTACCACCCATTGTAACACGTGTGTCGCCCCGGACGTAAGGGCCGTGCTGATTTGACGTCATCCCCACCTTCCTCGCATCTTACGATGGCAGTCTCACTAGAGTCCTCAGCTTTACCTGTTAGTAACTAATGATGAGGGTTGCGCTCGTTATGGCACTTAAGCCGACACCTCACGGCACGAGCTGACGACAACCATGCAGCACCTACACGGTGGCCCCGAAGGGAAGGCGGATCTCTCCGCCGGTCCACCGCATTTCAAGCCCGGGTAAGGTTCCTCGCGTATCATCGAATTAAACCACATGTTCCTCCGCTTGTGCGGGCCCCCGTCAATTCCTTTGAGTTTCATTCTTGCGAACGTACTCCCCAGGTGGATTACTTAACGCTTTCGCTCAGCCGCTTACATTGTATCGCAAACAGCCAGTAATCATCGTTTACTGCGTGGACTACCAGGGTATCTAATCCTGTTTGATCCCCACGCCTTCGTGCCTGAGCGTCAGTAGTGGTTTAGTAAGCTGCCTGCGCAATCGGAGTTCCTCGTGATATCTAAGCATTTCACCGCTACACCACAAATTCCGCCTACTTCATCCACACTCAAGGAAACCAGTATCGAAGGCACTTTTACAGTTGAGCTGCAAAATTTCACCGCCGACTTAATCTCCCGCCTGCGCACCCTTTAAACCCAATAAATCCGGATAACGCTCGGATCCTCCGTATTACCGCGGCTGCTGGCACGGAGTTAGCCGATCCTTATTCGCAGGGTACATGCAAAACGGTACACGTACCGCTATTTATTCCCCTGCAAAAGAAGTTTACAATCCATAAGACCTTCATCCTTCACGCGACTTGGCTGGTTCAGAGTTGCCTCCATTGACCAATATTCCTCACTGCTGCCTCCCGTAGGAGTCTGGACCGTGTCTCAGTTCCAGTGTGGGGGATAAACCTCTCAGTTCCCCTATCCATCGTCGCCTTGGTGAGCCGTTACCTCACCAACTAGCTAATGGAACGCATGCCCATCTCTAACCGATAAAATCTTTAACAAATATCTCCATGCGGAGCCCCTGTATTATGGGGTATTAGTCCGTCTTTCAACGGGTTATCCCCCTGTTAGAGGTAGGTTGCATACGTGTTACTCACCCGTGCGCCGGTCGCCACCATCGTATTGCTACTCATGTGCTGCCCCTCGACTTGCATGTGTTAGGCCTATCGCTAGCGTTCATCCTGAGCCAGGATCAAACTCTTCGTTGTATAGTTGTTATTTGTCCAGAACTATCGCCCGATTATCCCGGTAAACGGAAATGGCGGCAAGTAGTAACGGTAAAAACAACGCAACCCGAAAAAATCGGTGATCCCCAAACCCTCGATTCACGAATCTATTTCATTCCTTGTTCTTAAATTGAACGGGTACCAATATATCTTGTAAATATACTGCTTGTCTTTTCTAAAACGTATATGAAAAACTTTCAAAGATCGTCTGTGTCGCTCCCGATTACTCGTTGCTTTCGGAAAGCGGATGCAAAGGTAGAAACTATTTTTGAATTAGCAAAACAAAATCTGAATTTTTTTGAAAAATATTTTTTCAACCAATTTTCAGCTGCTTCTACAACCTCACAATTTCAATTTTGTTTGTTAACTCGATAACAAACCCCTTCGACTATTGCGAAAGGGCTACAAAGATAGTGCATATTTTCTTATCGCCAAAATTTTTCTCGATTTTTTCTCGATTTTTTTACCCCTCAAATAGCTAAGATGCCTAAAAACAGAGCTATTCCACCAATACCCGGGAGTGTCGGGTTAAAACCGGCTTAACCTGAAACGAGAGCTTCTCGCCGCTTCTTTCAATCTCGATATCCAGCATGTCCGGAGTACTCCAATCGATATACTGATTGAAATTGAACAGATAAGAGAAGCCCGCCTTGTATCTCTTCTTGTCGTTTAACTCGCGCGATACATTATTATAATGGAGAATATCCCAATACATGGCGTTCTGAAACCCGTTAGAGTCGGTATATTTTGTAGCAGGATCGCGATATTTCATCGTCTCGGCAATAAAGCGCCGATAGCTGGCAGTGAGCGATGCTGCATCATGGTTGAAACTGTGACCCTGAATTCTCAAGACAACATCCCCCGGCCTGATTCCGGCACGGGCGGCAGGAGATCCGGCATCGACAGAAACCACCGTCTTCAGATCATTCAGATCGTAACTGATTCCCGTATAGTTATATCGCAGATGGTTTACACGGTAAGTAGCCTTATCCGGACTGCCTGGATTGGGGAACTTCAGCAATATCAGGGGCAGATTCATCTCCAGGTAATCCAATAGACCGTATGTATCGCTCAGTTTCTCCTTAACCTCGCTCTCCCATACCAGCATCGGCTTGCCTGGTTCTGTAAACTTCCTGTCATAAAAACGGTATCCGAACTCCAGGTCGAACATCACATCCTCAATTCTTACCGGTTGAACAGGGTCGAACACGGGAATCTTTACCATCCGGTTGTTTCGGAGATCGTACCGCCATGTTCCTGAATAGGTGCCACGTGTCGGGGAGTCTGCTTTGTACATCGGATTGCCTTGAAAACTGTAGAAGGTCTGAATGAGGAAGTCGGGATCGTTGCTGTCACGTTTGAGCCCAAGTTTGGACAAAGCCCTTACGAAGATTGAGTTGATACGTTCGTCCAACTCCTGTGAGGAGTCATCGGAAGGGACAAAGTCGTAAGTACGGTAATTGAAGAAATCGGCATCCGGGTTGATTACTGTTCTTACCGGAATGGTAAATTTTCTTTCCTGAACATCTTCCAGGCTGTAAAAGGCAAATACCGGAGCCAGCTGCGTCTCGTTCAATGCGTTTTTCAACCGGCAATCCTTGGCAATCTGCATCGGTTTGAAAGATGCCTCGAAGTTACGTATGGCGATCGACATCTCCGAAGGTCTCTCCATGAACCACGACATGATGGTGTGTGCAGGCTTCAGATAGGTGCCGTTGCCGTTCACTTCGAGTATGATGTCATTCACCTTCAGACCGGCTTTGTCGGCGGGTGAACCGGGGGTAATGTCGGTCACTACCGGCTCGTTGTTACCCCAATTGGGATTATTGCTTATTTTAAAGGTGAATCCCAGGTTACAGACAACCTGGTCGTTTTGAGAATAGAGGGCAACGGATAGTATTAATAGTGTAATGAATGCTGGTACTCTTCGTTTCATTGCAATATTGTTTTATCGAACAACAAAGATACGTTTTTTTTTTCGATTGGAAACCGCCGGCACCTTATTTTGAGACAAAATGAAATCAACTCTCCATAATTTCCGCTATCTTTGTACAATAAGAAACAAGAGATAGAGATGGTATTGGATAGTATCGAAAATGCGACCCGTTATGTAGGCCTGAACCCCTTGTTTGAAAAGGCGTTTCAATTTATCAAACAGCTGGATGCAAGCAATCTGCCGGATGGCAGTTTCGAAATCGAGGGCGACAGCCTGAAAGGCTCGGTTGTATCGGCCGACCTGAAGAGCAGAACCGAAGCGCGACTGGAAATTCACAGAAGGTTTATCGATATTCAGATTCCTGTTGCCAAGGAAGAGATTTTCGGCTGGAGATCCTTGAAGACCTTGAATGATCCGATGGGGGAGTTTGACAGCCAGAACGACTTTCAACTGTTTGATGATGAACCGTCGGCCTATATCCGTGTCAATCCGGGGCAATTCATTATCTTCTTCCCTGAAGATGCACATGCACCGCTAATAGGTGAAGGTAATACCCGGAAGGTTATTCTGAAGGTATCCGTCCAATAATTTCATAACTGTCAGCTACATATGTTGGATATCATAAAAAAAGATCCTTGGCTCAGCCCCTTTCGACAACGCATTGAAGAGCGGCGCAACCACTTTCTAAGAAAAGAGCAGGAGTTGACACAGAACGGGAAGATCGGGTTGTCTGACTTCGCCACCGGATATCTATACTTCGGGCTGCACAAGACAGATGCGGGTTGGGTTTTTCGCGAATGGGCGCCCAACGCTACCGAGATTTACCTGATCGGCACATTCAACAACTGGCAGCGTGAGGAGGCTTATCGGTTGACAAGAGTGGAAAACGGTGTCTGGGAGATAAGGATTCCGCTCGATTCCATCCGCCATCTCGATCTCTACAAGCTCTTCGTCTGCTGGGAAGGGGGATCAGGAGAACGGATTCCTGCCTGGTGCCGGAGGGTTGTGCAGGATGCACAGACACACATATTCAGCGCACAGGTCTGGGAGCCCGACAATCCGTATGTTTTCAGGATAACCGACTTTAAACCTGACACTTCACCGTTGCTTATCTACGAATGTCATGTAGGAATGGCTACAGCTGAGGAGAAAGTAGGCACCTATAATGAGTTCAGGGAGAACGTTCTCCCCCGGATCAGGGAGGCCGGCTACAACGCAATCCAGTTGATGGCTATCCAGGAGCACCCCTACTATGGATCATTCGGTTATCATGTATCCAACTTCTTCGCACCTACGTCTCGCTGCGGTACGCCCGACGAACTTCGTCAATTGATTGATGCGGCACACGAAATGGGGATAGCGGTGATTATGGATATCGTACACTCTCATGCGGTCAAGAACGAATGTGAGGGGTTAGCCCGCTTCGACGGGACATACGACCAATATTTCCCGAGTGATCCCACCCGCCGGAATCATCCGCTATGGGACTCATTCTGCTTCGATTACGGCAAGAACGAGGTTGTCCACTTCCTGCTCTCCAACTGTAAATACTGGATGGAGGAGTACCGCTTCGACGGATTCCGCTTCGACGGAGTAACCTCCATGCTGTACTATAGTCACGGACTGGGTGAGAGTTTCACCAAGTATGACGATTATTACGACGGTGGCCAGGATTCCGACGCCATCTGCTACCTGACACTGGCCAACAAACTTATCCACCAGGTAAACCCCAATGCCATCACCATAGCCGAGGAGGTAAGCGGCATGCCGGGACTGGGACTAAAAATTGAATCGGGAGGATTCGGTTTTGATTACCGGATGGCAATGAATATCCCCGACTTCTGGATAAAGACCATCAAGGAACGAAAAGATGAGGAGTGGTCGCCTGCGGCCATCTGGTGGGAAATGACCAACCGCCGCTTAGATGAGAAGACAATATCTTACGTGGAGAGCCACGATCAGGCATTGGTTGGAGACAAGACAATCATATTCAGACTGATTGATTCCGACATGTACTGGTACATGTCGAAACTGATGGAGAGTTCATACCGGGTAGACCGCGGCATGGCTCTGCATAAGATGATACGGCTGGTTACAGCTACTACCATTAACGGCGGGTACCTCAATTTTATGGGGAACGAGTTCGGTCATCCAGAATGGATCGACTTTCCGCGTGAAGGGAATAACTGGTCGCATAAATATGCCCGCCGCCAGTGGCAGCTGGCTGACGACCAAAATCTCAAGTATCACTATCTGAGCGACTTCGACAGAGCAATGATCGGTCTCATCAAATCAGTTCCAGATTTCCAGCTTACTCCCGTAGTGAAGATCTGGGAAAAAGAGAGCGACAACGTCTTGGCCTATATGCGGGAAAAATTGTTGTTTGTCTTCAACTTTAATCCGATAAAATCGTTTAGCGACTACGGCATGTTGGTGCCCGAGGGCGAATATGGCATCGTGCTCAACACCGACAATCCTGAATTTGGCGGTTTCGGGCTGAACGATGACACCGTTCATCATTTTACCCACCGCGATCCGTTATATGCCAATGAGGGCAAAGGGTGGATCAGGATATACCTGCCAGCCCGTTCTGCTCTTGTACTGAAGAGGCTTTAGCCTCTTCCCGGCGAAACTTGAAATTGCAAACTGTTATAAAAAAAATATGAATACTACCGAACATAAACCACACAACAGCCAATCCCTGAAGGGGAAAGAGGGGTGCTCCCTATATCCGTTGAAGTTCAAACCCATTCTCAAGTCGTTGATCTGGGGCGGATCAGATATCTGCAAATTTAAAAAGATCAGCCCGGTACAGGAAGGTATCGGTGAAAGCTGGGAAATATCGGGTGTTGAGGGTAACATTTCAGTTATCGATAACGGAGAACTGGCAGGAAAACCGATCGACGAAGTGCTGCGGATCTTCAAGGAGCAGCTGGTAGGAAAAAAGGTATACGACAGATTTGGCGATACCTTCCCGCTCCTGATCAAGTTTATCGACGCACGTGACGACCTCTCCATTCAGGTTCATCCGAACGATGAGCTTGCAATGAAACGGCACAACTCCTTCGGGAAAACCGAAATGTGGTACGTGATCAATGCAACATCCGACGCATATCTCTATTCCGGTTTTTCCTCCCGGATCACACCAGACGAGTATGTGGAAACCGTAGCGAACAACACCTTTACCGATAAGCTACAGAAATATGAAGTAAAACCGGGAGATGTCTTTTTCCTGCCTGCTGGCAGGGTCCATGCCATCGGTGCAGGATGTTTCATTGCCGAGATTCAGCAAACATCGAATATTACATACCGCATCTACGACTATAACAGAAAAGATGCAGAGGGTAACACCCGGGAACTGCACACTGAACTGGCAAAGGATGCCATCGACTACCGTCTTTTCAATGATTACCGGACCCAATACACGGCAGCTCCGAACCAGCCGGTACAACTGGCATCATGTGAATATTTCACGACTACCCTGCTGGAGATAGATCGCCCGATAGAACGGAACTACGAGGAGATCGACTCATTTGTGATCTATATATGCATACAGGGAGACTGCATGTTGAAAGATAACAAGGGAAACTCGCTTACCGTTGAACAGGGTGAGAGTGTCCTGATCCCGGCCGACACCGGATCGCTCCATATTATCCCCGGCAAGAACTCAAAATTGTTAGAAACATTTGTAGAGTGATATTCAACACCCGAAACATGTAACCCCCGAGCTGAATGAAAGGGATTCTGTTGGTAAATATTGGAACACCCGCGGTCTGCAGCAAAACGGCTGTAGGAAAATTTATGGGCGACATGCTCAGTGATCCGCTCATCACCGGTATGCCGGAGTGGATCTCCCGTTTTCTGGCGAGAAAAATTATTGCTCCTTTTTCGTCAGGCAGATCGTTAAATAAATACCGTCAAATCTGGCGGAAGGAGGAGCCTCTGATTTCGCCCCTGATCTACAATATGCAAAAGCTCGCACAATCGTTGGAGGAGAAAAAGAATATTCCTGTAGAGATTGCCATGAGGTATGGTGAACCGACGATTGAACAGGGATTGAAGAGACTTGAAAAGAGGTGCCCGCTCATCCACGAAGTGATAATATTTCCTCTCTATCCGCATTATGCTCAGTCCACAACACAAACAACCATCGACGAAATCGGACGTATTTTCTACAAACGGGCACACTCATACCGGTTAAAGCTGGTAGAGCCCTATTTCAATCACCCCGCGTTTATAAATGCGCTTGTCAAAAACGCCGCGCCTTACCTGGAAGATATCGACAAGCTGGTATTCAGCTACCACAGTTTACCGGTCGATCAGGTAGAGGCAGCGTGGAAAAAGGGGAAAGAGTTCGATTATGTCTATCAGGTGAAAGAGACCAACCGGTTGTTTTGCGAGAAGATCAAGATCCCGTTGCAATACACGCTGCTCCTTTATGCATCACAACGCGGCAACAATTGGCTGAAGCCTTTCCTGGTTACGGATATCGCCGATTTGCCGCGACTAGGTTGGAAGAGAGTGGCGGTAATCGCTCCAGGCTTTCCTGTGGATAATCTGGAAACGTTGTTCGACATCGACATCCAGGCCCGTGAAATCTTCATGAAAGCGGGGGGCGAGAAGTTTGTCTTCGTGCCCTCGCTGAACTACTCGGATGATTGGATCGAGGCGATCTGGAAAATAACCTTGGGAGTGTAGAAAGGCACTACGACCGGCAGTATGAAATATGGAAGAGTAGACGATACGGATGGCATCGATTTTGGAATTCCCGCCGATGATACGGGTACCGGGAGAATCCTGGCCAATGCATCGGGAGGCGGATTCACTGCTTTTGTTGGTTGTGCCAAATGGGGCAGGAACGACCTGAAAGGGTTTTATCCGAGAGGGACCAAAGATGAATTGACCTATTATTCACAACAATTCAACTCCATCGAGATGAACTCCCTCTTTTATAACATGCCTAAAGCCGACCAGGTGGTGAAGTGGAAAAACAGGACGCCCGACGGGTTCAGATTCTTCCCGAAAATCAACCAGGTCATCAGTCACACGAGACGACTGGAAAATGTTGAGGATCTGACAACAGCTTACTGCGATGCCATTGCACACTTCGAGGAGAAGTTGGGCTGTTGCTTCCTTCAGCTGCATGAAAATTTCGGACCCAAAAGATATGACAAACTGAAAGCTTTTATCGCAAGTTTTCCGGAAGTTATTCCGCTGGCAGTGGAGGTGCGTGGCCGGGAGTGGTTTTCAGACAAGGCCGTCTGGAACGACTACTGCAATTTCCTGGAAGGGCGGAAGATATCCAATGTCATTGTGGACACGGCCGGACGGCGCGATATGTTGCACATGCGGTTGACCACCCCCAATGCCTTTATCCGTTTTGTGGGATGCAACGTGGATGAGATTGATCTTAAGCGGATCGACGGGTGGGTCGATCGCATTGAAAAGTGGTACGGGAAAGGGTTACGGCAGCTCAACTTTTTTGTGCATCAAAACGTAGAGGTCTCCTCTCCCCTTCTCTCCGCATACCTCATAAAAAAACTGAACCAAAGGCTCAACCTCGGCCTGCATGTCCCTCAAACGGCTGGAGGCCAGATTTTATTCTCCTAAAATAATCCGCTTAGCAACCCCCCGTCGACCTGGATGGTAGTTCCATTGATTGATCGGCCCTGTTCCGAACAGAGGAAACAGACCAAACTGCCCAGCTCCTGCGGATCCATATAACGCTTGTGAGGAAAATCGAGAATGGCCATCTGCTCATAATCGGCCATGGAGATACCCTCGGCCTCGGCACGCACTTTCATCAACTGCGTAACCCGGTCGGTCTTGAAGTAACCCGGCGACACATTATTGATGGTGATTCCCTTGGATATTATCTCCTTGCTGATTGTCTTGGCGTAACTGACCACTGCCGAGCGGAAAATATTCGAAAGGACCATATTGGGAGCAGGCTCCTTCACAGTGATGGATGTGATGTTCACGATTCTGCCCCACCCGTTCCTCTCCATGTAGGTGAGGCAACCCTGAATCATCCGGATATTGTACTTCAAGACCGATTGGTAGGCTTCGTCCAGATCGCTCAGGGTAATCTCCCTGAAAGTACCCGGTTTGGGTCCTCCGGAATTGTTGATCAATATATCGATACGCCCGAACCTACGGAGAGTCTCATCAATAATCCGTTGGTTGTCATCCTCCGATGCCATGTCGACCGACAGGGCCAACACTTCAACACCCAACGCCTCTATCTCTGTTTTGGCTCCCTGCAATGCCTCCTCCTGACGGGCACACAAGACAATATTCACACCCTCTTTTGCCAACGCTACGGCGCACGCCTTGCCCAATCCTTTACTGCTTCCGCCAACTATGGCCACCTTACCTCTAATGTCAAACTCCATACGCTTTTTTTCTTAATAACGCAGAAGCATCAATCTTGTTTTATATTTCAGGTTCAATAAACAAAAAACAGCTATTTTTCGTATCTTTGCACCTCAAAAAAAGGATAATTACAACCGTTTCGGCATCATCGGACCGCAACACCCGGGATCCGAAACCAGTAACCCGTAACCCAGATATGTCAAAACAATTCAAACGTACGCTGATCACATCGGCATTGCCGTATGCAAACGGACCGGTTCACATCGGACACCTGGCGGGGGTCTATGTTCCGGCAGATATTTATGCCAGGTATTTACGCCTGAAAGGGGAAGAGACTCTTTTTGTAGGCGGTTCGGACGAACACGGGATACCCATTACCATTCGTGCCCGGAAAGAGGGTGTTACGCCCCAGGATATCGTAGACCGCTACCACGAGCTGATAAAAAAATCGTTCGAGGAGTTTGGAATATCATTCGATATCTATTCGCGGACAACATCTGATATTCACAGAAAGACAGCTTCGGAAATGTTTCTGAAGATCTACGAGAATGGTGGATTTCAAGAGATTGAGAGCGAACAGTATTACGACGAGGAGGCAGGACAGTTCCTGGCCGACCGCTATATTACCGGTACATGTCCCCATTGCAGTAACCAACGCGCCTATGGCGACCAGTGTGAACAGTGCGGCACCTCCCTCAGCCCCAACGAACTGATTGATCCCAAATCGGCACTGAGCGGCAGTGTTCCGGTGATGAGAAAGACCAAACATTGGTATCTGCCGTTGAATGAACATGAAGCATGGCTACGTCAGTGGATCCTGGAGGATCATAAAGAGTGGAAATCGAACGTATACGGACAGTGTAAATCGTGGCTCGACTTGGGCCTGCAGCCACGGGCTGTCAGTCGGGACCTCGACTGGGGAATACCTGTTCCGCTGAAAGGTGCTGAAGGAAAGGTGCTTTACGTCTGGTTCGACGCCCCCATCGGCTATATCTCCAACACGAAAGAATTGCTGCCAGACGATTGGGAAAAGTGGTGGAAGGAGAAGGAGACCAAGCTGGTTCACTTTATCGGAAAAGATAACATCGTGTTCCACTGCATCGTTTTTCCGGCGATGCTCAAAGCCGAAGGTTCATACATACTGCCTGAAAATGTTCCGGCAAACGAGTTCCTCAATCTCGAAAACGACAAGATATCTACCTCCCGAAACTGGGCGGTATGGCTGCATGAGTACCTGGAGGAGTTTCCGGGCAAACAGGACGTGCTGCGCTATGTGCTCACTGCAAATGCGCCCGAGACTAAAGACAACGACTTCACCTGGAAGGATTTCCAGGCACGCAACAACAACGAGCTGGTAGCCGTACTGGGCAACTTCATCAACCGGGCACTGGTGCTTACCCAGAAATACTTCGACAACCGGGTTCCGGCTTCTGACCAACTTACCGACTACGACCGCGCAACCATTGCCGAATGTCAGCAAGTGAAACAAGCGGTGGAATACAACCTGGAGAATTACCACTTCCGCGAAGCACAAAAAGAGGCGATGAACCTGGCACGTATCGGGAACAAGTACCTGGCCGACTCAGAACCGTGGAAAACGGCAAAAACCGACATGGCACGTACAGCCACCATCCTGAATCTCTCATTGCAGATTGTCGCCAATTTGGCCATCGTCTGCGAACCATTTCTCCCATTCTCGGCAAAGAAGATCTACTCGTTCCTCCTTGCCGAGAAGTTCGATTGGGAAAAACTGGGAAGCTTCGACCTGCTTCCCGCCGGCCACCAGTTAGGTACGGCCGAGCTCCTTTTCGAGAAGATCGAAGATGAGGCCATAGCCAGACAGGTGGAAAAACTTCACGCAACCAGGGAGGCCAACGAGCAGGAGTCATACCAGGCCAAGCCAATCAAGGAAAAGATTCTTTTCGACGATTTCAGCAAACTGGATATCCGTGTGGGAACAGTACTGGAGTGCGAAAAGGTACCGAAAGCGGACAAATTGCTGCGGTTCCTGCTCGACGACGGTATCGGCAAACGCACCATCCTCTCTGGAATTGCAGCCCATTACCCCAATCCCGGGGAACTGGTGGGCAAACAGGTCTGCTTTATTGCCAACCTGGAACCGAGAAAATTGCGGGGCATTCTCTCCGAGGGGATGATTCTTTCGGCAGAAAACGCCGACGGGTCACTGTCACTGATTGAACCGTCAAAAGCAGTATTGCCGGGAAGTCAGATCTGTTAAACAGGTCCTCATAAAGAGAAATCATATCTCCCCGAACGCCCGGGCCGGAGCCGAACCGGGAGTGTTGCCGAACAGTGATACAAAAATAGCGGAACAATCCTGTTTCGCTATTTTTATTTGTCCGGATTGGGATGCATTCGGGTTTATTCCTTAAATTTGCTCAAGAATTAACGTTTACAGAACAGCACGATGAAAAATTCCATCCGACTAAAGAAATCTCTTCCCGACCTGATCGCAATCGTTGCGTTTGTCCTCATCTCATTTATCTATTTTGTACCGGCTGTAACTGAAGGTCGCGTAATCACCCAGGGAGACTCACTGGCCGCAATCGGACAGGGGCAGGAGCAGCGCGATTTCATGAAACGCCACGATGGCGAGCGTACACGGTGGAATCTTTCGATGTTCGGGGGAATGCCGTCGTATCAGATGAGTCCCACATACGACTCGAGCAAGCCGCAGGATCTGGCGAAGAGGGTCTACTCCCTCTTTTTGCCCAGCTACGTTTACCTTCTATTCATCATGCTACTGGGGTTCTACATCCTGATGCGGGCGTTCCGGGCATCGCCGCTGGTCAGTGCCTTGGGAGCGGTTGTGTGGGCCTTCTCCTCCTACTTTTTCATCCTCATCGCTGCTGGGCATATCTGGAAATTCATAACGCTGGCATACATCCCCCCCACTATTGCCGGAATGATACATGTCTACAGGAAAAAATACCTGCCGGGGGCATTGCTGATCATGATCTTCACCGCCTTCCAGATCTCGTCGAACCACATCCAGATGAGCTACTACTTCGGCTTCATGATGTTGTTCCTGGTCATCGCCTTCTTGGTGGAAGCCATCCGGGAGAAGCGGCTTTCTCAATTTGCAAAATCCACCGCCGTTGTTGTCATTGCTGGACTGATAGGTGTTCTGGCAAATGCTTCCAACCTCTACCATACATATGAATACTCCAAAGAGACGATGCGCGGCAAATCGGAACTCTCCCATCACGGAACCGAAAACAAGTCGAACAACGGCCTGGAGCGCGACTATATCACGGCATGGAGTTACGGCGTAGACGAGACCTGGACCTTTCTCATCCCGAACACCAAAGGGGGATCCTCTTCACACCGGATGGCCGATCATGCAAAAGCGATGGAGAAAGCCCGTCCCGAATATCGCGAGCTTTACAAACAGATCGGGCAATATTGGGGAGAACAACCATGGACAGCCGGACCCGTTTACGTGGGGGCCTTTGTGCTGACGCTCTTCATCCTCGGTCTCTTTATCGTGAAAGGCCCGGTGAAATGGGCACTGCTGGCTGGAACCCTCTTCTCGGTACTGCTCTCATGGGGCAAGAATTTCATGCCGCTCACCGATTTCTTTATCGACTATATTCCCATGTACAATAAGTTCAGGACAGTCTCCTCGATCCTGGTGGTGGCAGAGTTTTGCATCCCGCTGCTTGCTTGCCTGGCAGTCAAGGAGATCATACAGAAACCGGAAATCCTGAAAAGAAATATGAAGCAGGTAGGTACCAGCTGGGCGCTTACAGGGGGTATTGCACTGCTGTTCTGGCTGTTGCCCAAAGCATTCTTCCCATCGTTCGTTTCGAACTTCGAAATGCAGCAGCTGCAATCGCTGCCGGCAGAACATATCAGGCCCATCATCAACAACCTGACCGAGATGCGCATAGTGATATTCAAGGCCGATGCCTGGCGAAGTTTTTACATTATCCTGGGCGGAATGACAATACTGCTGGCCTTCATGTCCGGGAAACTGAAAGCGGAGTGGACGGTTACCGCAATTCTGCTCCTTTGCCTGGCCGACATGTGGAGTGTAAACAAACGTTATCTCAGCGACAAGGATTTCACGCCTGAAGCAAACGAACAGCAGATATTCGCCCAAACACCCACCGATCAGTATATTCTGCAGGACACCACCTACTACCGGGTGCTTAACATGGCTACCAATACGTTCGACGACGGGATTACACCCTATCACCACAAATCAATTGGCGGCTACCATGCCGCCAAGCTGCGGCGCTACCAAGACCTGATCGACATACATCTGGTCAGAGAAATGGGCGTCCTGCAACAGGAGATCATCCGTACACAAGGCCGTATGGATTCAGTAAACAGCGATGGTTTCAAGGTGTTGAACATGCTGAATGCCAAATGGATCATCATGCCAACACAGGGGGGAACCGCACCTGTGGAAAACCCGTATGCGATGGGGAATGCCTGGTTTGTAGACACCATTGCCTTTGTCGATAATGCGGATGAAGAGATCGATGCGCTGGCCACTCTCGATCTACGCCGACAGGCTGTTGCCGACAAAAAATATGAAGCGTTGCTGGAAAAGTTCGATCTATCGCCTGCCGACCCGGCATCAACCATCACACTCTCTGACTACGACTCCAACTACATCACCTATGAGGTGGATGCCAAGAAAGGGGAGCTGGCCATCTTTTCCGAAGTCTATTATCCGAAGGGATGGAGAATTACCATCGACGGAGAACCTGCTCGGATGCTGCGTGCCAACTATACGCTTCGAGCCTTGCCGATACCTGAGGGGAAACATACCGTGGAGTTCAGGTTTGAGCCGGCAAGCATTAAAACAACCGACACCATAGCATTCAGCGCGCTGGCCATCATGCTTTTGACGGCAATATACCTTATCTTCAAATCGATAAAACAAAAAGAGAGAAAAATATGAAGAGAAAGATAACCCTATTGCTGCTCTCTGCGCTGCTTGTTTCGGGCATGGCAAACGCACAGCACGGCTTCAAGAGTGAACCCATCTGGGCATATTCATGGGGCGTAGGAATGGGAACGATGGTTCCTCAGGGTAACCTGGCTACACATTTCAATCCCGGCTTTGCACTGGATACCGAAGTTGGCGGATATTACCACGACCTGTTTCTGATGGTCAACGGGGGATTCTCTACCAGTAAGATTGCAAAAGATATCCCGGTGGGTGAGAGTCGATGGCCGGCCGGCACGGGATCGATTCATGCTTTTATTGGCACCAATCTGGGGATGAATTTCGATGTAGACCCATTCATTATCTATCCGTTCGCAGGAGTTGCATACAATTTCATCGAACCCAATCTGGAAACTGCAAACTCCAACCCGGCACTGGGTACTCTCAAGGTCAACGGGATGGGTCTCAATCTGGGAATAGGTCTCGACTACGACACCACCGGTGAAAGCATCGGCCCGATCCGAAAAATCGGATTCCGGTACCAATGCCAATTTCCCAGTTATAAAGAAGAGGGATCAATGTTCGACGGAACCACTCACTGGATCACCCTCCGCTTTATGATCGGAAGCTATATCATTCCGTAACCAATCCGGCCAGTTCGGGATCGATCATGATTCGTCCGCAATATTCGCACACGATGATCTTCTTCCCCATCTTGATGTCCATCTGTTTCTGTGGCGGAATCTTATTGAAGCAGCCGCCACAGGCTCCACGCTGAATGGGAACAATACCCAGACCGTTGCGTGCATTTTTCCGGATCCGCTTGAAAGCTGCAAGCAGGCGCGGTTCGATGGTGGTTTCGGTCTTTTTGGCCTTCTCCCTGATCTTCTCCTCCTGCGCCTTGGTCTCCGAGACAATATCATCGAGCTCCTTTTTCTTCGCCTCCAGGTCGAGATTCTTCTCCTTCAACTGCTCCTGAGCTGCAGCAATCTGCTCCTTGATCTGTTTTTCGGCCTGCGCATTCTCCCGAATGTGTTTTTCTGCCAACTCAATCTCCAACGTTTCAAACTCCACCTCTTTCGAGAGATGGTCAAACTCCTTGCTGTTGCGCACATTCTCCAGCTGCTTGTTGTAACGCTCGATCTTGGCCTTGCAGTTTTCGATCTTGATCTTCTCCTGCTTGGTCATCTCGCTCAACTCTTTCAAGTCGAGTTCAAACTTGTTGATGCGGGTTCCCAACCCGGCAATCTCATCATCAAGGTCAGCCACTTCGAGAGGAAGTTCACCTCTTAACGTCTTTATCTTGTCGATTTCGGAAAGATAGGATTGCAGCTTGTACAACGATTTTAGTTTTTCGTCTACCGCAATATCCTCTACGGTTGCTTTTTTTCTAGTTGCCATAATTATCATTTTTTTGATGTCACACTTCTACTCGGCAGATCCGGATTAGCTGGATCCTTTATAAAAAAATGCAGTAACCAAACGCAATTTGCCGTTTCGTCACTACATTGCCTGTAATAGCGGGAACAATGTCTGACCGCTCTCTTTTACAGGTATTTCACGGGATTCGAATCGAATGCCGACTTATGTACGGCAAAGGTAGGAAATTTTTTCGTAATTGCATCAAAAAAGATCTCTTTTGTACAGACTTCCGATTCATAATGGCCTACAACAGCGAGCAATAAACGGCTGTCCACATCGTAGAAGTCATTATATTTTGCCTCTCCTGTGACAAAAGCATCGGCCCCGTAGGCGATAGCCTGGGGAATGAGGAATGCACCAGCTCCACCACACAAGGCCACGTCGTGAATATCCCTGTTCTGAAGCTTGGTGTGCCGAATAGTGGGCAGGTTAAAGACATCTTTCAACAGATAAAGAAACTCCTGTTCCGGAATTGCTTCGGGCAGAACGCCCACCACACCGCTCCCGACCTGATGCCATTCGTTTTCAATCGGATAGAAATCGTATGCCGGCTCTTCATAGGGGTGGACCGATAGCAGGGCCCTGAGCACCTCAGGCTGTTTGAATCTTGGCAAGACGGTCTCTATCCGTACCTCCTTCTCGAAGTGGAGCTTGCCAACCGTTCCTACAAATGGATTTGCAGTCGCTCCGGCCTTGAAAGTACCCTCCCCGTGCAGATTGAAACTGCATGATTCGTAATTGCCGATATTGCCTGCACCGGCATTGAACAGTGCGTTGCGGACATACTCGGCATGCGACTCCGGAACAAAAGTTACCAATTTGAGCAGTAACCCTCTCTTGGGGCTCAATATCCTGAGTTGTTGCAGCCCAAGCATTTCGGCTAGCTTGAAATTTACCCCCTGCAAAACATTGTCGAGATTGGTATGCGCAGCATAAATTGCGATATCGTGCCTGATGGCCTTGATCATGCACCGCTCGACATAAGTCCTGCCCGTCAGCGACTTGAATGGTTTAAAGGCTAACGGATGATGCGAAATGATCAGGTTGCATCCCAATGAAATCGCCTCGTCAATCACGCTCTCCGTCACGTCAAGGCTGAGCAGGAGAGCAGTTGCCTCCCGGTTCATGTCGCCCACCTGCAGTCCGCAGTTGTCGAAATCTTCCTGGAGTGGAACGGGGGCCAGTGCCTCGATTGTTTGCAAAATCTCTTTTATACGCATAACAACTATCGGTTTTATCTACAAATATAGGTCATTTTTCGTATTTTTGCGTCAAACAAATTAGCATATCAGAAGTAACTTGCTTTTCCAGCCTTATGAAAAAACTATTATTCACCGCAATATGCCTGCTGATTCTCGATCTGACGGTTGTTGCTCAGAGCAGAAGCAAAGGGCCGGTCCACCTGCCTATATTCCAACAGACACCCATCCTCTTTAATCCGTCGGATTATCCCGACGGAGTGACAGAGAAAAATGGGTTGATCTATCTGGGAAATGGACGGATCGTATTGAAAAAAATCAACCTGCCCCGGTTCAACAACTATACGGAAGCCGAGATCAGGGTCACACTCGTTTCAAACGGCGATCCATGGGACAAGTCGGGCTCCTGCTTCGTAATCCCCAGGGCATCGAAGATCACAATGATTGACATTGCCCGAAACAGTGCCGTATATCCACAGCAAGACACCATAAAGTATGAGCAACTGAAAGGGATTGTACAAGGGAAGGATTACCTGCCGACAGTGGAACTGATGCGATTCATGACACCCTTCGGTGTAGGACATTTCAGCAGTAACGATGATCCGGTTTCGACCAAACGTCGTCCGGTCTATGTGGACGGATGGGCAGAAAACGTGGTATGGAAGCAGGAGATAACCGATCTGCTCCCCCTGCTTGAGGGCGAAGTCTATATTGGCGTTTATATCGACACCTGGACAAAAGAGGGGTACCGCATTGATCTTCAGCTCACCTTTACCGAAAGCAACCTGCGTAACGACAAAAAACCGGATCTTCATGTGGTGCCGTTGATCAACACCAATTATTACATTGGGCAGCAACATCCCGACATTTTCTCGCGAAAAGATGTAGAGATACCTTTCACCATTCCCCGAAAAGCCAGAAATGTCCGGTTGAAATATATCGCAACCGGACATGGGGGGCATTCCGGCGGTGATGAGTTCCGTCCGCAGCGAAACATCCTGAAAATAGATGGCAGTGAAGTGTTGAACTTTGTACCTTGGCGTACCGACTGCGCTTCGTTCCGTCGGTTCAATCCCACGTCGGGCGTATGGCTACAGAAGCGCACCGTAGCATATATCACTCCCGAGGGAAAGCGCGCCGAAAAAGAGATAGAAGAGCCGCTGGCCTCATCCGACCTGTCGCGAAGCAACTGGTGTCCGGGCAGTGACGTCACACCTGTAGTGGTGGAACTTCCCAATCTCGCCGCCGGCAACCATACCCTTACCATAAGCATCCCCGAATCGAGAAGCATAGAGGAGAACAAACTCAATCACTGGCTTGTTTCGGCCTACCTGGTGTGGGAGGAGTAGATGGGAAAAATAGTCACAAAATCATTGATCGGCATACGAGATTGGAACGGAACTGAAGAAAGTGAAAATCGGGATTATCGTACGGATACTCCTTCATGAACGTAAACCGATCGTTAAATCTTGAGGCCTTGGGCTCTGTTACGGTTTTAAAACCATAACAATCTCCTGAAAAGAGATAAGGCTGCGCGTACCACTGCAAGGAGATATCGGGAGTGATGCCGTAGTTGATCCGGACCGTCACCGATGCTGTATGCTGGTTGATGGACGAAAGGATATATTGAGGAGTGTCTCCCGGTATCGAACGGCTCTATGGCGATATACAATCTGTTGAGACGGCTCACTGCCCGAATGGGGGTCAAACTGCACAAAATCGCCTACCCAACAGGCATTTGACCAGCAATCGTCTCTCAATTGCCTGTCGATATCGGGAGCATGCCGAGTACGGATAGCGGTATAGGTTCTTGTTTGGGAAAAGGGTGGCAACGAAAACAGGAAGAACAACAGTAGATAACAGGATTTCATCATAATCCAATGCTGATTACCCATCAAGGAATATCCCCTCCGCCATTTTTCAATATGTAGCGAAGCGTTAAGTTACCACTCTGCCGTGATTTTTCCCGATCACGATTTCGGCATGATTGCTCAATCGGGAACGGGCTGAATAGCCGCACACAAACGTCTGTCCACGAGAAACATACTGGTTGACAATGTTGCTAAGTATATGTTCTCCACTGGTACAAATATAGAGATTTAATCCTGATCTTTCAAGATCAATCGCAGTGAATTGTTCCGGGTGATATAATTCCATGCCCAGTTTATAAAAACGATGATCTTATTACGTACGCTGAGAATAAGCATCAGATGAAGGAACATCCATACCAGCCAGGCAAAACGGCCTTTGAACCTGGCGAAAGGAAGGTCTACCACCGCCTTGTTTCTGCTGACGGTGGCCATGGCTCCCAGATTGCGGTACTCGTACAGCCTGAGGTTGTTCTCTCCTCGAGCGATTCGTTGGATATTTTTTGCAAGATTCTTACCCTGTCCGATGGCTACATTGGCTACTTGGGGGTGTCCGTCTGGATAACGGGGGGTTTCCATATAGGCCACATCTCCAATGGCAAAGACGTCATTGAGCCCCTCAACCCGATTTATACGGTCTACCTTTATTCTTCCGCCACGCGCAATGGCCGATCGGGGAATCCCTTCGGGAGTGTTTGCGATGACACCGGCCGACCAGACAACGCATCTGGAACGTATCGTCTCTCCATTATTCAACGTGATCTCGGCCCCATCGTAATTGGTCACTGTAACTCCGGTCTTCACGATCACGCCCATCTCTCGGAGATATTTTTCGGAATAGTTCTGCGCGAAGCTGCTCATGGTCGACAAGGTGTTCGACCCACCCTCAAGGAGGTAGACGTTGACCTTGGAATAGTCAATATTGGGGTAATCTTTCGGAAGCACTTCCCGTTTCATCTCAACAAACGCTCCTGCCAGCTCTACACCAGTAGCACCTGCGCCTACAATAACAATATTGTACAATCCCTCCTTGTCTGGCTCATAAAGCAGCTTTTCAAAGTTGGTCAGGATAAAATTTCTCACCTTGATTGCCTGGTAGGTCGATTTCAGTCCCAATGCGTACTCCTCCACCTGACGATTCCCATAGAAGTTGGTACGCGATCCGGTAGCAATAACCAGGTAATCATATGAAAATGGGCCGATAGATGTCTCTATCCTCTTCTCTTCCGCGTCAAGAGACAACACCTTTGCCAGTCGGACCCTGACATCTCTCCTGTTCTGAAATATCTTGCGGATGGGAAATGATACGGTTGACGGTTCAATTTGAGATGCAGCAACCTGATAAAAGAGAGGAGGAAACTGGTGGTGATTTATCTTGTCGATAATGAGAATATCGAAGCTCTCCTTTTTCAAGTGCCGTATAAACTGCAATCCCCCGAAACCGCATCCTATGACTACTATTTTTTTCATTGTTCAAGAGGTGCCGGTGAGTTTTACCTTTTGTTTAGAACGCACGGGATGACGTAAAAGTTCTTTCAGCAGATTCCGGGGATATATAAAAAGCAGAAAGCGCTACGAATCACTCGCGGCGCTTCCTTAATGTTTAACATTTTAAAAATCACAGCTACGCTGTAGTTACATCTGGGCTCAGTCTTTTAGTTCTTCACCTTCAACAGATGCACCCTCAGCGATTTCGTTTACTCCTGTGCAGCGGATTCTTCCGCTACAGGAGTATCAGAAGCAGTAGCTTCCGACTGTTGTACCTCTTCGACTACCTCGTCGGCTTTCTTGGCCGCACTCTTGGCAGCTTTGGGTTCGGTTGCTGCAGCTGCGGCACCTGATCCCTTTCTGCGTGAACGGCGAGTTTTTGCTTTCTTGGCAGCCCCATCTCCGAGCATATTCTCGTTGTAGTCGACCAGTTCGATAAAGCACATTGCCGCATTGTCTCCCAGACGATATCCGGTTTTGATGATGCGGGTATAGCCACCGGGACGGTCAGCAACCTTCTGCGAAATATTCTGGAACAGTTCGGTAACTGCAAATTTATTTTGCAGGATGCTGAAAACATGTCTCCGTGAGCTGGTAGTGTCTTCTTTCGATTTGGTGATAATGGGTTCTACAAATTTCCTTAATTCCTTGGCTTTGGGCACAGTAGTAAAAATACGCTTGTGCATGATAAGCGATGTTGCCATGTTCGACAACATGGCATCACGATGTGCAGCCTTACGTCCTAAATGATTATTTTTCTTATTGTGTCTCATTTCGTTAATCTTTGTCTAATTTATATTTCGAGATGTCCATACCGAACGACAGGCTTAAATTATCAAGCAGCTCTTCCAATTCAGTAAGCGATTTCTTTCCGAAGTTTCTGAACTTCAACAGATCGTTTTTGTTGTGCATAACCAATTGGCCAAGGGTCTCCACTTCTGCTGCCTTCAGGCAGTTGAGTGCCCGTACCGAAAGATTCAAGTCGGATAACTTGCGCTTCAGCAATTGGCGCATATGCAACACCTCTTCGTCGAACTCCTCGATGTTTTCAGTGCCGGTGGTCTCAACCATCATCTTGGCCTCGTCAGAGAAGAGTGCAAAATGCTGGATAAGTATTTTGGCAGCCTCTTTCAAAGCATCCTTGGGTTGGATGGAACCGTCGGTAGTAACTTCGATGATCAATTTTTCGTAGTCGGTCTTCTGCTCTATACGGTAGTTCTCAATTTCATATTTTACGTTTCTGATGGGCGTGTAAATGGAGTCAATGGCTATAGTTTGCACGTCATCAGAAGGTAGCATAGCACGATTCTCCTCAGCGGGAACGTAACCGCGTCCCTTGTTGATCGTCAGTTCGAGCCGTAATTCGGCCTTCTTATCCAAATGACAGATCTCGAGTTCGGGATTGAGAACCTCAAAACCGGTCAGTAATTTACCAATATCTCCGGCTTTAAATACATTCGTGCCCGATACATTGAGACTTACCTTTTCCGTATCAAAATCCTCTACTACTCTTTTAAACCTGACTTTCTTCAGGTTGAGAATAATAGATGTTACATCTTCAATTATACCCGGAATAGTAGCAAATTCATGTTCAACACCATCAAACTTTACCGATGTAATTGCATATCCTTCGAGCGAAGAAAGCAAAATACGGCGCAGTGCATTACCGATGGTAATACCATACCCCGGCTCCAGCGGACGGAATTCGAACTTTCCAGAGAACGCGTTCTCCTGGATCATGATTACTTTATCGGGTTTCTGGAATGTTAATATAGCCATGAAATTATTGTTTAGAATATAACTCTACGATCAACTGCTCCTTAATATTTTCAGGGATATCTGCTCTCTCGGGCAAATGCAGAAACTTGCCGCTCATAGATGCCTTGTCCCACTCTAACCAAGGATATTTGCTGTGATTGAAACCGGCAAGTGCATTTGACACGACTTCCAAAGATTTCGATTTTTCCCGCACACCAACAATCTCTCCAGCTTTAACGCTATAAGAGGGGATATTTACCACCTTGCCGTTTACAGTGATATGACGGTGCGAAACCAGCTGACGGGCAGCGGCTCTTGTAGGTGCAATGCCTAGGCGGAATACTACGTTGTCTAAACGTGATTCCAATAACTGAAGCAATACTTCACCAGTAATTCCGCGGCTGCGGGCAGCTTTTTCGAAAGTTAAGCGGAACTGTTTCTCCAACACTCCGTACGTATATTTTGCACGCTGTTTCTCACGCAACTGAATTCCGTACTCCGACGTTTTACGTCTGCGCGTATTCCCGTGCTGTCCCGGAGGATAGTTCTTCTTGGAAAGAACCTTGTCGGGACCGAAAATGGGTTCGCCAAATTTACGGGCGATTTTTGTTTTTGGACCAGTATATCTTGCCATTTTTACAAATTAAACTTTTTTCTACTGAAGCCTAAACTGTGTCAGCCGCGATTACAGAGAAGTTAGTGTTGTAATCAAAATCACAGCTCAAGTTTCTGTATGATTGAAACTTATGATTATTTACTACTTTTTTGAATTCATTTAGGTCTACGGTTATCTTTCAACAACAGATCCTTACCGACAGATTATACCCTCCTGGCTTTGGGTGGACGGCAACCGTTGTGCGGAATTGGCGTAACATCAATGATCTCCGTCACTTCAATCCCTGCACCGTGAATGGTTCTGATAGCCGATTCGCGACCATTACCCGGGCCTTTCACATAAGCTTTCACTTTGCGGAGACCAAGATCGTATGCCACTTTTGCACAGTCTGACGCTACCATTTGAGCTGCATAAGGAGTGTTCTTTTTTGAACTTCTGAAGCCCATTTTCCCCGCAGACGACCAGCTAATCACCTCTCCGTTATCGTTGGTTAACGAGATGATGATGTTGTTGAACGACGAAGAGATATGAGCCTGACCTTCGGCGCTGACTTTAACGTTTCTCTTTTTTGCTGCAACTGTTCTTTTTGCCATATTCCTTATCTATTATTTAGTAGCTTTTTTCTTGTTAGCAACGGTTTTCTTTCTTCCTTTACGTGTACGGGCATTGTTTTTGGTGCTTTGTCCACGTACAGGCAGTCCGAGGCGGTGACGGATTCCGCGGTAGCAACCGATATCCATCAACCGTTTAATATTCAACTGCACTTCAGAGCGAAGATCACCTTCCACCTTGTATTCGGTTGAAATGATTTCGCGGATGCGCGCAGCCTGATCATCTGTCCAATCTTTTACTTTAATATCCCTGTCAACTTCGGCTTTTTCCAATATACTGTTTGCCGAGCTGCGTCCGATGCCATAGATATAAGTTAACGCTATCTCGCCTCGCTTATTTTGCGGCAAATCGACCCCTACAATTCTTATAGCCATATGATTTTTTTAAATTGTTATTTTCTAAACTTATCCCTGACGTTGTTTGAACTTGGGATTCTTCTTGTTGATAATGTATAAGCGGCCTTTTCTGCGAACGATCTTGCAGTCTGCCGTACGTTTTTTTAAAGATGCTCTTACTTTCATATTTCTATTTTTTAGATGTCAGATATCAGATCTCAGTGCAATGACCGATATCTGATGTCTAAATGTCTGTTTTTATTTGTACCTGAATGAAATTCTTCCTTTCGAAAGATCGTAAGGCGACATTTCCACACGCACCCGGTCTCCGGGTAATATCCGGATATAATGCATACGCATCTTTCCGGAAATGTGTGCGGTAATTTCGTGCCCATTCTCCAATTCTACACGGAACATGGCATTGGACAATGCTTCCACTATTGTTCCGTCTTGTTCAATTGCTGCCTGTTTCGCCATTGTAGTTCCTTTTAATTGTTGCTAGTTTCCTGAATAAATTCAAATGTTGATAATATTTCAGCCTTCCCGTTCCGGATTGCGACAGTGTGCTCGAAATGGGCAGAAGGCTTGCGGTCTTTGGTCCGCACTGTCCATCCGTCGTTTTCAAACACCACATTCTTGCTACCCATATTGATCATCGGTTCGATGGCAATGCACATACCGTTTTTCAATAACGGTCCTGTTCCCCTTCTGCCGTAGTTTGGCACCTCCGGAGCTTCGTGCATGTTTCTGCCGATCCCGTGACCTACCAACTCCCTGACAACCGAATAACCGTGTGATTCGCAGTAGGTCTGGATAGCCGAAGCGATATCTCCTATCCGTTTATCCTGGCACGCCTGCTCAATTCCCTTGTAAAGAGCTTCCCGGGTAACGTCGAGCAATCGTCTGACCTCCGCCTTCACCTCACCCACGCAGAACGTGTATGCCGAATCACCACAATATCCCTGCAAGCATGTACCGCAGTCGATTGAAACGATATCTCCCTCTTTCAGGGGGAGGTTATTGGGAATTCCATGTACTACCTGCTCATTTACAGAAGCACAGATGGAATTTGGAAAACCGCCGTATCCTAAAAAGGTGGGAATAGCTCCATGATCCCTGATAAACTCCTCAGCAATCTTGTCGAGCTGAAGTGTCGTCACTCCCGGCTTGATGTGTTTGGAAAGCTCACCCAGAGTCATTCCAACCAAACGGTTGCTGTGACGCATCAGTTCGATCTCTTCGTCAGTTTTCAGTATGATCGTTTTACTATTCATTCCAATTTACCCACAAGAAACTTAATAAGCCGCAATTGAGCCGGTCCTACCTTTGATCCGGGCTCCCGATTTCAGGAAGCCGTCGTAATGACGCATCAGCAGATGGCTCTCGATCTGTTGCAAGGTGTCGAGAACAACGCCGACAAGAATCAGCAACGAAGTTCCCCCGAAGAATTGCGCAAACTGCGAATTGATCCCGGTCATTCCGGCAAAAGCGGGCATGATGGCAACCAGTGCCAGGAAAAGAGAACCGGGAAAGGTTATTCTTGACATGACCAGGTCGATATATTCTGCCGTTTTTTTACCAGGTTTGATGCCCGGGATAAAGCCGTTGTTCCTCTTCAGGTCTTCAGCCATTTGAACGGGATTAACCGTAATGGCCGTATAGAAATAGGTGAAAGCAATGATAAGCAATGCAAAGATAAAATTATACGAAAAACTTGTATAATTCATCAATGAAGCCCAAAAACCGCCTCCATCCTTAACCGAGAACTGGGCAACTGTCAACGGGATAAACATGATAGCCTGTGCAAAGATGATAGGCATTACGTTTGCTGCATTCACTTTCAGGGGAATATACTGACGAACGCCTCCATATTGCTTGTTTCCGACAATACGTTTTGCATACTGTACAGGTATCTTTCTTGTGCCTTGCACCAGCATGATGGCACCAGCTATAACAACCATCAGGAAAATGATCTCCAAAAGGAAGAGCACCAGTCCACCAGGGGCGTTCAGTAACCGGTCAACCTCAGCCACCAGGGCGTGGGGAAGACGGGCGATAATACCAATTAGAATGATGAAGGAGATACCATTTCCAACACCTTTGTCGGTAATCCTTTCACCGAGCCAGAGTACAAACATACTACCACCGGCAAGAATGATCGTGGATGGAATAACCCAATCGAACAGACCACCCGGAATTGCTGATCCCAAAGCACCATAAATATAGGCGGGACCCTGGAAGAGCAAAATGGCAACCGTCAGGTAGCGGGTGTACTGGTTCATCTTCGTACGTCCGCTCTCACCCTCACGTTGCAACTTCTGAAATGCAGGAACTGCAATGCCCAACAGCTGCATCACGATGGATGCAGAGATGTAGGGCATGATTCCCAACGCAAAGATTGAGGCGTTTGCAAACGCACCTCCCGAGAACATATCGAGCAATCCGAGCAAACCTGAACTGGCATTCGCCTGCAGGGCCTGGAGTTCCAACGGATTAACACCCGGGAGTACGACAAACGAACCAAACCGGTAGATGGCTACAAAACCCAACGTGATGAGTAACCTCATCCGCAAGTCTTCAATTTTCCAAATATTTTTTACAGTCTGTACAAATCCCATCTTTTCAGAGTTTTACGGCTGTTCCTCCTGCAGAGGTGATCGCCTGTTCAGCAGACTTGGAGAAAGCATGAGCTTCTACTTCCAGTTTTGCAGAAAGTGTTCCTCTACCAAGAATTTTAACCAAGTGTTTTCTGGAAATAAGGCCGGCGTTGACTAAAACCTCCGGAGAGATCTTTTCAATTTTCAGAGAGTCTGCCAACACCTGAAGCGTTTCAATATTGATCGCTTTATATTCAACTCTGTTGAGCGGATTAAATCCAAATTTGGGCAGACGACGCTGCAATGGCATCTGTCCACCTTCAAATCCTGTCTTTCTGGAATAACCCGATCTTGATTTTGCACCTTTATGTCCTCTTGTTGAAGTACCTCCTCTGCCCGATCCCGGACCACGTCCAATTCTTTTGCGGGTTTTGGTTGCGCCTTCAGCAGGTTTTAAGTTCGATAAATTCATTATTATCTATTTTTTATCGTTATAAACTAAATTATTCTACAATCGTTACCAAGTGATGAACTTTACGGATAAGACCTCTGATGGCGGGAGTATCTTCATGTTCAACAACTCTGTTCATTTTTGTCAATCCCAACGCATCCAACGTTCTCTTCTGAACCTTCGGGCAGTTAATTCTGCTGGTTGTCTGTTTTACTTTTATTGTAGCCATTTCAATATCCTCCAGGTTTATCCTTTAAATACTTTTTCCAAACTTACACCACGATTCTGGGCAACAGTGATGGGATCTCTCAATTCACACAAAGCAGCTATGGTAGCTTTCACCAAGTTATGAGGATTGGACGATCCTTTTGATTTTGCCAGAATATCGGTAATTCCTGCACTTTCAAGAACGGCACGCATGGCACCACCTGCTTTTACTCCTGTTCCGGTAAAGGCCGGTTTCAGGAACACTTCAGCTCCACCGAAGCGGGCAGTCTGCTCGTGAGGAATGGTTCCTTTGTAGACGGGTACCTTCATCAGGTTCTTTTTTGCCGCTTCAACACCTTTGGCGATAGCGGTAGTGACCTCGCCGGCCTTACCTAATCCCCAACCGATGATACCATCCTCGTTCCCAACTACAACCATAGCAGCAAACGTAAACGTGCGACCTCCCTTAGTCACTTTGGTCGTACGATTGATCGCCACTAACCTGTCTTTCAATTCTAAATCGTTTGTCGATTTTACTCTTTTATCTGTTCCTGCCATAGTTGTTTAAAATTTAAGTCCTCCTTTACGAGCGGCATCTGCCAATTCTTTTATACGTCCGTGATACAGGTAACCGTTCCTGTCGAAAGCAACCTTTTCGATACCGGCCTCCAGGGCATTCTTGGCAATCATCTCGCCAACTTTTGCAGCCATCTCTTTCTTAGGAAGTTTCTCCTCAAGTTTCAATGAGGAGGCCGATGCCAGTGTTACACCGCTAACATCGTCGATAACCTGCGCATATATTTGTTTGTTGCTCCTGTACACGGAGAGACGTGGACGCTCCTTGGTCCCGCTGATCTTACCGCGAACACGAGTTTTGATCTTTAGTCTTCTTTCAGTTTTTGTTAACATAGCGATTTCTGTTTACGTAAATTATTTACCTGCTGTCTTGCCCGACTTGCGACGGATCTGTTCACCAACAAACTTAACACCTTTACCTTTATAAGGTTCGGGTTTGCGGAACGAACGGATTTTTGCACAAACCTGTCCGAGCAGCTGTTTGTCGGAAGACTCCAGAATAATAAGCGGATTCTTGTTCCTCTCCATTTTGGTTTCCACTTTAATCTCCTGGGGTAACTGCATAAATATACTATGGGTATAACCCAGCGACAGCTCCAGAATTTGTCCGTTGTTGGCTACACGGTACCCAACACCCACAAGTTCCAGTTCCTTACGAAATCCTTCAGAAACACCAATCACCATGTTATTGAGCAACGAACGGTAGAGACCGTGCATGGCTCTGTGTTCTTTGTCGTCGGTAGGTCTTTCGACGGTTAAAACGCCATTTTCCACTACCACTTTAATATCAGGATTTACACGCTGTGTCAGTTCCCCTTTCGGGCCTTTCAACGTAACCACGTTGTCTTCTCCTACCGCTACTGAGACGCCGGCAGGCAATGTTATGGGCAATTTTCCTATTCTTGACATACTGTTCTCCTCCTGATTAATAAACGTAACACAATACTTCACCGCCGATCTTCTGAACAGCAGCTTCTTTATCCGTCATTACTCCTTTTGAAGTAGACAATATGGCAATACCCAAACCGTTCAGTACCCTAGGCATATTCCTGTAGCCGGTATACTTACGTAACCCTGGTGTTGATACACGGATCAGTTTCTTGATCGCATTCACTTTATTAACCGGATCGTACTTCAAGGCGATCATAATCGAGCCTTGCGGTCCGTCGTCTACAAACTTGTAATTAAGTATGTAGCCTTTGTCGTAGAGAATCTTGGTGATATCTCTTTTTAAGTTTGATGCGGGAATTTGTACCACGCGATGTTTCGCCTGGATCGCATTTCTCAACCGCGTCAAATAGTCTGCTATTGGATCTGTCATTATTAAAAAATTTAAATTGATCCCGACTGCCGGGACAATATTTATCTCTTATTTTCTTCAATCAAGCTTGAAAAGCGAAGTAAAACGTTTTCAATCCTGATATTATATTCACCGATTAAATTACCAGCTTGCTTTTTTCACTCCGGGAATAAGCCCTTTTGAAGCCATTTCCCTGAATTGAATACGCGATATGCCAAACTGACGCATATATCCTTTCGGACGTCCAGTGATGCTGCAACGGTTGTGCAGACGCACCGGCGACGCATTCTTAGGGATGGTCTGAAGTGCTTCATAATTGCCTTCTGCCAGATATTTCGCTCTCTTTTCGGCATAACGGGCAACCATTTTAGCTCTTTTCACCTCGCGGGCTTTCATTGATTCTTTTGCCATCTCTTACTTGTTTTTTTCGTTTCTAAATGGTAATCCAAATTCTCTGAGGAGTGCGTAGCCCTCTTCATCGGTTGCGGCGGTGGTTACGAACGTAATGTTCATACCGAGCAACCGGGAGATGCTGTCGATATTGATCTCCGGGAAGATGATCTGCTCCTGGATTCCCAAGGTGTAGTTTCCTCTTCCGTCGAGTTTACCTTCAATTCCCCTGAAGTCGCGGATACGCGGTAAAGCAACACGGATAAGTCTTTCGAGAAACTCATACATCTTGTCGTGACGCAGCGTGACACGGGCACCGATGGCCATCTTTTTACGCAGCTTGAAGTTTGAGATATCCTTTCTCGAGTAGGTTGCTACTGCTTTCTGACCGGTTATTGCCGTCAATTCATTAATCGCAGTCTCGATGATCTTCTTGTCGGCTACTCCGATACCCAATCCCTGGTTGATAACAATCTTCTCAAGTTTTGGAGCCTGCATGACCGACTTGTATCCGAACTCCTTCATCAGAGCAGGGACGATCCTTTCGGCATACTCTTTCTTGAGCGTAACGGTACTTACACCCTGGCCATCTTTTTGGGGAGCAGCCTGAGCCTCGTTCTGAACTGCGGCTTTTGCCGCTTTTTCCTTATTTACTTCTTTAGCCATTACTTAATTACCTCCCCTGATTTTTTTGCATAACGTACTAACTTACCTTTACTGTCCAGTTTTCTACCAATGCGAGTAGGCTTGCCGGTCTTCGGATCTATCAGATTCAGTTTCGAGATATGAATGGAAGCCTCTTTCTTTTCAATGCCTCCGTTAGGATGCTGTGCATTGGGTTTTGTATGCTTCGACACGATGTTGACACCTTCGACAATGGCGCGGTTCTTGGCTACGATTACCTCGAGCACACGTCCCGTCTTGCCCTTGTCCTCACCGGAGTTCACATAAACCGTATCTCCTTTTTTGATATGTAATTTACTCATTGTGTGTGATTGTTTAATAGATTAAAGTACTTCGGGCGCTAATGAAACAATCTTCATGTTCGTAGCACGCAATTCGCGTGCGACCGGCCCAAAGATACGGCTTGCTCTCAACTCGCCGGCATTGTTCAACAACACGCAGGCGTTATCGTCGAAACGGATATATGAACCATCGGCACGGCGAATCTCTTTTTTCGTACGAACAATGATAGCCTTTGATACGGCCCCTTTTTTAATGTCACTCGAAGGGATTACGCTTTTGATTGCCACAACAATTACATCCCCAACAGACGCATAGCGTCTTCTTGTTCCGCCTAATACGCGAATGCAAAGGGCTTCCTTGGCTCCGCTGTTATCGGTCACGTTCAATCTTGATTCCTGCTGTATCATCTTACTTGGCCCTTTCTATTATTTCAACCACTCTCCATCTCTTTGTTTTGCTCAAAGGACGCGTTTCCATTATACGCACTGTATCTCCGATATTACAGTCGTTCTTTTCATCATGGGCGTGAAATTTTTTCGTTTTATTAACGAACTTCCCATATATAGGGTGTTTCTCTTTCCATTTTACAGTAACTGTGATGGTTTTATCCATCTTGTTGCTGAAAACGACCCCGATTCTTTCTTTTCTTAAATTTCTCGTTTCCATTATTGTTTATTAATCTTTTTTCAATTCACGAGCGCGCAATTCGGTCTGAATACGTGCAATATTTCTTCGTTTTTCTCTTATCGAACCCGAATTGTCGAGCGGAGTCGTGCTGTGATAGATCTTTGTCTGAATCAGGTCTAACTGCTCAGCTTCCAATCTCTCCCTCAAGTCCTTATCGGACAATTCTTTGTATTCTTGATTTTTTTTCATACCTTACGAATTAGTTTTGAGGTTGTTCATAATCTCTTCTGACAATAAATTTTGTCGTAACCGGCAATTTCTGAGCTGCCAGGCGGAGAGCTTCCTTTGCTACATCGTAGGGTACCCCTTCAATCTCGAACAGTATTCTACCGGGAGTAACAGGTGCCACGTATCCTTCAGGGTTACCTTTTCCTTTACCCATACGTACTTCAGCAGGTTTTTTGGTAATTGGCTTATCGGGGAAGATGCGTACCCAAACTTGTCCTTGGCGTTGCATATATCGTGTAACGGCCACACGGGCAGCCTCGATCTGGTTACCGGTGATCCATTTTGATTCTAACGACTTAATCCCGAACGAACCGAATGCCAACTGATTACCGCGACTGGCAAGGCCTTTCATACGACCTTTCTGCTGTCTTCTAAATTTTGTTTTTTTCGGTTGTAACATATTGGTTTATGCGTTTTTGTTGTTATTTCTTCTGTTTCTTCTGGCTCTGCCTCCTTCGGGACGGTTACCTCTGTCGCTGCGTCCAGCACCGCCTTGTGAGCGGCTCTCCTTTGCCGATGCAAACGAGGGTGCCAGATCTTTCTTGCCGTAAACCTCTCCCTTGCAGATCCAGACTTTGATACCGATCAACCCGACTTTGGTCAGCGCTTCAGCGTGTGCGTAATCGATGTCGGCACGGAAGGTATGAAGCGGAGTTCTTCCCTCCTTGTACATCTCCGAGCGGGCCATTTCAGCACCGTTCAACCGGCCTGAGACCTGAATCTTTATACCTTCAGCTCCCATTCTCATGGCAGAAGCAATAGCCATCTTCACCGCACGGCGGTAAGCGATCTTTCCTTCAAGCTGACGAGCCACGTTATTGGCAACGATAACCGCATCGATTTCAGGTTTCTTTATCTCAAAGATATTGATCTGGACATCCTTGTCGGTAATCTTCTTCAGCTCTTCCTTCAGTTTATCCACCTCCTGGCCGCCTTTACCGATAATAATCCCCGGGCGGGCAGTGCATATAGTGATGGTAACCAGTTTCAGCGTTCTTTCAATGACAATGCGAGAAACACTTGCTTTGGCCAGACGAGCGTTCAAATAAGTGCGAATCTTGCTGTCTTCCAGCATCATTTCGCCGTAATTATCTCCACCGTACCAATTAGAGTCCCATCCTCTGATGATACCCAAACGATTTGCAATCGGATTTACTTTTTGTCCCATCTGCCTCTATTAATTTTGTTCTTGTTCTTTTTTATAAGTATCTACCACAATTGTCACATGATTCGAACGTTTGCGGATTCTGTAACCGCGGCCTTGCGGTGCGGGACGAAGTCTTTTCAGCGTAGAACCTTCGTCTACAGAAATTGTTTTGATAAAAAGTTCGCCTGTTTCGGCTTTACGTTCGTTTTTCTGTTCCCAGTTGGAAATAGCCGAAAGCAACAGTTTTTCAACTCTTCTCGAAGCCTCCTTGGTGGAGAACTTCAAAACACCCAATGCTTTAAACACTTCCATTCCACGCACCATATCTGCAACATATCGCATTTTACGGGGCGATGAAGGGGCATTTTTCAACACAGCCAAAGCAACCTCTTTGCGGCTCTCTTTGCGTCGTTCTGCTGATATTCTTTTTCTTGCACTCATCTCTTTACTATTTTTTATTCAGTTAAGCCCCGATTATTTCTTCCTGTTGCCTGAATGTCCACGGAATGTGCGTGTCAGCGCAAACTCTCCTAACTTATGCCCTACCATGTTTTCGGTAATGTACACCGGTATGAACTTGTTTCCGTTGTGTACGGCAATCGTGTGGCCCACGAAATCGGGGGAAATCATTGAAGCACGTGCCCAAGTTTTCACGACAGCTTTTTTACCGCTTTCGTTCATCTCGATCACTTTCTTCTCCAATTTTATGTTGATATAGGGACCTTTTTTTAATGATCTGCTCATAGTCTTTACTTATTAGTCAGGGATTACTTTTTCTTTCTTCTTTCAACGATATATTTAGAAGAATGCTTCTTCGGAGCTCTTGTTTTCAAGCCCTTAGCATAGATGCCTTTTGCCGAACGCGGATGACCTCCCGATGCACGTCCTTCACCACCACCCATGGGGTGATCAACCGGGTTTTTAACAACCCCGCGCGTGTGCGGACGACGTCCGAGCCATCTGGAACGACCGGCTTTACCTGATTGTTGCAGAGCATGGTCTGAATTACCAACACTTCCTATAGTAGCTTTACATGTAGCAAGAATTTTACGAACCTCACCCGACGGCATTTTGATGATCGCATAGTTTTCTTCACGCGAAACGAGCTGGGCGAATGTTCCGGCTGAACGTACCATCTTTGCTCCCTGTCCAGGACGCAACTCGATATTGTGAATTACAGTACCGAGAGGTATGTTTGCCAGCGGCAGCGTGTTGCCAACTTCGGGAGCGGCTTCCGGTCCCGACATCACTGTGGTTCCTACTTCCAGTCCATTGGGAGCAAGGATATATGTCTTTTCTCCGTCGGCGTAATAGAGCAACGCGATGCGTGCGGAACGGTTGGGATCATATTCAATGCTTTTTACAACGGCAGGAATTCCATCTTTTGTTCTCTTGAAATCGATAAAACGAAAGCGCTTTTTGTGTCCGCCGCCAATGTAACCGATAGTCATCTTACCGTAATTGTTGCGTCCACCTGTACTTTTTTTACCAACTACAAGAGACTTTTCCGGTTCTGTTGCAGTGATATTATCAAAAGAACCGATAATCTTGTGTCTTTGCCCCGGTGTTGTGGGCTTTAATTTACGTATTGCCATTTTTTAAACTAGATATTGCTGAATAAATCGATTGTCTCACCTTTTCTCAAGGTTACGATTGCCTTTTTATAGGCCGGCGTGCTGCCGGTTACTACCCCCGATTTGGTATAGCGGTTTCTTATCTTGCCATCGTATTTCATCGTGTTTACCTGTTCTACGTGAACATTGTAAAGGGACTCGACGGCGTTCTTGATCTCTACCTTGTTAGCACCGGGCACAACAATGAAACCGTACCTGTTTTCGAATTTTTCGGTAAGGGCGGTCTGCTTTTCTGTAAATATTGGCTTTATTATTACTCCCATTGTTTTCTCTCCTTATGCTTTAAGTAAATCATCAATCACCGCAACAGACGACTCTGTAAGCACCAGGCTTGCACAGTTCATAATTTTGTATGTGTTTATATCTGAGGCAGTTATAATTTCAACTCCCGGCAAATTTCGAGCCGACAAATATACATTTTTATTTTGACTTGGCAAAACGAAAAGTAGCTTTTTATCAGCCACTTGCAGTTTTTTTGTCAACTCTACAAAACTCTTGGTTTTGGGTGCATCAAAACTGAAGTCCTCCACTACCAGAATTGCTTCATTTTTAGCCTTTAACGAAAGTGCCGAGCGACGTGCCAGCGCTTTTACCTTCTTGTTGAGTTTGAAGCTGTAATCGCGAGGTTTGGGGCCGAATACCCTTCCACCACCTACCATCACTGGCGATTTGATATCACCACGACGGGCTCCACCGCTACCTTTCTGGCGAATGAGCTTGCGGGTACTTCCGGTTATCTCGCTTCTCTCCTTCGATTTGTGTGTACCTTGACGTTGGTTGGCCAGATATTGCTTTACGTCTAACCAGATAACATGATTGTTAGGTTCAATTCCGAAAATGGAATCGTTGAGTGTCACCTTTTTATCTGTTACCTCTCCGTTGATATTGTATATGCTTAATTCCATTTTATTTCTCTATTGCTACAATTGAACCTTTACATCCCGGAACCGAACCCTTTAACAGCAAAAGGTTGTGTTCGGGTATAACTTTAATCACCTGAAGATTTTGAACGGTCACCCGTTTGTTTCCCATTTGTCCGGCCATGCGGGTTCCCTTGAATACTTTTGCGGGATAAGAACAGGCACCGATTGAACCCGGAGCACGCAAACGGTTATGCTGACCGTGGGTAGACTGTCCAACCCCACCGAAACCGTGACGTTTTACTACACCCTGGAAACCTTTTCCTTTCGATGTACCGATTACATCCACGTAAACGGCATCGCTAAAAAGATCAACAGTGATTTCAGACCCCAACTTGTAGTCGTTTCCAAATCCTTTGAACTCGGCCAAGTGTCTCTTCGGGGTAACTCCGGCTTTTTTGAAATGACCCTTTTCTCCACTCGGTGTGTGTTTGTCCTTCTTATCTTCAAACCCGAGCTGAATAGCGTCATAACCATCTTTTTCAACGGTTTTTACCTGAGTAACCACGCAAGGACCTACTTCGATAACAGTGCATGGAATATTTTTTCCCTCGGCACTGAAAACGGATGTCATTCCGATTTTTTTTCCAATTAATCCTGGCATTTCTCTGTTGTTTAATTAATTAATATTTAGATGCAAGAGCCAGGAGCTGAGATTCACGAAAATCGGTTTCCCTGGCTCTCTTCTCCTGTTTATCACACTTTAATCTCTACCTCTACTCCACTCGGCAACTCAAGCTTCATCAATGCATCAACGGTCTTGGCTGTCGAACTGTAGATATCGATCAACCGCTTGAATGATGAGAGTTCGAATTGCTCGCGCGATTTCTTGTTTACAAATGTAGAGCGGTTCACGGTAAATATGCGTTTGTGCGTGGGCAACGGAATGGGTCCGCTAACAACTGCACCCGTAGCTTTTACGGTTTTTACGATCTTCTCTGCCGATTTATCAACCAGGCTGTAATCGTAAGACTTCAGTTTAATTCTGATTTTTTGGCTCATATTATTTTAATATTGTTATTTAATCAAATCAACGCGACCTTTTATTTCCGTCAACACCTGTCTTGCAATAGAGGGTGATACTTCCTCAAAATGGTCGAAAGACATTGTAGATGTAGCCCTTCCTGAAGTAATTGTACGCAATGATGTCACGTAACCGAACATTTCCGACATAGGAGTCTTGGCCTTTACAATGCGTGCTCCAGAACGGTTCGATTCCATTCCTTCGATCTGTCCACGACGCTTGTTCAAGTCAGAAATCACATCACCCATACTCTCTTCGGGAGTTACCACTTCCACTTTCATGATCGGTTCCATCAGAACCGGTCCTGCTTTTTCACAGGCATTCTTGAAGGCCTGCATTGCACAGATCTCGAACGACAGCTGATCGGAGTCGACCGGATGGTAAGATCCGTCAATTACCGTGACTTTGAGTTTATCCAGTGCATATCCGGCAAGAACACCATTTTTCATTGCACGTTGGAAGCCCTTCTGGATAGCAGGAATATACTCCTTGGGAATATTTCCTCCCTTCACCTCGTCGATAAACTGCAGTTCGCCGTCGAAATCGGGATCGGCCGGTTCAACCCGTACGATGATATCGGCAAACTTACCGCGACCACCTGTCTGTTTCTTGTATACCTCGCGCAATTCAACCGCCTTGGTAATAGCCTCCTTGTAGGATACCTGGGGACGTCCCTGGTTGGCCTCAACCTTGAACTCACGTTTTAAGCGGTCGATGATGATCTCCAGGTGAAGTTCACCCATACCGGAGATAACCGTCTGACCCGTCTCCTCGTCGGTTTTTACGGTAAAGGTGGGATCTTCTTCTGCCAGCTTGGCCAGACCAACCGAAAGTTTGTCAAGATCCTTCTGGGTTTTGGGCTCAATGGCGATACCGATAACCGGATCGGGGAAGTCCATCGATTCCAGTACAATCGGGTGATTTTCATCACAGAGCGTATCGCCGGTACGGATATCCTTGAATCCTACCCCTGCACCGATGTCGCCGCAACCGATAAAATCTCTTGAATTCTGTTTATTGGAGTGCATCTGGAACAGTCGCGAGATACGCTCTTTTTTCCCCGAACGGGAATTGTAGACATATGAACCGGCTTCAAGTTCTCCCGAATAGACACGGAAGAAGCAGAGACGACCAACATAAGGGTCGGTAGCAATCTTGAATGCCAGCGCACACATCGGTTCGTTTGGATCGGGATGACGTACGACAACCTTTTCCGAGTCACGCGGATCAGTACCTTCGATAGCCTCGGTATCAACCGGGCTGGGCAGATAGGCACATACTGAATCGAGCAATGGCTGCACACCCTTGTTTTTAAACGAAGAACCGCAGATCATCGGGTTGATCTGCATCGAAAGGGTTCCCTTCCTTACAGCACTCCTGATCTCATCTTCGGTAATAGTTGAAGGATCGTCGAAGAACTTCTCCATCAACACATCATCGAACTCGGCGATGGTTTCGAGCATCTTTTCTCTCCACTCGTTGGCCTCGTTAACCAGATCGGCAGGAATATCCTCAATGTGATATTCTGCCCCCATCGTCTCATCGTGCCAGTAAAGCGCCTTCATCCTGATCAGGTCTACCACGCCCTTGAATTTCTCTTCAGCACCGATGGGAATCTGAATAGGACAGGGGTTTGCTCCAAGCACCTCTTTTACCTGGCGAACCACCTCGTAAAAGTTTGCGCCTGAACGGTCCATCTTGTTCACGTAACCGATACGCGGCACCTTGTATTTGTCAGCCTGACGCCACACCGTCTCAGACTGCGGCTCCACGCCTCCTACGGCGCAAAACGCAGCTACAGCTCCATCGAGGATACGCAGTGAACGTTCAACCTCCACGGTAAAGTCAACGTGTCCCGGAGTGTCAATCAGATTGATCTTGTATGTCTTGTCATTATATTTCCAGTTCGCTGTAGTTGCAGCGGAAGAGATGGTGATACCCCTCTCCTGTTCCTGCTCCATCCAGTCCATCGTGGCTGCTCCATCGTGCACCTCTCCAATCTTATGTGTCAACCCCGTATAAAACAGGATGCGCTCCGATGTAGTTGTCTTTCCGGCATCGATGTGAGCCATGATACCGATGTTGCGAGTGAAAACTAATGCTTCTTTTGAACCTTTTGCCATCTTTTTTACCTATCCGTCTTTAAATTAAAATCTGAAGTGAGCAAAAGCCCTATTTGCTTCTGCCATTCTGTGCATGTCCTCTTTACGTTTGTATGCTCCACCCTGATTGTTGAAAGCGTCAACAATCTCGGCAGCCAATTTGTCTGCCATCGTTTTTCCTCCTCTTTTGCGAGCATAAAGAATGAGGTTTTTCATTGAAATGGATTCTTTCCGTTCGGGACGAATTTCAGTAGGAACCTGAAAAGTTGCTCCGCCAACACGGCGTGACTTAACTTCTACTTGCGGTGTAATATTGTCGAGTGCGGCTTTCCAGATTTCGAGAGCCGATTTTTCTTCGTTGGGCAATTTAGCCTTTACTGTGTTCAATGCGGAATAGAAGATATCATAAGAGATACTTTTCTTTCCGTCATACATAAGGTGGTTAACAAACTTTGTCACCCTTACATCACCATATACAGGATCTGGAAGAACCTGTCTTTTTTTAGGTTTTGTTTTTCTCATTGTTTTTACTGATTTGTGTTGTGTTTGGTTGCCGTTTTTATCTGTCTTCAACGGTTCCTCTGAACCATTTACTCAACCTATAGTAGCTTTTCCCAAAAATTCCAACAGCGATTCTACATGAATTTAACGATAAATTAAAGCGTACTTCTATTGAGCGGAACTATTTTTTCTTTGCTCCCGAGTTGGCAGCAGCTCCCGGCTTAGGACGCTTAGCCCCGTACTTGGAACGACGCTGAGTACGGCCGTTTACTCCGGCAGTATCCAATGTTCCACGAACAATGTGATAACGTACACCGGGAAGATCCTTTACACGACCGCCACGCACCAATACGATTGAGTGCTCTTGCAAGTTGTGCCCTTCACCCGGAATGTAAGCATTCACCTCCTTAGTGTTAGTTAAACGCACACGGGCCACTTTTCTCATTGCTGAGTTAGGTTTTTTCGGAGTGGTAGTATAAACCCTAACGCATACACCGCGTCTTTGCGGACACGAATCAAGCGCGCGGGATTTACTCTTCTCTTCAATAACCGTACGGCCTTTTCTTACTAATTGTTGAATTGTAGGCATTTTTCTACTTTCTTTTTGTCTTTTATTTTACTGATGAATTAAATCCTATACACAATCCCCCTTTAATTATAACTAAAATATAATCAAATAATTAATATCGAAAAACGACATTTCTGGGGTTAAAAACGGCACAAAATTACAAAGAATCAATATGATATGCAAATTATAAGGGGTGTTTTTTCAACTATTTTTACAGATGAGGGCCAATCCATATACCGAAACCTCCTCGCTAAAAAAATCATCAAACCGGAAAAAATGAGAAAAAAAAACTATTTTCGCAAAACTGTGTAACTTTTTCAGTACTTAACCGTCATCCTTGTAATGAGTCGCGATAAATTCCATCGGATCATTCTACCGCTAAAGGATAAACTCTTCCGCCTTGCGTGGAGCATTGTGAGAGATTCCGCCGAAGCAGAAGACATTGTGCAGGACATGTTTGTCAAGCTTTGGTCAAAAATTGACGAATGGGATAACATCGAAAATCTGGAAGCCTATTGCTTCCGCGCCACAAAGAATTTGGCGCTCGACCGGATGGAGTCGCTGGAGATTCGAAAAACTGAGAACATTTCACCCGAGCTGGAGAGTTCAACCTTTACCGATCGTGTAACGCCGTTCAACAAACTGGAGGAGACTGAAAGATACACATTATTATATAACTGTATCGATCAGCTCCCTGAAAAGCAGAAGATGGTGTTCCAACTCCGGGAGATTGAGGGGATGAGCTACAGGGAAATTGCCGACACCCTCCAGATGAGCGAGGAGATGGTAAAAGTCAGCCTCTTCAGGGCGCGGGGGAGATTAAAAAAACAATTATCGGGCAGACGAGAATGAATAACGGAAGAATAACTGAATTACTTGATAAATATTGGGCTTGCGAGACCTCGATTTCGGAGGAGATGGAGCTGCAGGAGTTCTTCAGGTCGGGCAATGTTCCCGAAAAGTTGCAGCCATATGTCACGCTCTTTACATACAGACGTAATCTACAGGCCCTTAAACCGGGGGATGGCTTCGAAGAGAGGCTAGTCGGATCGATCCGCAAGGCAGAGCGTCAAAACCGGTACATCACCATCAGGATATTTGAACCCCTCCTGCGTATCGCAGCATCGGTACTCCTTGTGACGGGGATCGGAATCTCGGTTTATCTCTTTTCCAGACAGAACAGCCAGGTATTTGCCGAGACATACAACGACCCGGAAGCTGCCATGCAACAGGCTACTTTGGCGCTCGACAAGCTATCGAGGGCCATTCAGGCCACCGAAGAGGCATCACTCAAATCGCTGGAACAGCTGGACAACCTGGAGCTGGACTGGTCTGAAATTGACTCCCTGAGTACCGAAATTGTGCCAATAGATCCCGATTTCAACAAGGATGTCAAACCCGGACGACTGTAAGGCTGGCCTGCAAAAAAGCGAGTTTCATTAAAAAGAATTGAAAAGAGTATAATTGCATGAAAAGAATCTTTTTGTTCCTGTTAACGCTGTTTATGGCATCTTCCGCCTTTGCCGGCGATTTTATCACGAGATTCCTTAAGGAGTGCGTCGAACCGGAACGCCCCGTTAGCAATGTCAACATCGGAAAGGCAATGCTCGACAAGATGGCGGCAAACACCAGCGATGAAGAGCTGAAAGCGACCTTTCGTGAACTGAAGAGCATACGCATTATTACAACGGAAAACAGGTCAGATTCAAGACACTATTACGACAAGGCAAAGGAGATGGCAGCCGCCGAATTCAGCGATTTCGAGGAGCTGGCTTCGATCAACGAGAAGGGATCGCAAATAAATATCCTGTTAAGGAAGAGCGATGAGAAGATGCAGGACCTGATTCTTATTGCTTTGGATAATGAGAGCAAACTGACCATCATTACCGTTTCGGGCAATATAGATCTCAATTCGATCTCTAAACTCTCCGACTCATTGCAGGAGAAGAGGGCGGAAGAACCGCTGTTGAATAAGGACAACGATAGAGAAAACTGATCCGGTTTAATCCAAGCGGATAAACACAAATAACTTTTTTCTTTTTTATATTTAAACGATGAGCAGGCGGCGGAACGTGAGTTTAGCCGCCTGCAACATTTTTGGAGGTGCAAAAATACCGCATTTTTTGAATCAGAATGAAAGAGAATTTGTAAATTTGCCAAACTTTTTGATACGGCGGGTTGTTCAGCTCAAGTATCGGATCCACATCAGACAATATATGTATAACAAATCACTCCACCTCATTTTAGAAGACGGAACAGTATTTAAAGGAAAATCATTTGGTTACGAGGCCCCGGTTGCCGGTGAAGTTGTTTTTAGCACCGGAATGGTCGGGTACACCGAAAGTCTTTCAGACCCGTCTTATCTCGGACAGATTTTAACGCTCACTTACCCGCTGATTGGTAATTACGGCGTACCGAAAGAGGAAACAACGCAAGGTATTTCCACTTTTTATGAATCGGAAAGAATACAGGCAAGCGGTCTTATTGTTTCCGATTTTTCTTTTGAATACAGCCATTGGAACGCGGCAAAAAGTCTTAGCGACTGGCTGAAGGAGAACAAAGTACCGGCAGTATACGGCATCGATACCCGTGAACTTACCAAACTGGTAAGGGAGAAGGGGACAATGCTCGGCAAGCTGGTCTTTCCGGATGAGCCCGACATACCGTTTGTCAATCCCGATGACGAGAACCAGGTAGCAAAGGCCAGCTGCAAGGAGGTGATTGTATACGGCAACGGGAAACACAAGGTGGTCCTTGTTGATTGTGGCGTGAAAAACAACATCATCCGCTGTCTGCTCAAACGCGACACTACGGTCATTCGCGTACCCTGGGATTACGATTTCAACAGCATGGAGTTCGACGGATTGTTCATCTCCAACGGTCCCGGCGATCCTGCGTACTGTACAGCAACCATAGACAACATCCGCAAGGCGATGCAGAACGGCAAGCCGATATTCGGTATCTGCATGGGGAACCAGTTGCTGTCGCTGGCAGGAGGAGCAAAGACATATAAACTGAAATATGGTCACCGCAGCTGCAATCAGCCGGTGCAGCTTGCAGGGAGACAACGGGCCTTCGTCACCTCACAAAACCACGGCTTTGCAGTAGACAATGAGTCGTTGGGCTCGGAGTGGGAGCCTCTCTTTGTAAACATGAACGACGGCACGAACGAAGGTATCCGGCATAAGAGCAAGCCTTGGTTTTCATGCCAGTTTCACCCCGAAGCATCGGCAGGGCCAACCGATACCGAGTTTCTATTCGATGTCTTCATCCGGACACTTGAGGAGGAAAACGTTTCGATCCCGAAACTGATCGAAGATGAACTCGATGCTAAATTGGTCGCCAAGCAGATCTATCAGGGGGTAGAAAAAGGGGAGGTTAAAAAAGTACTTCTGCTGGGTTCGGGAGCCCTCAAGATAGGTGAGGCCGGTGAATTTGACTACTCCGGCTCGCAGGCCCTGAAGGCACTTAAGGAGGAGGGTATCGAGACCGTGCTGGTCAATCCGAACATCGCGACCGTTCAGACATCGGAAGGTATTGCCGACAAGGTCTACTTTCTGCCGGTAACACCTGAATTTGTAGAGCGAGTGATTGCAAAAGAGCGTCCCGACAGCATTTTCCTCTCGTTTGGTGGACAGACGGCACTCAACTGCGGTGTGGCACTCTACAGAAAGAAGATACTCGAAAAATACAACGTCCGCGTGCTTGGCACGCCGGTCCAGGCCATTATCGATACGGAAGACCGGGAAATCTTCAACCGGAAGCTTTCTGAAATCGGGGTGAAATATATCAGCAGTGAAGCGGTCACCACACTGGATGATGCCATAAAGGCTGCCGACAACCTCGGATATCCGGTGATCGTACGTGCCGCTTATGCATTGGGAGGCTTGGGCAGCGGATTCTGTGACAATGAGGAGGAGCTCAGATCACTCGTTACGAAAGCCTTCAACTACTCCCCGCAAGTATTGGTGGAAAAATCGCTGAAGGGCTGGAAAGAGATTGAATATGAGGTGGTGCGCGACCGGTACGACAACTGTATCACGGTCTGCAACATGGAGAACTTTGATCCGCTGGGCATACATACAGGTGAGAGTATCGTAGTAGCCCCCTCGCAGACGCTGTCCAACAGCGAATATTACAAACTGCGCGAACTTGCGATCCGCATCATTCGCCACATCGGTATTGTGGGCGAATGCAATGTCCAATATGCACTGGATCCGGTTTCGGAGGATTACCGGGTAATTGAAGTGAATGCACGCCTGAGCCGCTCTTCGGCACTGGCTTCAAAGGCAACCGGATACCCGCTCGCCTTCGTCGCCGCAAAACTGGGTCTAGGTTACGGACTTCCCGAACTGAAGAACTCTGTGACCAAAGAGACCACCGCATTCTTTGAACCTGCCCTCGATTATATCGTCTGCAAAATTCCGCGCTGGGACCTTGCAAAGTTCCATGGCGTAAGCCGTGAAATCGGCTCCTCGATGAAATCGGTCGGCGAAATCATGGCGATCGGCAGAAGTTTCGAAGAGGCATTCCAGAAGGGACTGCGGATGATTCAACAGGGGATGCACGGTTTCACCGGAAACAAACAACTGGTCACCGACGAACTGGACAAGAACCTGAATGTGCCCACCGACAAACGGGTCTTCTTCCTTTCACAGGCATTTGAGCAGGGATACACGGTGGAGAAGATCTACGGGCTGACAAAAATCGACCGCTGGTTCCTCTATAAATTGAAGAATATTGTAGACATTGCCCACTCCATCGAGCAATTTGGAAACAAGGAGGAGGTTCCAACCGAACTGTTTATCCGGGCAAAGAAAAGCGGCTTTTCAGATTACCAGATAGAAAAGCTGATATATAAGAAACCGATGCCCAAGGATACCATTCGCGACGAACGTGTCAAACGGGGAATCCTGCCGGTAGTGAAACAGATCGATACCCTGGCGGCCGAATATCCGGCCCAGACCAACTACCTCTATCTGACCTACAACGGAATCGCCAATGATGTCAAATATCTGGGCGACCGTCGCTCGGTGATCGTACTGGGCTCGGGAGCATACCGCATCGGTTCGTCGGTCGAGTTCGACTGGTGCTCAGTTAACGCCCTCAACACCATCCGGGAAAGGGGGTTACGCTCGGTAATGATCAACTATAATCCCGAGACGGTCTCAACCGATTACGATATGTGCGACCGGCTCTACTTTGACGAGTTGAGCTACGAACGGGTGAGAGATATCATTGAGCTCGAAAATCCGAAGGGCGTGATCGTCTCCACGGGTGGTCAGATACCCAACAACCTTGCAGTACGGCTGGATCAATCGGGAGTAAAGATACTGGGCACTCAGGCAGTAGACATTGATAATGCCGAAGATCGCCACAAGTTCTCGTCCATGCTCGACCGTCTGGGAATAGATCAACCACGCTGGAAAGAGTTGACGACACTCGAAGATATCCATCAATTTGTAAAGGAGGTGGGCTTCCCGCTGCTGGTACGTCCCTCCTATGTCCTCTCTGGGGCAGCAATGAACGTCTGCTCCAATACAAGCGAACTGGAGCGCTTCCTGACATTGGCCACGGAAGTCTCCAAAGAGTACCCGGTGGTTGTTTCTGAATTCATCGAGGGAGCAAAAGAGATTGAGATCGATGCCGTGGCACAAAAAGGGGAGCTGGTGGTCTATGCGATCTCGGAACATGTGGAATTTGCCGGCGTCCATTCGGGCGATGCTACCATCCAGTTCCCGCCGCAGAAGATCTACACGCAGACCGTCCGCAGGATCAAGCAGATCGCACGTCAGATCGCACGCGAACTGCACATCTCCGGACCCTTCAATATCCAGTTCCTGGCAAAGGACAACGATATCAAGGTGATCGAGTGCAACCTCAGGGCTTCGCGCTCATTTCCGTTTGTCTCCAAAGTACTCAAGATCAATTTTATTGAACTGGCTACCCGTGTCATGCTGGAAGAAGAGGTCCAACGGCCCGAAAAATCGGCATTCGACTTGGACTATGTGGGAATCAAAGCATCTCAATTCTCGTTCACCCGTCTGCAGAAAGCCGACCCTGTATTGGGAGTTGACATGGCCTCTACCGGTGAGGTGGGCTGTATCGGAACCCATTTCGACGACGCACTGCTTACCGCCATGCTTTCGGTGGGATACCGGATACCGGAAAAGAATATCGTCGTATCATCAGGAAGCACCAAATCGAAAGTGGCGCTGCTGGATGCCTGCCGGCTGCTGGCAGACAACGGTTACAACCTCTTTGCCACCAGCGGCACACAGAAGTTTCTTGAAGAGAACGGCGTTAGGTGCAGCTATGTCGCATGGCCCGACGAAGAGGGGGCACCGAAAGTAACTGAGATGATTGCAGGAAAGGAGGTAGATCTGGTTATCAATATACCCAAAAACCTGACCGAAAGGGAATTAACAAACGGCTACAAAATCCGTCGGGGAGCTATCGATTTCAATATTCCGCTCATCACCAACGCACGGCTGGCCAGTGCCTTTATCAAGGCATTCTGCAATATGAAAGCAGAAGATATCGAGATCAAGCACTGGGGAGAATATAAGTAACGGGTGGCATGGAGACGGTTCAAATATTCACTCCTCTCACAAACCGGTAGCCGCCCCAACGAAGCTGACAAACAGGGGATGGGGGTGGATTACCGTACTGCTGTATTCGGGGTGGAACTGTACCCCAATATACCACTTGTGGGTGGTAAGTTCAATGATTTCCACCAGATCGAGCGTATCGTTCTGTCCGCTACAAATCATCCCGGCAGCTTCAAACTCTGCCTTATATGCATTATTGAACTCATAGCGATGGCGATGACGTTCACTGATCTCGGTTTTGCCATAAATGCCGTGAACCCTGCTCCCCTCCTTCAGCTTGCAGCCATAAGCACCCAGACGCATGCTGCCGCCAAGGTTCAGGATATGTTTCTGCTCTTCCATGATATCCACCACATTGTGCGAGGTGGCTGGATCAATTTCGGTACTATTGGCATCTGCGTAACCCAGCACGTTGCGGGCAAATTCGATCGACATCGTCTGCATCCCCATGCAGATGCCCAGACATGGGACATTGTTTTCACGGGCATACTTCAGTGCGGTAAACTTTCCTTCCATGCCACGCTGGCCAAATCCTGGCGCAACAACCATTCCGTCGAGCCCCTTCAATTTCCCCTCCACGTTCTCCGGCGTAATATCATCAGAGAGGATCAGTTTCAGGTCGAGTTTCCTGTTGTGAAAAGCACTTGCATGTTTTAGCGACTCAATAATGGACATGTAGGCATCGGGCAACTGAACATATTTGCCCACCAGTCCGATTCTGACCGTCTCGGTTGCATTCTCAAACCTCTCCACAAAGCGTGTCCACTCTTCCATGTTGGCCGAGGGAATCTTGTCCGGCTCAATACCCATCTTGGTAAGTACCACTTCATCCAGCCTCTCCTGCTGCATATTGAGCGGGACACGGTAGATAGTAGATGCATCGATCGACTGCATGACGGCATCTGGCTCCACATTACAAAACAGCGCGATCTTTTTCCGCAACTCCTTTGAGATGTGGTGTTCAGTACGCAGGATCAGGAGATCGGGCTGCACACCCTGCTCCTGAAGCATCTTTACGGAGTGTTGTGTAGGCTTGGTCTTCAGCTCCCTGGCAGCAGCAATATAGGGCACATAGGTGAGGTGTACGATCAGGCAGTTCTTTCCCATTTCCCACTTCAACTGCCTCACACTTTCGATATAGGGCAAGCTCTCAATATCGCCCACGGTGCCGCCAATCTCCGTGATCACAAAATCGAACCCCTTGCTGCTGAACGACTTGATATTCTCCTTGATCTCGTCTGTGATGTGAGGTATGATCTGTACCGTCTTTCCAAGATAATCTCCCCTTCTCTCCTTGTTGATGACGTTCTGATAAATCCTTCCCGTAGTAACGTTATTTTCCCGGTGCGTCTCCACACCCAGGAAGCGTTCATAATGCCCCAGATCCAGGTCGGTCTCCTGCCCGTCCACCGTTACATAACACTCGCCATGCTCATATGGGTTCAGAGTTCCCGGATCGATATTGATGTAGGGATCCAGTTTCTGAATTGTTACCCTAAAACCGCGTGCCTGCAACAGTTTGCCCAGCGACGCGGCAATAATACCTTTGCCCAGTGACGACACTACTCCGCCCGTCACGAATACGTACTTCGTTTTCTCCATTGTTGAGTCTCTTTTATTTAATCGCTGCTTTCCGGTATTGTCAGGTTATATACATTTTCCTGGCAAAGATACGCATTTCGTCAAAAATATCGGGTCAATCCACCGCTGAAAATGTGTAACCCATTTCATGCACCGAACCTACAGCACGTCCAGATGGATCTGCATTTTTTCTGAAAGCCTCATCCCATTCCAGCGCCACAGGAGTACTGCAGGCAACCGAAGGTACTGACGGCACACACTGGGCAGCCGAGTCGGAGGGAAACAGTTCGGAATAGATGCTGCGGTAGACGTACTCTTCTTTTGTAAGTGGAGGATTTATCGGAAAACGGTACTTCACATTTGCCATCTGTTCATCGGTGACCGTCTCGCTTGCAATGATCTTCAGCGTATCGATCCAGTTGTACCCCACCCCGTCCGAGAACTGCTCCTTCTGGCGCCAAGCCACCTCTCTTGGCAGGTAATCTTCAAATGCCTTACGCAGGATATACTTTTCCACCTTTCCGTTTCCTGCCATCTTATCCTTCGGGTTGAGCCGCATGGCCACATCCAGAAACTCCTTGTCGAGAAAGGGCACACGCCCCTCTACACCCCAGGCAGCCAGCGATTTATTTGCCCTCAAACAGTCATACTGATGCAGTTTGCCCAATTTCCGAACGGTCTCCTTGTGAAACTCTTCCGCATTGGGGGCCTTGTGAAAATAGAGATAACCTCCGAATACTTCATCGGCTCCTTCACCCGAAAGCACCATCTTGACTCCCATTGAACGGATATAACGGGCCAGCAGGTACATCGGAGTACTGGCACGTACGGTGGTCACGTCATAGGTTTCAATATGGTAGATCACATCCCTTAAGGCATCCAGTCCCTCCCGCACGGTAAAATGTATCTCGTGGTGAATGGAACCGATATGGTCGGCTACCCGCTTCGCGGCAGCCAGGTCAGGTGAACCCTCCAGCCCAATGGCAAACGAGTGGAGCCTGGGCCACCATGCATCCTCCCGGTTTCCGGTCTCGATCCGTTTGGCTGCAAATTTTCTAGCTATTGCCGAGATGATTGAACTGTCCAATCCGCCCGAAAGCAAGACCCCGTACGGCACATCCGACATCAGCTGGCGCTCTACCGCATCCTCCAGCGCCTGGCGCAACTCTTCAATATCCGATCGATTCTCCTTTACATTTTCATACTCCATCCAGTCGCGCTCATACCACCTGCGCGGCTCATCGTCGAGACTGTAGTAGTAATGTCCGGGCAGAAACTCCTCAATCTTGCTGCAGTAACCCTCCAGCGCCTTCAGTTCGGAGGCTACGTAGTAGGCACCATCCTTGTCCCACCCCTGATATAGTGGAATGATCCCGATATGGTCTCGCCCGATCATGAAACGGTCGTTTTCAATATCGTAGAGGGCAAAAGCGAAAATTCCATTCAAATCTTCCAGGAAGTCTACACCCTTTTCCCGGTATAGGGCCAGTATCACCTCACAATCCGACTGGGTTGTGAACTCATACCTGCTCTCAAACCGCTTACGGATCTCCCTGTGATTATAGATCTCGCCGTTAACGGCCAGAACCAGTTTGCCGTCTTTGCTGTAGAGCGGTTGTCCACCCGACTTCGGGTCTACGATAGCCAATCGTTCATGTGCCAGGATGGCCTTATCCGAAACGTAGATGCCCGACCAGTCCGGACCACGGTGCCGGACCGTCTTTGACATCTTCAGGATCTGTTGCCGCAGACTCTCTGCGGGCTTCTTTATATTAAATGTACCTACAATACCACACATTTCGATTAAACTTTTAAGATTATGGTTTTTAAATAAGAGTTTCGGATAATTTTGCTTTTTCAGGTCAGGAGTATCTTAAACCGTTGCTTCTACCAACATCCGGTGAACACTTTCGGCCACCTTCCGGCCCGAAGCGATCGCTTTTACAACCAGGCTGGCACCCATCACTGCGTCGCCGGTAGCAAACACTTTTGCCACCGAACTGCGACTCTCCTTGTCTACTGCAACGTTTCCGCGGACATCATACTCCAAGCCAAGTTCGTCAAGCAATCCCTCGTGTACAGGGTGAACAAATCCCAGTGCGAGGAAGACAATATCTGCCTTGATCACCTCGATATTGCCCGTACCCACCATGGTTAATCGTCCGTTATCTGCTTTCTGCCAGCTGATCTCCTCCACTACCGCCTCCTTTACATTACCGTTTTCGCCCCTGAACTCAAGGGTGTTCAGCAACCAGCGGCGTTCACACCCCTCCTCATGCGAACTGGATGTCTTCAATACATTTGGATAGCTGTGGGGCCACGGCGTGGCTGGATTTTTCCCGACGGGCGGCTTGGGCATGATCTCTATCTGGGTCACCTTTACTGCGCCTTGCCGTATGGAGGTTCCTACGCAATCTGAACCGGTATCGCCGCCTCCAATTACCAGAACATGCTTCCCTCTGGCCGAAATCCTCTCGGAATGACTCATCGGTTCACCCATGACAAGCTGATTCTGCTGCGAAAGAAAATCCATTGCAAAATAGATTCCTTTCAGGTCGCGTCCTACCGGTGTGATATCCCTCGGCTTGCCTGCACCTACCGCCAGGCAGACGGCATCGTAGTTCCTCATCAACTCCTCTCCGGATACATCCTTCCCAATCTCGGTATTGGTTCTGAAGAGGACCCCCTCCTCCACAAGCTGATTCAACCTTCTGTCGATCACCTTCTTGTCGAGTTTGAAGTTGGGTATGCCATACCGGAGCAGGCCACCCGGACTCCTATCCTTTTCGAAAACCGTCACGGTATGTCCCTTCCTGTTGAGCTGCTGGGCAATGGCCAGTCCTGCCGGGCCGGAGCCCACGACTGCCACTCTCTTTCCTGTCCGGTGACGGGGAGGGATAGCCTTGATCATGCCTTCCAAAAAAGCGACCTCCGTAACCGATGCTTCATTTTCGCGTATGGTAACCGGCGCCTCGTGTAAAGCCAGCACACACGATTTCTCGCAGGGAGCCGGGCAGACCCTTCCCGTAAAATCGGGGAAGTTGTTGGTCTCATGCAGGATCTCCACCCCCTCTTTCCATTTTCCCTTGTAAATCATATCCTGCCATTCAGGCATTCGGTTGCCCAGCGGGCAGGCCCAATGACAAAAAGGAATTCCGCAATCCATGCACCGGGATGCCTGCACTTTCCGTTCTTCCTGATTCAGAGTCAGTTCAACTTCCTCGAAGTCTCCGGTTCTCTCCTCGACCGGTCTGTATCCCGCCTCTTTGCGGGGAATAGTTATAAATGCTTTCGGATTACCCATCTTATCTCAATTTGTTACAGCTCCATGCCTGGCGGCAATGAAATCATCAAACTTCTGCTTTAGAGGTTACTTGTCTCTTCTTGTCTAACGCCATCAATTTCTCCTCCTGCAATACCTTCTTGTATTCAATCGGAACCACCTTGATGAACCTCTCCACATTTTCACTCCAGTTGTCCAGAATACGTTTTGCCAACGGACTCCCGGTATGGCTATAGTGCGTCGATATGAGCCTGTAAAGCTCTTTCTCGTCCTCCTTATCCTCAATAAGCGCAAGCTCTGACATCTCCATGTTGCAGAAATAGTCGAAATTTCCCTTTTCATCGAAAACATAAGCGATCCCTCCGCTCATACCTGCAGCAAAATTTCGCCCGGTTGGGCCCAGCACCACAGTCCGGCCACCGGTCATATATTCGCAGCAATGGTCGCCTGCCCCTTCTACAACGGCTATCGCACCAGAGTTCCGCACGCAGAAACGTTCTCCGACCACTCCATTGATGTAGACCTCGCCCGATGTGGCACCGTAAAGCAGTGTGTTTCCGCAGAGGATATTCTCTTCGGGCTTGAAGCTGCTTCCGGCTGGGGGAACAACAACGATTTTTCCGCCGGAGAGTCCCTTACCCAGATAATCGTTGGCATCACCCTCGATGCGGAAAGTGACCCCTTTGGCCAGAAATGCTCCAAAACTCTGACCTGCGGAACCTTCGAATGTCACCTTGATGGTATCTTCCGGCAATCCCGCCTGACCGTAGCGCCTGGCTATCTCTCCGGAAAGCATGGCGCCTGTTACCCGATCGGTATTCCTGATCTTCATTCTCATCTCTACAGGTATAAGCAGATCCAGTGCGGGTGCTGATCTGCCAATCAGTTCCCTGTCGAGGATATCGTATATCTTGTGCTCCTGTTTTGCTACGTTGCGCAACGCATTTGTGGTGAGATTGCCTGGGAAGAAGGTGATTTTCGAAAGATCGGCTTTTTCCGTTTTCGGGAAATCTGGAAAGTGTCGCCTCTCCAACAGGTCGGACCGTCCGACAGCCTCCTCCAATGTCCTGAATCCCAGTTGTGCGAGATGCTCACGGGTCTCTTCGGCCAGAAACCTGAAGAAATTGACCAGGTATTCGTACCTCCCAACGAACCGCCTGCGAAGCTCCTCGTTTTGAGTGGCAACTCCCACTGGGCAGGTGTTGAGGTGACACTTGCGCATCATCACGCAACCCAGCACGATCAGCGCACTGGTGGCGAATCCGAACTCCTCGGCTCCCAGCAATGCGGCAAGAATGATATCCCGTCCGGTTTTGAGCTGTCCATCGGCCTGTAACCTGACCACACCGCGCAGGTTATTCATCACAAGGGTCTGCTGTGTCTCTGCAAGACCGATCTCCAACGGCAAGCCGGCATGCTTGATGGAACTTGCAGGGCTTGCGCCTGTTCCCCCTTCGCTTCCGCTTATCAGGATCAGATCGGCCTTCGCCTTGGCCACGCCGGCCGCGATGGTCCCTACTCCACTCTCCGAGACCAGCTTGACACTCACTATCGCTTCCGGATTGATGTTCTTCAAGTCGAAAATCAGTTGAGCCAGGTCCTCGATGGAGTAGATATCGTGGTGCGGCGGCGGTGAAATCAATGAGATACCTGGAATGGAGTGTCTGGTTTTGGCAATGATCTTGTCCACCTTAAATCCGGGGAGCTGCCCTCCCTCACCTGGCTTTGCGCCCTGGGCGATCTTGATCTGGAGCTCATCGGCATTCACCAGGTATTCGGCGGTAACACCAAAACGTCCTGAAGCGACCTGTTTGATTGCTGAACGGGTACTCAAGCCATCTTCTCGCTTTTTGTACCTTTCGGGATCCTCTCCACCCTCGCCGGTATTGCTTCTTCCACCAATGATATTCATGGCAATTGCCATTGCTTCATGCGCCTCCCGGCTGATGGAGCCGAACGACATGGCTCCGGTACAGAACCGTTTCATGATCTTTTCGACCGGTTCCACCTCCGAGATATCGATCGGGTTACGCTTGTAGTCGAGCAGGTCTCTGATAAAGGCAGGATTGGGCTTGTCGTCCACCATTCGGCTATACTCCTTGAACAGCCCGTAATCATTGGTCTTGGTTGCAATCTGCAACCTGTAGATCGTCTCGGGATTCCAGGCATGGTACTCCCCGTCGTTGCGGTAGGCATACTGACCCAGGTTTTTCAGCCGTAACGAATCGCCGGTCTCGCGATATGCTTCAAGAAATGGATCCAGCACTTCCCTGGCAATATCGTCCAGATCGATCCCTTCAATCTTCGACGAGATACCCTTGAAATAGGCATTCAGTACAGATGAAGAGATACCGATGGCTTCAAAAATATGCGCACCGCGATAGCTTCTCAGTGTTGAATTTCCCATTTTTGAGAGGACCTTGAGCAGTCCCTTGTTGATCGCCTTGATATAGTTTTTCTTAGCCGTATCGAAGTCGAGCTGGATGTCGCCAGTTTTCACCTTTCTTGCCAGCAGGGCAAAGGCGAGATAGGGATTTACGGCATTTGCCCCGAAACCGAACAACAGTGCAAAATGCATCACCTCCCGGGGTTCGGCACTCTCTACAACAATATCGATCTGGATCCTCTTCCTCTTCTCCACCAGGTAATGGTGTACGGCCGACACGGCCAGGAGGCAAGGAATGGGAGCATGATTCCGGTCCACTCCGCGATCGCTCAGCACAATATAATTCTTCCCTTCATCAACTGCCTTTTCTACCAGAAGGCACAATTCGTCAATAGCTTTTTTCAAGCCGTCAGTACCCTCTTCAGGGTTGAAAAGCATCGGCAGAACAGCAGCAGAAAATCCTTTATACCGCAGATTCAGCAGAATATCAAACTGCGTGTTGGTCAAGATCGGGCTCTTCACCTTCACAATCCTCGACAGGCGTGGAATCTGATCCAACAGGTTCTGGTGGATAGCACCCACATATCCGGTCAGCGACATCACCAACTCCTCCCTGATCGGATCGATGGGGGGATTGGTAACCTGTGCAAACTGTTGACGGAAATAGTTGAAGAGACGCTGCTGTTTCCGGGAGAAGAGAGCCAGCGAAACATCATTACCCATGGAGGAGACAGGCTCCTTGCCCTCGGCAGCCATAGGAACAATCAGATTATCTACATCTTCCACCGAATAGCCGAAGGCGGTCAGCAACGTATCCAGGTGAGGGATCTCATTGTTCACACTCCTTCCCGACGAGATCTGCTCGAGGTTGCTGCAGTTCTTGTTTAGCCACTCCCTGTACGGAAAAGCATCGGCAAGCGTCTTCTTCAGCTCGTCGTCGGAGAAGATACGTCCGGTCTTGGTATCTACCATCAACATCTTTCCGGGACGGAGACGTCCACGCGCTTTGATCTTCTCGGGAGCAATCTCGAGCACCCCGGTTTCGGAAGCGATGATCAGCTGGTCATCGTGTGTCACCGTATATCGCGCCGGCCTGAGTCCGTTCCTGTCCAGCAGACCGCCGGCAAACCGTCCGTCACTGAAAAGCAATGCAGCCGGTCCGTCCCATGGTTCCATCAACATGCTGTGGTACTCGTAAAACGCTTTCAGGTCGCCCGAAATCGGGTTCTTGTCGTTGAAACTCTCCGGCACGAGCATGGCCAGGGCATGGGGAAGCGTTTTACCCGACATGACGAGAAGTTCCAAAACGTTATCCAGTGATGCGCTGTCGCTCATGCCTGGCTGCACGATGGGAAACAACTCACTCATATCGCCCAGGAGTTCTGATTTCAGGACGCTTTCGCGGCTCTCCATCCATTGGCGGTTACCCCGGATGGTATTGATCTCGCCATTGTGTCCCAGCATCCGGAAAGGCTGTGCCAGGTCCCATGTAGGGAAAGTGTTGGTACTGAAACGGGAGTGGACCAGTGCTACCCTACTGGTAAAATTGGGGTTTGAAAGGTCGGGAAAATAGTCCCGCAACTGTAATGAGGTCAGCATCCCCTTGTAGACCATCTGCCGCGTAGAGAGGGTTACGATGTAGAAACTGCGATCGCCCGCCTTACCTGACTCCAAAACGGCTTTCTCGATCTTCTTGCGCAGGATGTAGAGTTTCCGCTCCAGTTCATCCTGAGGGTACCCCCCCGTAATAAAGATCTGCTTGATGTCGGGCTCGCTGGAGCGTGATATCTCACCCAGACAGGCTGAATTGACGGGAACATCTCTTACCGCGAGCAGATTCAGGTTCTCTTTTACCGTATAGTCCCGAATCAGCTTGAGGTATTCATCTGCTCTTTGCTTATCCTTGGGAAGAAAGACAAGGCCTGTCCCATATTTACCTTTGGATGGGACGGCAATTCCCTGCAAGAGGATAAATTCGTGTGGGATATGAACAAGAATACCCGCTCCATCTCCAGTTTGGTTGTCGGCGCTTTCTGCCCCCCGATGTACCATATTCTCGAGTACCTGGAGGCCACACTCAACCGTTTCGTGTGATTTGTCCCCGTTCAACGAAACCACCAGTCCCACGCCACAGGCATCGTGTTCGTTCTGAAAGGAATAAAGCGACTTTTGCTCGTATTCAGCAATATGCTGGAAAGGATTATCGTTAATCATTCTGTCTGTTTCTTTTTTAAAGCCGGATGTCAAATGAGAAAAAATGGTTTTAGCTGATAAAGAGCAGCTCCCTGTACTTGGGAAGCGGCCACATCTGGTTATCCACTATCAGCTCCAACTTGTCGATGTGATAACGGATAACATCGAAATAGGGCAGCACGGTATCGTGGTAGGCAATCGCTTTTTCGCGCACATTCTCAATCTTATTGGCCACTTTCCTGGCCTCGACCATCGCATCCACGTTGGTTTTGATTCCTGAAATGTGTTTCGCGATATCCACGATCAAGGCAATATCGTCCTTGTTGAGCTCCTCTGCCTCCTTTTCGCTAAATACCCCGCGCAGCTTATATACATTGTCCAGTAGCATTGTCTGGTACTTTGTAGCCACCGGAATGATATGATTGATGGAGAGGTCGCCAAGAACGCGGGCTTCGATCTGGATCTTCTTGGTGTAAGTTTCCCATTTCACTTCGTTCCGGGCATGGAGCTCCCGTTCGCTCAATACTCCAATGGTCTCAAAAAGTTCGACCGACTGCTTGCTGAGATAGTTGTCATAGATCAACGGAACACTTGTTTCGCAATCCAGACCGCGTCTTTTGGCCTCAGCTTTCCACTCGTCGGAATATCCGTTTCCGTCGAATCGGATATACTTGCAAGCCTTGATATAATGACGGAGCGTATCGTAGATCGCCTCCTCCTTTTTCATTCCCGATTTCATCTTCTCGTCAATCTCTTTTTTGAACTCGATCAGCTGCATCGCTACCGCGGCATTCAATGCCGTCATCGCCGAAGCGCAGTTTGCCGACGAACCTACGGCACGGAACTCAAAGCGGTTGCCCGTAAATGCGAACGGTGATGTACGGTTACGGTCGGTATTGTCGATCAGCACCTCGGGAATATGGGCAACACCCAGTTTCATCTTCTGAAACTCATCTACCGATATCTCGTCATCCTCTGAGCTCTCTTCAATCTTGTCGAGAACGGCAGAAATCTGTGTTCCGAGAAAAACGGAGATAATGGCGGGCGGAGCTTCATTTGCACCAAGACGGTGTGCATTCTGAGCCGACATGATTGACGCCTTGAGCAGCCCGTTATTCTTGTAAACGGCCATCAACGTATTGACGACAAACACGATAAACTGCAGGTTTTCACGCGGGGTCTTGCCGGGAGTAAAGAGACCGACACCGGTATCGGTTCCCAGCGACCAGTTGTTGTGCTTGCCCGATCCGTTGATTCCGGCAAACGGTTTTTCGTGAAGGAGCAACCTGAAATGATGCTTGGCCGCTATCCTGTCCATCAACGACATAACCAGCAGGTTCTGATCGACGGAGAGGTTGGTCTCACCGAAAACAGGCGCCAGCTCAAACTGATTGGGTGCCACCTCGTTGTGCCTGGTCTTCAACGGAATGCCATATTTATATGCTTCAAACTCCACCTCCCTCATGAATGCTGCTACCCTGGGCGGTATCGATCCAAAATAGTGATCCTCCAGCTGCTGGTTCTTGGCACTCTCGTGCCCCATCAATGTCCTGCCGGTGAGGTGAAGATCGGGCCGGGCATCATAGAGGGCTTGGTCGACAAGGAAGTACTCCTGTTCCCAACCCAGGTAGGAATAGACCTTTTTCACTTTCGGGTCGAAGAGCCGGCAAACCTCTACTGCAGCCTTGTCAACAGCCGACAGCGCTTTCAACAACGGGGTCTTGTAATCGAGAGCTTCACCCGTATAGGAGATGAAAACCGTCGGGATACAAAGGGTATCGTCTACAATGAAGGCGGGCGACGAAGGATCCCAGGCGGTGTATCCCCTGGCCTCAAAGGTATTCCGGATACCTCCGCTGGGGAAACTCGACGCATCCGGTTCCTGCTGTGCAAGCAATTTACCTGAAAACTTCTCGATGATATCTCCGCCGGGGGCTCCGGCATAATCAATAAAGCTGTCATGCTTTTCCGCCGTACCGTCTGTCAGCGGTTGGAACCAGTGCGTATAATGGGTTGCACCCATCTCCATTGCCCACATTTTCATCCCCGCCGCAACATGTTCAGCAATTTCGCGGGGTAGCGTTACTCCTTCATCAATGGCATCCACAATAACTTTAATCGTATCCTTGGACAGGTATTTGGCCATCTGCCTGCGATTAAAGACATACTTGCCATAATAATCCGACGGTTGTCCCTTGGGAGTCTCTCCCATCACCGGAAGGCGCTTCGATGCCTCCACAATTGCACTGAATCTCAAAGTTGACATAATGATTCTATTTTAATGAGTTAGCTTCAATATTTTTTATCAGGCCAATATTTTATATCGTTTTGCCAAATTAAACACACAAAGATAAACACTTTGATTTTTTTACACAAGATTTGCGACACTTTTCTTTTATTTTAACTAAAATATATCGTTTTGTTAGTGTCAGCCATCGATTTATTTTATGGAGAGGAGCCGCTGCCGGTCGTTTACAACCACACCATATCAAAAAGGGGCGTGCCGGTAAAAAGTGACACGCCCCCTTTTGCAAAACGCAGATATGAAATCAGCGCAGCAACCTTCGGGTCGCCTCCACAATCCGCTCCTTCTCCCCAAATGCGGAGAATCTCACAAAGCCTTCGCCTGAGGCGCCAAATCCGGCCCCGGGCGTGCAGACAATCCCCTTTTCCTTCAGCAGATAATCGAAATAATCCCAACTCCCCATCCTGTCGGGTGTTTTCACCCAGATATACGGAGCATTCACTCCGCCATAGACACTCATCCCTATCGACTGAAGCGCTTGGCGGATAATACGGGCATTGTCCATATAATAATCAATAAGCGATCTGACCTGTCTCTTCCCTTCCGGGGTATAGGTTGCTTCTGCAGCACGCTGCACGGCGTAGGATACTCCATTGAACTTGGTGGTCTGCCTCCGGAGCCAGAGTTTATTCAGGGCTACACGCTCCCCGTTTTCAGAAAGCGCCTTGACAGATTTGGGGACAACCGTATAACCGCATCTGGTTCCGGTAAATCCTGCAGTCTTGGAAAAGCTCCTGAATTCGATCGCAACCTCTTTGGCCCCATCAATCTCATAAATGGTGTGTGGTACATCCTTCTCCGAGATAAAGGCCTCATAGGCGGCATCGAAAAGGATAACTGCTCCCTTGTCACGTGCATAATTGACCCAGACAGCCAGCTGCTCCCTTGTAAGCACAGTACCGGTCGGATTATTGGGATAACAGAGATAGATGATATCCACTTTCCCGGCAGGTAACTCCGGAACAAAACGGTTAGACTCGTTACAGGGCAAATATACCAGGCCGCTCCACTGCCCGTTCAGAAACTGGCCGGCACGTCCACCCATGGCGTTGGTATCCACATATACCGGATAACTCGGATCGGTAATGGCCACCTTGTTGTCCCGGCTAAAGATATCGCCAATGTTACCAGTATCGCTCTTGGCTCCATCGCTAACAAAGACCTCGTCCTCCTCAATTCCAAACGCTTGAAAATCGTTCTCCACAATTGCCTTACGAAGGAAATCATAACCCTGCTCGGGACCGTATCCCCTGAACGTGGCCACACTCCTCTGCTCTTCGGCAGCTTTTATCATCGCATCCACGCAGACATCCGGCAGGGGCAGTGTCACGTCTCCGATTCCCATGCGGATAATATCGACATCTGGGTGTTCAGACCGGTATGCCGATACCCGCCGGGCAATCTCTGAAAAAAGGTAGGTAGCGGGAATTTTAATAAAGTTCTCGTTTATAGTAGGCATAAAATCAGTTTTCCAATTCAGTCTCTCCTTCAAATACAGTCACTGCATCTCCAGTCAGGTAGACCCTATTACTCTCTTCGTTCCACTCAATCTCCAAGCTGCCACCCCTCAATTGCACAGTTGTTTTCCGGTCGGCCACTCCGTTAAGAACGGCCGCAACCACCGCAGCACAGGCTCCGGTACCACAAGCCATCGTCTCGCCGGCCCCGCGCTCCCAAACGCGCATCTTCAAACCGCCCGGCACCACCTCCACAAATTCGGTATTGGTCCGGTTGGGGAAAAATGGGGAGTGTTCAATGATCGGCCCGATTACGGGAAGATTGAGCTCATCAATCTTCTCAAGAAAGAGCACAGCGTGCGGGTTCCCCATTGAAAGAGAGGTAACCTCATAGATACCATCTTCACCAACCGGCAACGGATATCTTATTACAGGCCACTGTTCAAACGTAGCGGGGATGGAGGGTGCATCAAAAACGGGAACGCCCATATCCACAGTTACTTTTTCCACCTTCTTCCTCTCATTCAACCAAAGTCTCAACACCTTGGTGCCGGCCAGGGTTTCCAGCGTAATCTCGGTCTTGTCGGTCAACCCCTTCTCGTAAACATACTTCCCGACACACCGCGATGCATTGCCGCACATCTCCGATTCAGACCCGTCGGAGTTGAACATGCGCATCCTGAAGTCACATTTTTCAGAAGGCAATATCATGACCAAACCATCGGAACCTACCCCCTTGTGCCTGTCGCTCAACTTCCTCGAGAGCTCCGATGGATTCTCTATCTTTTCCACGAAACCGTTGACATAGATATAGTCATTACCGGTTCCATGCATCTTTGTAAATTTCATAATGTCTTGTTGATACTTTCTTTTGCTTCACCCATCTCAATTATCGCGCAAAATTAATCATAAAGATGAAACTTCACGTTATTAGTGACATTTTTCTTTTTCAATAATACATATTCCAACCATTATTGCGAAAAAAAAATGCAAAAGAGAGCGATGAGAGCCGTTTTTCACTCGGGAAGAGAAGAGCTGAGCAGAGAGGCTTTGTCAACCCAGCTGCTTTCATTGCTGCATTCGTATGAACTTTGAGAAAATTGTGCTACTTTTAATGGCAAAAAATGACCTTGGAGAATAAAACAGCGAGATATACTGATGTCATGAAGAGAGAAATTGTACTCTGCTTGCTTTTTTCGGCACTTTGTCTGGGAACCTATTCCCAACCCGTTGAACAGCCTGAGCTCCCGGGGGATCACTCCCCGATTCCGGCCATTGAGTTTACACATTTCCCCAGCAGGATGCATGCATTCATCTGGCGTAACTGGACAACGGTTCCTGCTCTGCGGCTGGCAGAGGTGTTGAATACGACTGTGGAGAATGTAGAGAAGATAGCCCTGTCCATGGGACTGGAGAGACAGAAGGGAATTGACCCGATATGGAGCGGTCCCAAAGGCTACATTACTGTATTGAGGCACAACTGGCACCTGTTGCCCTATGAACAGTTGCTGGTCTTGCTGGGGATGAGCCGACAGGAACTTGCCTGGAGACTGATTGAGGATGACTTTCTTTTTGTAAAGCTGGGTCAATTGAAACCTTACTGCACCCCGTTGTATTACCGTGAACCCTCGCTGCAGATGCAACAGCAGGCAGCCAGCATCTCGAATTGGCTAAGGGAGCTTGACAAGGTCATCGTCCCCGAAACGGCACGTTTTGCATTTACCAGGGATATGTCGTCGGAGGAGAGTGGATGGGAAATGAGAGAAAAGAGTAACCTCGCAATACGGATGGTCTTCTCCTATTTTGCTGAATTCGGCGATCCGCTGAAAGATCCGGAGATCTCCTCCTATCCCGATTTCCTGTTGAAACGACTCTCCGAAAAGGGAATCAATGCCGTATGGGTTCATACGGTACTGCGAACGTTGGTTCCCCCTTCCGGTATCCTTCCCGGAGATGAAGATTATGCAGAGAGGATCGGGAACCTCAACAAGCTGGTTCAAAGAGCCGACAGATATGGCATAAAAGTCTATCTATATGTAAATGAGCCTCGGGCGATGCCTGAAGAGTTCTTTGACAGCCAGGAGAGAAAAGAGCTGATCGGAGTAAAGGGAGGACAGGGTGGAGACCTCTACTCCCTTTGCACCTCAAACAGGATCGTTCACGATTGGCTGAGAGATTCGTTTGAAAAGGTATTCAGCTCCGTACCCGGTTTGGGAGGAGTGTTTACCATCACGGCATCTGAAAACCTGACCAACTGTGCATCGCACGGAAGACATACCCAGTGCGGAAGGTGCAAGGAGCTCCCCTACGACAAGATTATTGCCGAAGTCAATCGGGCCATATTCGAAGGGGTCAAAAAGGGTAATCCCGCCGCCAATGTGCTTGTATATGATTGGGGATGGGACGACAATCAGGCAGAAAAGATTATCCGCCAATTGCCCAAGGATGCCTGGCTCATGTCAGTAAGCGAATGGTCTCTGCCAATTGAACGGGGAGGCATTGAATCAAGAGTGGGCGAATACTCCATATCCTCTGTCGGCCCGGGGCCCCGTGCGCTGCAATATTGGAAATGGGCCAGAGAGGCCGGATTGAAGATTGTCGCCAAGATTCAGGTCAATACAAGCTGGGAAGTGGGTTCTGTGCCCCTGATACCGGCCATGGATCTGATTGCAGAACATGCCGGGAACCTGTCGGACGAATCGATCGACGGTATCATGTTCAGCTGGAGTGTTGGCGGATATCCTTCCAAGAACATGGCACTGTTTCAGGAGGTGTTCAATAATCCGCAGCAAGCCGATTTGGTCCGGTTTGCCGCCCGGTACTACGATAAAAAATCTGCTCCCCATATCCGAAATGCATGGCACTGTTTCTCATCCGGATTTGCAGAATACCCTTACCATATTGGTACATTGTATAACGGACCTCAACATATGGGGGCAGCCAACCTGTTTCATACCCGGCCAACCGGCTATAAAGCCACGATGGTTGGTCTTCCTTATGACGACCTGGCATCGTGGCGCGCCATCTACCCTACCGATACCTGGATCGGACAGATCAGGAAGGTGGCTGAAGGATTTGAGCAGGGTTATCATGAGTTGGGAGAAGCGTTGAGTCTCTGTGAGAGAAAAAACCGCACATCCATCCGGAGGGAGATGGAACTGGCCAAAGTGATCCATCTTCATTTCTCGTCCGTTGCAACTCAAGCGACATTTATCAGGGAGCGCAACAAATACCTCGAGGCGACAGAAGAGGCCCGCCGGCTGAACAGCCTCAAGATCATGGAAGAGTGTGTAAGGGATGAGATGCTCCATGTGAAGGAGCTGCTCCCCCTGGTTCTACGCAATCCTGCCATCGGGTACGAAGCGTCTAACCAATATTTTTATATTCCACAAGATCTGAAGGAGAAATACATAAACCTCAACTACACCCTGAAGTGGATAGAAAAGGAGCGAGAAGTTCACTCATATACCGACAGCGACACCGGACCGATCAGTCCGGCTCCGGGATCTCCACGATAAGGGGTGGGAATGGTCTGATAGTGGTTCGAAAGGGTACTGTATACCAGTACCTCGATCTCGTTTGCACCCTCTTTCACCATTTCGGTAACATCCAATTCGTATGGAGGACTGATCAGGACCCCGGCCGACTGGCCGTTGACCGTCACTTCACAGGTGGCTATCACATCGCCCAGACTTAGCATCACCTGCCTGGCCCCTTCTATCTTCTCCAGTTCATACGACTGACGATAACGGATCCCGCCAGAGTAGTGGCGAAGCGCCCCCTCCTGCGACCAATCACCGCTCTTCATCAGTCCCGTAGATGTCTTCAGCTCTATCGGGCCACACAAAACAGCCGTGCCTTGATATCCGATCTCCGTACGCACCCGGAAGGCGACTGTTGCAGTTCGTTCTCTCTTCTCACTCAATACCACCCGGTAACGGTGATCACCCATATGGTGGATCCGGCTCTTTGCAACCGGTTCCCCATCAATCCAGAGGTCGGTCAATTCACCATGCAACGCCATGGTCATCTCCTCCAGTCCCGGCACCGCTTTAAAGCGATAGATCCACTTGTGGTAAGCACCGCCGTAAGGGTCGTACATCAAATGGCCTCCGGCACCCCAGCGCGACGACACCGCTTCAGCATAACGGGACGGCTTCTCCGGTATTGGCACCCCTTCAGGGTAGAGAAGCACCATTCCCCGCCGACGTGTATCGTTATACAATCCTGTACGGGGCTTATACTCCACCTGTTCCGATCGGTCGTATTGAACCTCCAGAAGGTGCCACCCCTTCTTCAGGTGGACAACTCCGTTGACCTCCCGGCTATCGATCCGTATTTGGCTGGGTATAACCCCCTCGGAAACGATCCGGTAGGAGCCCTTCTCAGGAGCGTAGAGATGGGTTTTGAACCGTTGATTCTCCCCCTTGTCCAGGATAAGGAAGCGGTCGTCCACCTTTCCTTTCAAACCGTGATACCCCTGTGCGCCCGGATTATCCCATACTCCATACTGCCAGGAGAAGGAGAGCGGTATCCAGGGAGTTCCATCTGCACTTGTCATGAATTGGGGACCGTAACCGTAGATACCTTCCTCCCACTTGCTGTCATCATAGTCGGGTTTCATCCAGTCACCGGCGACGCCGTTGTCCGGTGTAAAGCGGAAGGTCCGGGCTTCGGCCCCAATCATACCGTCAAAAGCCGGGAAGCGGAAATCTCCCCACTTGTTCTGAAGAGTAGGCAGCAGTTCAGTCTGCCACTCCTTTTCCAGGGCAACCGTTTGTCTCAGCTGCAAGGTTTTACTCTCCTCATCCGCCATCAGCGGCTCACCGGGCGAGAAAACAATCAGGTAGGAGTTTCCCGTCTCCCGGTTCATCCGGATGCGGGTTCCACTCTCATCCTGCGACAATACGGGACAGACCTGTGCGGTACCGTTGTGGGCGTCCCACAACTCGACACGACCGGTAGCCCGGAAAAAAGATTCACTTCCCTTCTCCACATCCTTCACCATATAGATATCCTTGTCGCCTACCCTGCGGTGCAGCACCTTACCGGCACCATGCTCCGGCTGGAAGTCGGGAGTAATCAGACCGGCAATTTCCCGTTCCGGTGCATCTGGAATATACCACCCCACACCGCCGGCACCATTCACCTGTTTCTTTCCCGCTTTTCCTTCAGCAGCTTCGGCGGCAGTGAGACCAAACAGTTCGCGGAGTATCGTCTCCACCTCTGGATCATCCTCCCCTTTTGAAGTGGTGGCCTTGGGCAGCTTACCCGTAGCCAGCACGATCCCCCCTGCACGGTAGAATGCCAATGCCTGTAGAAGTGAGGAGTGATGCATCGCCTGCATATCGGCCATGATCAATATCTTGTAGCGTTCGTCTGCCATCTGCAGTTCGCGACCGATGATATTGGCCTCCCTCAGGGAGCGGAAATCGACAAAGTCGAAATCCAGTCCTCCATTGCTCAATTTCAACGCCAGATCGAACACACTGTCGGGTTTCATTGAGGGATAGGCCTGTATTGCCTCAGTGGGATAGATCAGTGCAATATCACACACATGCGAACCCTGGCTCAGCAGGAAGCTCATCCGTTCGGTATAGTCGAGCCAACGTTTCATGTGGGACCAGTATGGCATCCGGAAATGGAAATCGGGTGGAGCCCACTCCCACCATCCTCCATGGGTGGAGTAGTAAAGTCCATGCATGCAGACCAGGTTTCCGCCGGCAATAAAATGGTGGTCGATCTGGTCTGTCAGCCACGCCCCCGAACTGCCCCAGCCCATGCTATGAAACGCCTCAAGCCAGGTACGGGGACGACGGTAAAGGTGGGCAATGGAGCTGGAGACTTTAGTTTCAAGGAAGCTCGACCCTCTGGCAGGCGCATCGTTTCCGGGTGCGGTGAACCACGACATTGCCCTAAAATAGTCGATATACGCCACCGGCTCTTTTCCCCTGCCCAGGTTATCGCAACCGTACATCAACCCCCTGTCGGCATGCCACTGGTAGATCGGTTTATAGTAACGCTCCTCGGAGAGGTCCATCAACACTTCACAATAATCCATCCGGATACGGGGGGTGACGGGACCTATCCACGCTTTCAATGCCGGCAGGTAGGGAACGATGTCGTACCCTTTTCTGCGAATAAACTCCTCGCTGAAATCGTCCGACCAGGTGAGCACACGGATGGGATATGCAAGTTCATCCTGGAAAAAATAGTTCATCCCCGCACGGCCTGCATCATCCATTTTCTGTTCAAAACGGTTGAAATATACATCCAGCAGCTTATTGCCATGTTCGGGATGTATCACGTAGCCCGGGGCGGTAGTGATGGTATAGACCTGGCTGACTCCTTTACCCGGGGCACTCCACCGGATGCGTCCTCCCTGGATGTTGTCGGAGAGCACCACCTTGCCTGGCCACGCCACGACAGTCAAGAGATTATCTGGAACAGGCATATCGTAGGTTTCGCCTCCCCTGAGAGTGTCCACCTTGATTACCAGTTCACCCTTGTAGTTCCGGAAGAGCGCCACTGTGTCCAGTTCATCCGGATAGTAGCCATTGCCGTGCCAACCCACCGTATAATCGTCGAGACCGGCACCCAGACCGCGTCGACCTGCTTCACCCGAGAACCAGTTCCAGATCTCCCACCACTCCTCGGAGAAGACCGGCGGTACTCCCGGCTCGGTCATACCAAAAAGGCCGTACCCATTTTTGTTCTCCAGTGTATCGATACGCGGGGAGGTGTGGATATAGCTGACCGCAAAACCGTCGACTGCAGCCGAGGAGAGAATCTCCAACTGCTCCTGCAGTCGCTCTCTCCTGAGCGAATCGCCGTTCCACCAGTAGAAGGGGACATTGCCGTAGCCGGCAGGTGGCGAAGCAAAGTGTTTCAACAGGTCCCGGTCGTAAGTTTTATCCGGATAACCTTTCCATCTTTGCGATTGTCCGGAAACCGGAAAATAGAGTGTCATCAGCAGCAATACAACAAAAGATCTCATTTGCCTGCTTTTTTTGTCTCTATTCATCTCAAGTATTGTTAAGGATATGAGCCTCTCTGCTTAGAACTTGAATGTGAATCCCCCCATCACGTTAAATCCCTGCGCCGGATATCCGTACCAGATATCATACTTCTGGAGCAACAGATTATTGGCCTTCAACTGAATAGAGAACGATTCATTGATATTGTAATGGGCTCCGAGATTGAGGTCGTTGATGTTGTCCATCTTCACGTTGTCGTCGTTGAAGTAAGACCATCTGTCGCCGGCAAAATAATAGTTGAGCAAGAGCTCCAGGTTGCTCATGACAGCATATGTGGCCTGAATGCCGGCTTCGAATCCCGGTTTGCCGTAAGCTTTTGCATCGGTGATGCCGGTCTCCTCAACAGTGTAGATACTCTTTTTTACCCGTACCGATAGATCGAGAGGCGACCAGATATTGGAACGGATCATTCCTCCAACATGGGTATGCGCCAGGTTTGTGTAAAGAGGCTTCAACGACTCTCTGAACAGAACCGGCATATCTGCTGCTCCGTTATAGATCCATCCATCCATGATCCACAAATGGTCGTCGTCGGTTTTCCTGAATCCGCCAAAAAGATCAAACCTGAATCCGCTGACCTCGCCTATCCTGGCTCCGGCCTCGAGATCGACAATCGAGAATGATGATCTCACCTGTGTCATCGGTGTCACGTAACGCACCTCGCTCATCACATCGAGAAAACTGTTATCGTCGATCCCCCCCTTTATGTTTGCGTAGAGGGAAGAGTGGTCGGCCACCTTCAGGTCCAGCTCAACATTCGGTGCAACCCTGAATTTTGTGCCTCCAGACATCTGGAACTGCAGGTCGGCTCCCAAACGGGCTTTCCAGCTCAATCCGCTGAATGCGACAAAAGGATTGGCACTCAAGATGGAGAGGTTGTCAAACTCTCCCGAATAGAAAACGCCGAGGAACTTACCGTCAACCCCTACCCGGGTGTCACCCTCCTGGTATGGCTTGTCGATTCCTATTCCCAAATCGATATAATTTCCCTTCAGTCCGTCACTCGTCGGTGTGAGACCATAGCCGGTGGCGAAGTTCCGGTAATCGAAAGATCCGCTGTAATTGACACGGTCCGATCTGTCCGACTCCATCCCCAATCCCAGGTTGAAAACGCCCAGCGTCTGGTTCTCATTGTCGTAATGACGGTCGTTCCCGAAAGTATTGCCGTAATAGTTGAACGCGGTGTGCGAATAGGCTGCCTTGAGATCAAGCTTGAATGTACTGAGAAGATGTCCGTATCGGAGCTGTCCCGCATTCTCCATAAAAAAGGCCTTGTTGTCGGCCGGCTCACTCTCCTGCACGTAGGAGATGTCACCTCCGGTTGAACTGTGCAGAAAATTGACTGTCAGACTGTTCTTTTCGTTTTCCACCAGCCGGTATCCAAGGACTCCGTCGATATTGGCATAATTTCCGGCACCAAGCGAAACATATCCCCTTTTCGTATTGTAAGGGATAGCCGTCATTATATCGGCCGGATTGGGAACAGCAATTTCCAACGGCGGGGTAGTTCTGCCTGCCCATGATGAATAACCGGTATTGGCCTTCTTGATTGCAGGTTGCGGAACTGCCGGCAATGAATTGATCTTGTTGGCATCCTGCAGTGTGGGGTTGAACTCACGTTGCAGCTCCATCTGACGGCGCAACAACGAATCCTGTTGTTGTGCAAAAACCCCGGTCGAAACCAGTAACAGGGCTATACTGTATATTGTCTTTTTCATCATCCGTTTTCAATTGAAAGTTATAGATTGCTTAATCGCTCGTTGATCATTTGCTGAATATCAGCCTCGGCACCTTTATAATTGTTCTTCAGGCTTTCAAGGTATTGTTTGGCCTGGAATTCATCACCCTTTGCCCTGTAGGTATCCGACAGGACAATCAGTGCACGGGCCATCCAGTACTGATGGGGCGTGCCCTTCTGCATGAACGCCTTCACCTGCGATTCGGCCCTGTCGTACGACTTCCACCGGTAGTAGGTATCGGCGAGGATAAATTGCGCCTCGGCTCCATATACGTTTCGGGTATCCTGTGCGAGAAGCTGGAAATCCTCCATCGCTTTCTCCACCTCGTTGACCTGCTGTAGCGATTTTCCTCGCAGGTATCTTGCCTCTGCAGACACTTCGGGCGAAAGGTTGGCATTGGCCAGCAGGGTTGTTGCCGCTCGTGCCGCCTCGTGGTAGCTGCCTAACCGGTATTGTGTGCGGACAATACCCATCTGTCCCGTTTGCTGGCTATTCTGGTTCCGACCGGAGTTTGCCAGCCTGGAGTAATCGGCCAGCGCCTGATTAAGGTTCCCGTTGTTATATTCGTAAGCTGAGAGATAGATCAACGCATCGTCGAGGTATTTGACACTGTTGGCATCGGCCACTTTTCTGAAATAGGATGCAGCCTGTTGCTTGTTGCCATTCCCGTCGGCAATGAGTCCCAGGTAGTAGTTGGCATCTGTATGGTAAGCTCCGTTGGGATAACTTTGCAGGTAACGCAGCATGGCCGATTCGGCTTCTGACTTGGACCCGCGCATGTAGACACTTTCGGCAGCCAGGTAAGTGAGGGAATCCTGGCGCGACACCGTGATACGCATTCCTCCCGGCAACGAGTTGGCGTAGTTGACATATGACTCGATGTCATTGAGTTCACTGTAGACAGTTTCGAGCGACAACAGGGCGGTTTTGGCATCGTCCGTACCGGGAAATTTGGAGATCACATTCTTGTATGCAGTGATGCTGTTCTGGTAATTTCCGGTATTATAATAGAGTTGACCCAACTGGATGCCGGCCTGGCTCGACAAGGCACTGTTGGGATAGTTCGAGACCAGCTGTTGCAATACGTTTATCGCTTCACCTTCACGGTTCATCATCACCAGTGCGCGACTCTTTTCGTAGAGGGCATCATCGATATACTGGGAGTTGGGATAACGACGCATCAGATCGTCCAGCGCATCTACCTTGCCCTGGTAATTGCGTTGCAGTCCCATCACGAATGCCTTCTGGTAAGCTGCATAATCGGCCGCAGCGGGGTTGGCCGCAGCGGCTACACTGTAAAAACGCTCTGCTTCCGCAAAATTGCGGTTATAGTAGTAGCAGTCGCCTATCCGGTTATGGGCATCGGCAAATTCAATCCGGCTCTTGTTGTTCTCGGCAGCAACATATTGCTGAAATGCAGCGACTGCCGATGAGAACTGGTTTTGCTTGAATCGGGCGTAACCGAGGTTATACCAGCCCATGGCATAGTTTTCATCGGCCGGTGATGCCTTTTGGGTGAAAACCTGAAAATCGGAAGCAGCATTCGGATAATTGCCCATACGATAATGTGCCTCACCACGCCAGTAATAGGAGTTGTTCCGGGCTTTAAGATCATAATCACCCATGCCAATGGCATTGTTGAAATATTGTACCGCCCCGTTCATGTCGCCATTGATAAACTCCTGAGCTCCCAGCTGGAAAAGGACCATCTGTTTTGCCTCCAGGATACGGCGACCGGGTCGCGATATGCGGTTTATGGCCGCAAGGGCTGCCTGGTAATCCTTGGTGGTGAGAAAAGTCTCCGCCAGAATATCGTTTACCTGATCGGTATATGGTGAAGCGGGAAACTCCTTGAGGAAATTTTCGAAAAGCGTGATAGACTCGCTGAAGACCGAAAAGTTGGTTTCATGTGCCAGCAGAGCATAATTGAACATGGCGGTTTCACGGACCTTCGGATCGAAATTGTCGCGTGAAGCAGCTTCAAAAGCCATTTGCGCCTGCTGCTTCTCTCCCAGCTTCAAACGGGTTTGTCCTATTTGCAACAGAGCGTTTTGGGTAAGCGCATCCCGTTCGCCAACCGCCTTTTGAAACATTTGTACCGCTTCGTTATACTTTCTGGCCTCCACGTAGGAGAGTCCCATGAAATAGGCATCCCCCCGCAACGGTTGGGCAGTGGCGGCAAAATAGTTCTCGTAATAGGGGATGGCAGTAGTTGTCTTTCCCTGACGATAGAGACTGTTGCCCAGTATGCGGTACATCTCGGTAGCGTGTTCACTGCGCGGATAGCTGTTCAGAAACGATTCCGCGAGACGGACAGCTTCATCCAGTCTGTTATTGAAGAAGGTGGATTGCGCAGAGTAGAAAGCTACCTGCTCCCCGAACTCGGGATGGTTGCGCAGTGACTCGAAACGGCTCAGGGCTGCTTCATATTTACCGGTAGAATAATCGATATACCCTGCGTAGAAATTGCCGGCATCACGATATTTTCTGCTGTTCTTCGAGAGCAGGCCAAAGAGCCGGTAGGCCTCCTCCCTGTTGCCCAGTTGCAGATTGGCATAGGCGCTCCGGAAACTGAACTCCTCCTGTTCTGCCGGTATCAGGTAATCCAGATCGGCCTGATCGAACCAGAAACGGGCCAGTTTCCACTCTTTTTTATCAAAATGAGAAGAGCCAATCAAAAATTTCAATCTATGGTGGTAGATAGATTCAGGATACTCGTCCAGGAACTCCTTCATCCGGTCACCGCTATTCTCCACCCCCTTGTAGAAGGATGAAACGGCAATCATATATTTCGCCTCCTCCTTAAGCAGACGGTCGCTGCTTACCGGAACATACTGCAATAACAACTCCTGGGCACCGGTGTAGTTTCCCTCCAGAAACATCTCCTTTCCCTGGTTGAATAGCTTCAGGGGCTGGTGGTGGTAAACTGTCCGCTGTGCCATTGTCAGGTGTATTGCAAGGACAAATGATAACAGGAAGATCGTTTTTTTCATACGACTAAAATTATTTATTTTCAACGGTTCGCATAAAACCCGATATGCTCTCTACCGGAATGAACAGGCACTCCTTTCATTTCATGCGTCAATCAGATTCACTTCAATTTTTTTTACAGACTCATTAAATTCTAAATATCTGCCAATATCTTTTCAATTCCCTTACGGATTGAGACCAGTCCGAAATCGGCCGGATGAAGTCTCTCTTTTTTGATAAAGAAGAGGTCCGACACATCATCCATCGGCTTCATCTCACTTACATCCGACACCCTGCATCGAAAGAAAAGATCCATCGTGTGCACTTCGAATCCCGAATATAGGTAAATATTCGGAATGGAGAAAAGGTAGTGTGGCGCAGAGATCAACAATCCCGTCTCTTCCTGGATCTCGCGGACAACAGCCTCTTCCGCCGTCTCATACATGTCCACAAATCCGCCAGGGAGATCGAAGGTTCCCTTTGCCGGCTCTTTTGCTCTCCTGGCGATCAACAGTTCACCCTTTTCATTTTCAATCAGCGCCACAACTGCCGCAGACGAATTGAAGTAGTAGGTGAATCCGCACTCCGCACACCTCTTCGACTTCATGTTGTTCTCGAAAAAGTGCGGTGAACCGCACTTGGGGCAAAAATTAAACTGTTGCAGGGGGTGTTTCATCTTGTCGTTACCTCCACAATTCCTGTTTTAGGCAGTTCCCGGTTGCGTTTTTCAACCGCCTCCACCACATTATCGGCCAGATGGGCAAAAGCCATGCCTGTAATGGTATCGGGATTAAGCGCCACCGGTTGTCCGTCGTCGCCCCCCTCCCTGATGGACTGTACGATGGGAATCTGACCCAGCAGGGCATATCCGTTCTGTTCGGCCAACTGCTTACATCCATCCTTTCCAAAGATATAGTATCTATTTTCGGGCAATTCGGCAGGAGTAAACCATGCCATGTTTTCTACCAGCCCCAAGATGGGCACATTCACCTTCTCCCCCGTGAACATGCTGATCCCCTTACGGGCATCGGCCAAGGCCACCTCCTGCGGAGTACTTACTATAACGGCTCCGGTAATGGGAAGAGTCTGAACCAGTGTCAAATGGATATCACTCGTCCCCGGAGGGAAGTCGATCAGAAAATAGTCCAGTTCGCCCCAGTCGGCATCGGCAATAAGTTGTTTCAGCGCATTGCTCGCCATGGCACCGCGCCATACCACGGCATCCTCCTTCTTGACGAAAAATCCGATGGAAAGCATCTTGATTCCGTAATTCTCAACGGGAACTATCAAATCCCGACCGTCAACATTCTCAGTATAGACGGGAACATCTTCAACACCAAGCATCCGGGGGACAGATGGGCCGAAAATATCGGCATCGAGCAATCCCACCTTGTAACCCTTCTGGGCAAGTGCAATGGCCAGGTTCGTGCACACGGTGCTCTTCCCCACTCCTCCCTTTCCAGATGCCACGGCAACAATGTTCTTCACTTCAGGCAACAGTTCGGGCAGAGCTGGCCTCGGCGGCTGTTTCGACTTCACCGAGATGTTGCCCTTAATCTCGATATCGGGATCGGCATAAGTTAGAATTGCCTGTTCAGCCATCTTGACCAGCGACTTGATGAACGGGTCGTGCTGTTTTTCGGTGACAAGCGAAAAACTGACCTTCATTCCGTCAATACGGATATCATCTTCCACCATTCCGGCAGATACGATATCCTGTCCCGTTCCCGGGTAGCGCACATGTTTGAGTGCGTCGATAATCAATTGAGGATATATAGCCATATGCATTTTTATCTAGAGACGGGCATCACGGCCAAAGCTTCGGTATTCATCTTTTTCAATCTTGATATCCGGCTCCTTCCAGTTTTCCTTCTTCTGGCTCAGGAATCGGAGATATTTGATGGTTAAACCGCGCGCACGCCACTGTTGTTCATAAAAAGTTTGAATAGTTAATACTTTATCGCAGATTCCTGATCCATACAGATCATCGGTGTCCGTTAAAACCGTCAGGCCGTTCTCTTCGATCATGGCTTTGGTATAGGTATAAAGGAAGTTGCTGTCGGTCTTCAGATGGATCTCACCACGCTCCCCCAGGATCTGACTGTAGGTTCTCATGAAGCGGGTGGAAGTAAGCCGCTTGTTGACCTTGGACATCTGCGGATCGGGAAAGGTAATCCAGATCTCCGACACCTCGTTCTCTGCAAAGAAATGGTGGATCAGCTCGATATGGGTACGCAGAAAAGCCACATTGGCCAGTTTTTCATTCAACGCCTGAGTGGCACCGGTCCACATCCGGGCCCCTTTTATATCGATCCCGATAAAGTTCTTTTCGGGAAACAGCTGTGCCAGTCCCACCGTGTATTCTCCTTTTCCACATCCCAGTTCGAGCACGACCGGATTGTCGTTCCTAAAATAATCGGTTCTCCACTTCCCCTTGAGCGGAAAGCCTCCTTGTTGCAATGTAGAGAAGGTATATTGAAAAACATTCGGATAGGTGGCCATATCCGCAAATTTCGACAACTTGTTTTTTCCCATTTCCGGTTTACTACATATTCTGTACACAAAAATACAAATTTACTTTAAATATGGCACATATACCCTGCAAACAACACGGTTTTTGGAGGGCAGATTGTTACTTCAGCTGCATTTTGAACATCCTCCATCCCTTTATTATAGAGTTGGTTATTAGGCTTGCCATTCTCTCTATTTTTTTGGCGATTCTTTGATAAAGTTTCAATTTATTACTTACCTTTGTCAAGTGAATCACACTAAAACACTTTTAATATTATGAAAGTAAATGACATAATGACACAGCTCGAGGCCAAACATCCCGGGGAGAGTGAATACCTACAGGCGGTTAGAGAGGTATTGACCTCAATCGAAGAGGTTTACAATCAGCACCCGGAGTTTGAGAAGGCGGGAATTGTGGAACGGATGGTGGAACCCGACAGGATTTTCACCTTCAGGGTACCTTGGGTAGACGACAATGGAAAGGTTCATGTAAACATCGGCTACCGTGTTCAGTTCAACGGGGCCATCGGTCCCTACAAGGGGGGCATTCGCTTCCACCCTTCAGTAACCCTCTCCACCCTTAAATTCCTGGGGTTTGAGCAGACATTCAAAAATGCACTGACCACACTACCGATGGGTGGAGGAAAAGGGGGATCGGACTTCTCGCCCAAAGGTCGTTCAGATGCAGAGATCATGCGTTTCTGCCAGGCCTTTGTCACCGAACTCTGGCGCGATCTGGGTCCCGACACCGACGTTCCTGCCGGCGATATCGGAGTAGGTGGACGCGAAGTGGGTTATATGTTCGGCATGTACAAGAAGCTGGCCCGCGAACATACGGGTACTTTTACAGGAAAGGGACGCTCATTTGGAGGATCACGGCTTAGACCGGAAGCCACCGGATTTGGAGCCCTCTACTTTGTAAACCGGATGTGCGAGACCCACAACATCGATCTGAAAGGCAAAACAGTAGCGGTATCCGGTTTTGGTAACGTTGCCTGGGGTGCCACCATGAAGGCGACCGAACTGGGAGCCAAAGTGGTCACCATCTCCGGTCCCGACGGCTATATATACGACGAAGAGGGAATCAACACTCCCGAAAAATTCAATTACATGTTGGAGCTCAGGAATTCGGGGAACGATGTGGTAGCCCCATATGCCGACGAGTTTCCGAATGCGGAGTTCTTTCCCGGCAAGAAACCATGGGAACGCAAAGTAGATATTGCACTGCCCTGTGCCATCCAGAACGAGCTGAACCTGGAGGATGCCAGGAAACTGAAAGAAAATGGGGTAATGCTTGTGGCAGAAGTATCCAACATGGGTTGTACGGCAGAGGCGGTCGATTTCTTCATCGAGAACAAGATTCTGTTCGGCCCCGGCAAAGCTGTAAACGCAGGCGGGGTAGCATGCTCCGGACTGGAAATGACCCAGAACGCCATGCATATCTCCTGGAGCAATGAAGAGGTGGACAGATGGCTGCATCAGATCATGAACGATATCCATGAACAGTGTGTTGCTCACGGGAGGGAAGGAGATTATATCAATTACGTCAAAGGTGCCAACATTGCAGGCTTCATGAAAGTGGCCGATGCCATGATGGCCCAAGGCGTATTGTGAGAGATATCGCTAATACTATTGAATGAAACCACAGAAGAGCCGTAAGGATGATTGCCTTGCGGCTCTTTTCATGAAAACCGGTTGACCCTTCCTGCCCCTTGTCGTTATTTTTCTTACCTTTGCATATCTTGAAATTTGCAGCCTGTAATGATCCCTTTCCTCTACCGAGTAGCAGAAACATTCTATTCTGAATACCTAAACGAGGTATACAGACTGACATTTGTCTTCCCCAACAAACGTGCCGGCGTTTTCTTCCAGAAGTACCTGGCAGAGATTGCCGGAAAACCGGTTTTCTCTCCCCGCATCATTACCATCCAGGAGCTGTTCGAGTCTCTCTCCGTCTACCGGATCGCCGACAGGACAGAGATGCTGGTGATGCTGTACGGGGAGTACATCCGCATTAGCCGTTCGGAAGAGTCTTTTGATGACTTTCTCTACTGGGGGGAGATATTGCTGAACGACTTCAATGACCTCGACAAACACCTGGCAGATGCCCGGCAACTTTTCAGGAACATCCACAACCTGAAGTCGATGGATGACGATCTCTCCTACCTCACCCCAGAGCAGGTGGATGCCATCCGCCGGTTCTGGGCAAGTTTCATGCCTTATGAAGGGAATGAGACCAAACAGGAGTTCCTGGAGATGTGGCAGATCCTGTTCGAACTCTACACCGCGTTGCGGGAGGCCCTTCAGTTGAAAGGGCATGCTTATGAGGGAATGATGTTCCGGGAAGTGGCCGAGCGGGCCAGGAGGAAGGAGGAGATGGAACTTCCCTTTTCAGAACTGGTGTTCGTCGGCCTGAATGCACTCACTCCCTCCGAAACGGCACTGATGAACTATCTGAAGGGAATGGGTGTAGCCGATTTCTATTGGGATTACGAATCACCGCTGGTCCGCGACAAAAAGAACCGTGCTTCCCGTTGGATCCGTGAGCATCAGCTCCACTTCCCTTCAAAACGGGAACTCGTCCCCGACAAACCGGAGAGTGGAAAGAGCGCCATAAGCCTGATAGGAATCCCTTCCGGGGTGGGACAGGCAAAGATCGTAAACCGTTTGCTGACGCAGCTGCTCTGCGAAAATAAGATTGGCGGATCCGACGCTGCTCTGAACACGGCGATCGTGTTACCTGATGAGAAGCTGCTGTTGCCCGTTCTCTATTCCATCCCCCAGGAGATTGAAAAGATCAACGTTACGATGGGCTATTCGCTGCAACACTCAGCCATAGCCAGCCTGACGGAAAACCTGGCCAAGCTCCATCACAATACCAGGGAGATGGATGGTGAGACGGCGTTCTATTTCAGGTTCGTGCTGGCGGTGCTCAATCATCCGCTGGTGACTCTCATCGCAAGAGCTGAAATTGAAGAGCTGAAATACTTTATCCAACAGCACAACCGCGTTCTCATCAAAGCCTCGGAACTGGCTGTGCACCCTTTCCTGAAGCATATCTTCTCACCTATCTCAAACTGGCAGGAGACCAGCGAATACCTCAAGATAATTTTGTCTGAAATTTACCGTCACCTCACATCCGAAAAAGAGGCTGACAAGGAAGAAGTTGCAGGCGACACACGCTCTATCGACCTGGAACGGGAATTTGTTGTCCAGTATTACAAGTCGATAATCCGACTGCAAGAGACACTCACCCCGGTACGGGAGATATCGGTCGACACCTTTTTCCGCCTGTTCAAGCGACTAACCCAAAACCTCAGCGTTTCGTTCTCGGGAGAACCGTTGTCGGGCTTACAGGTGATGGGGGTGCTGGAAACGCGCGTGATAGACTTCGAGAACCTGATCATCCTATCGATGAACGAGGGAGTTTTTCCGCTCAAGAATGGTTCAAATTCGTTTATTCCCTATACCCTCCGCAAGGCTTTCGAGCTGCCAACCTACGAACATCAGGAGAGCACCTACGCCTACCATTTCTACCGGATGATAAGTCGCGCCAAACGGGTATATATGCTCTACGACACACGTAACGAGGAGATACAGAGTGGGGAGGTAAGCCGCTATTTCCATCAGTTGAAATACCTCTACGGCGATTACTTCCGGATTGAAGAGCGAACCGTATCGTATGATGTATCGGCACCACAGGTTTCACCGGTCTCGGTTGTGAAGAGAGCCGAAGTGATGAGCAAGCTGCAGAAGTTTCGTGCCGGCGGGGATGCCTGCCTCTCCGCCTCACTTGTCAACAACTACATCAACTGTCCCCTGCAGTTCTATTTCTCGGCCGTTGAAGGATTGTCGGAAGAGAAGGAGGTGCAGGAGTCGGTGGAGGCGGACGTGTTTGGAACCATGTATCACGCCATCATGCAGCAGATATACAACCGGTACAGGAACAAAACGGTAGTGCCAGACACATTGAATGCCATCGCCCAGAATGACGAATATCTGACCGGGCTGATCGAACAAGCTTTTGCCGAACACTATTTCAGGCAGAAAGAGAAACCGCGTGAGCTCACTGGACACCACTACCTGATCGGGGAGATTCTGCGGGATTATGTTAAACAGACCCTCCGATTCGACACCGCCTTCACACCGTTTGAATATATCGATTCCGAGCACCGGTTTCGCTCGGTCTACCAGGTTAGCGATGAGTTGTCGGTAAACGTGAAAGGGAGTATCGACAGGATAGACAAGGTAGCCGGGCATATTCGCATCATCGACTACAAATCGGGAAAAGGTGAGCTCAAGTTCAAGGATATCGACCAGCTTTTCGACGGCAGCAGGGCAAACCGCCCCTATCAGCTGCTCCAGGTTTTCTTCTATGCACTTTTCTACAACAGCTCCTTCCCAGTTTCCCCCGCCGTCTACTACCTGAGGAACATTTTCCGGGAACACAACCCTACCGTCACCTTCGAGGGGGAGCCTGTCACCGATGCTTCGGTTCATCTCCCCGCTTTTACTGAAAAAATGAATGCTGTTCTGCTGGAAATTTTCGATCAGAATATCCCTTTTACCCAGACGCAAAACGAGAAGAATTGTGAATGGTGTGCCTTTAAGGAGATTTGCAGGAGGTGAGCGGGCTACCAACCGCCTACCCTGCCGCCTCCGCCGCCCATCCCAGAGAATCCGCCCCCGAAAGAGCCGCTGCTCCAGTTTCCACCGCCCGAACTGGAGGAGTGGGGAGGAGTAGCCGCATGGTTGACGGTGTTTGACAGGGTGCTGCTGAGCATATGTCCGAAACGGGCAGGCGGCATGACCGTCCCTGCGAACCAGGGCGGCTGATAGGGTTGCGGCTGCTGCATGGAACCCAGCAGCCTCTTTTCAAACTTCTCTCCCCAGATATCTTCCATCCCCAATGCGATGGCATAAGGGAGTAGCTGTTCAAATACTTCAGGAGTAATCGTCGGCGGATTAAAAAACTGCAACAACTTCTCTTCAGCTGTATCCATATAGATTTTCAACCCCTCAATCTGCGATTGCAGGTAGAGTTTTCTCTCGTCGGGCCGCCTGATCAGGAAACTGTATGCCATAAATCCAATGACTATCAACGGAAAGCCCACAATAAAGCCGATTGCATTCATGGAGAGGCTATCTCCCCTGAAAATCAACAGCAGACTCAGTGAACTTATACCCAAAGCAACTCCCAACGCGCAACTGAACCACCCTATTCTGGATCTTCCTACTCTTTTCCGCAGGATCAGCGACAGGAGTATCACAACCGGAAAGGAGAACAGCGCCACTACAATGTAGAGACCCACCTGTCGTACCGGTTCAAATCTCACAAAATAAAACAGTAGACAAAGATAGAAGATCAGGATGATCCAGGGCAGCACCATGAATTTTCGGTTGGCACCCTCCCTCAACAGGGGCCTGAACTGACGGTTGAGCTCTCTCCTGAAATGGTCCATCAGCTCCGCAATTGCGGCGTTGTACTTCCCGTCAAGCACCACTTCATTGTCTTGCTTAAAGAGACGTTCCAACACCAGGCTCTCCTCCTGGGGAAGCGTATCATCCTTCTCCTTTAGCCTGACAAGTGTATATACCCTATCCTTCCTGCGCAGCAGGGACGGGCGTTCGCTCTCGCTGATACGCAAAAACCCCTTCACTGCAAGGTTTACGATGGCAGGCGTTATCAGATCGTTCCAGTACTTCTCTTTGTGGAGCATCCCCACACTTGCGGGAGAGAGCCCTTCCGGCGGTGAGAATTGAGGAATTACCACCGGTCTTGGCGGGTCGACCCCATATCTCCTCCAGGTAAAAAAGTAGTAGGTCAGAAGCAACAGAAAGAGGATCGCACTTGCGATCGGCAACCCATTCCTGTCGAAAAAAGTTGACGGAACCGGTCCGGAGTAGAGGTTCCGGCCCGTTGCCGGCGGGGTGACAACACCCTTAACAAAACCTACTGAGAGGGTCAACATCTGCTGCGGGGCAACCGATACTGCTTCCAGATAGAGCGACCCGTCGGGTAGCGTTTCGGCCCTGCAATCCTCTTTTGTCGACCCGTATTCTCCCACATAACACCTGTAGCTCACTATCTCTGCCCCTTCGGGAAGCCGGACAACAACAGTGACGGTATCGAGCGTATGGTCGGACAATCCATTTACGTTCCAGCTCAACTCGTCGTACTCCTCTAAAAAAACGATCTGGCCGGAAGTGATATAATCGAGGGTGTAGGTGTACCAACCGGCATCGAGGAGACGATCACTCTTCCCGACGTAGACTATCCGGTCGTCTCCTTCACGTTCGGAGAAAAAGGGTTCAGGCTCTCCATTCTTTCTGGCGCTCACGATATCGTACTCCACAGCCACTCTGTTACCGTCCTTGTCTGAACGGGTCAGCGGCAAGGCACGGGTAATTCCCCGTTTGAAAATCTTGCCTCCTGCAAAGATGCCGATCTCTTCCCGAACCGAAATATAACCGGAAACATCAACCGTCACCTGGGAGCGGAATGTATATACCTTCTCCTCCTGGGCAAAGCCCGGGAAAAGAATGCATAGGGAAAAAAGAAAGAATAGCGCGCGTTTCATTCAAAACCTTACTTGCGGCACCGTTTTCTCCTCCTCATTCTCCAATTCGAAAAAAAGCGACTTGGAAAAACTGAACATTCCTGCAATTATATTGCTCGGGAAGGTATCGATCACGATGTTCTTTTCGCGGACAAGACCGTTGTAGAACCTGCGTGACTTCTCGATATCCGATTCAACAATGCTGAGTTGATGCTGCAGCTGCATGAAGTTCTCATTGGCTTTCAGCTCGGGATATTGTTCGGCAACAGCAAGCAGACTTATCAATGCCTTGTTTAGATCATTTTCGGCCGCCTCCCTCGATTTCAAATCATTGACTCTCATCGCATTGGCACGGGCTCGCGTCACCCGTTGAAAGGTCTCGCTTTCATGCGTGGCATATCCCTTAACGGTTTCAACCAGGTTCGGAATAAGATCGTACCGCTTTTTCAATTGTACATTTATCCCGCTCCAGGCCTCTTCTACAATTGTTCTCAACTTGACTAGCCTGTTATAGGTTGATATACTGTAAAGCAAAAAGATTACCGCTACTGCAAGGATGACTATTAATACGACAAATCCTGTTCCCATAATTGAAAAATTTAATAAGCGGATGTGAAAATGCAATATATCAACACAATCCGACCAAAATTGATACTATCTTAAAAACAAAAAATAAATTACACTTGTTCAACCTGTAACAGTAAATTATTTTTGCTTACTTTTGATAGGCGACGGTCAACCCGTTGCGGTGAACGATCGAGGGAAAGCAATTGAGTAATAACAAAATAAAAGAAGTATACATTTTATGAAGAATTTTATTTTTCAAAATCCCACCAAACTGGTGTTTGGGAAAGGAGAAATTGCCAGGTTAAATGAACTGATTCCCCAATCGGTCAATCTGATGGTTACCTTCGGCGGCGGCAGCGTAACAAAAAACGGGGTATACGACCAGGTGAAGGCCGCATTGAAAGGTCGCAACTTCATCGAATTCTGGGGCATTGAACCCAATCCGCATGTCGAGACGTTGCGCAAAGCCATTGAGTTGGGGAAAAGCAACAATATCGACTACCTACTGGCGGTAGGTGGCGGTTCGGTGCTGGATGGTACAAAACTGGTCGCCGCAGGCATCGCATCGGATGAAGATGCATGGGATATTGTACTGAAAGGGTTCGCTGAAAGACAGATACCCTTCTCGTCCGTACTGACAGTTCCGGCAACCGGTTCGGAGATGAACGGTGGAGCCGTGATTACCCGTGCCGAAACCAGGGAGAAATTTGCTTTCGGCGGCAATTATCCCCACTTCTCCATCCTCGATCCGGAGGTAACCTACTCACTCTCCAGCCACCAGATTGCATGCGGTCTTGCCGATGCCTACACCCATGTGCTGGAGCAATATCTCACCACCCCGGGCCAATCGAGACTGATGGACCGATGGGCAGAGGGCATATTACTCTCCATCATTGAGATTGCACCACAAATAAAGGAGAACCCGCACAATTACGATCTGATGGCCGACTACATGCTGGCGGCCACCCTGGCACTGAACGACTTCATCCGCATGGGTGTTACACAGGACTGGGCAACCCATCAGATCGGTCACGAGCTTACGGCACTGCACGGCATCACACACGGACATACCCTTGCAATAGTAATGCCCGGCACAATGCGTGTGCTGAAGGATCAGAAAGAGGGAAAACTGCTGCAGTATGGCGAACGGGTTTTCGGAATCACCGAAGGGACTGTAGAGGAACGGGTGGAGAAAGCCATCGAGAAGACCGAAGCATTCTACCGCTCGCTGGGTTTGACCACCCGGTTGTCGGAAGAGAAGGTCGGCAATGAAACTATCGAGATTATTGCAAACCGGTTCAACACCCGCGGTGTTGCGTTCGGTGAAAACCGCAACGTGACGGGAGATGTTGCACGAAAAATCCTACATGCATGTCTGTAACTACTGCAGTAATGAAGAGACACCTCATCTCCCTCTTTTTGGTCGCCACCCTTTCAATTCCGGGGATTTCGGCGGCAGACGACACCCGAATGTTGCGCTATCCCGACATCAACGGAGATCTGATCGCTTTTGTCTACGCCGGCGATATCTGGACGGTCAAGGCCTCCGGCGGTGAAGCCAAACGACTCACCTCTCATGCGGGAATTGAACTTTTCCCTAAGATTTCACCCGACGGAAAATGGATCGCCTTCTCGGCAGAATACTCCGGTAACCGTCAGATCTGGGTGATGCCTGCCGAAGGCGGTACAGCGCGTCAACTGACCTTCTACAATTCAGAAGGAGTGATGCCTCCACGTGGAGGATTCGACAATGTGGTGCTCGACTGGACACCCGACAGCAAACGGATTCTCTTCCGTGCAAACCGCACCTCTTTCGGGGAACGCAACGGTAAATATTTCACGGTAAGTATCGATGGCGGGATGGAAGAGCCACTTCCCCTGGTGAATGGGGGGTTTGCCAAATTTTCCCCCGACGGGTCACAACTCTGTTTCACTCCGGTCGACCGTGAATTTCGCACTTGGAAACGTTATAAAGGTGGTCGCGCCACCGAACTGTGGACCTACGATCTAAAAAGCAATACCTCCAAACAGATTACTCACTGGGCAGGCAGCGATCAATGGCCCACATGGCATGGAGATTATATCTTTTATGCCTCCGACCGGGATACGCGGCTGAACATCTGGCGCTACAACAGGGTAAACGGGGAGAATGTGCAAATAACCCACCACAAAGAGTTCGATGTGATGTGGCCATCGGGACGAAACGGAAAACTGGTATATGAGAATGGCGGATACCTCTATCTGCTCAATCTCGATTCGGGAACCTCCGAGAGAATCACTGTCTCCATCAGCTACGACAATCCCAATTTATTGCCCTATTTCCGTAACGTAAAAGATTTCATCGGGAGCTACTCCCTCTCACCATCAGGTAAGCGAGCCCTGTTTGATGCCAGGGGCGACATCTTCTCCGTTCCGGTGGAGAACGGCGAGATCGAGAACCTGACCCGTACACAGGGCATTCGGGAGATTTTCCCGGCATGGTCGCCCGACGGTAAAAACATTGTCTACTATTCCGATGCTACCGGTGAGTATGAAATCTATCTGCTCGAAAACAGGAAAGGGGCACAACCCAGACAACTTACAAAGGGGTCGAAAGCCTGGAAGTATGCTGCGGAATGGTCGCCCGACAGCAAATATCTGCTATATAGCGACCGTACGCTAAAGCTTTGGCTGGTTGATGCAGCATCCGGCAAGCAAACCGTGATAGATGAAGCTACGGCCGAGGAGATTCGCGACTACTCCTTTTCGCCCGACGGGGAGTGGATAGCTTACAGCAAATCATCACCCAACTACCAGTCGGCCTTGTGGCTATACCGGATCTCGACCGGCACCAGGCATCAGATCACCGATGCCTCATTCTCCGACATGCAACCGAGATTCAGTCGAGACGGAAAGTTTCTCTTCTTCACTTCAAACAGGGATTTCAATCTTGCTTTCAGCAGTTTTGAGTTCGATTACCTCTATAACAACGCCGGGCGCATCTATGCCCTGCCATTGCGAAACGACGGTACAACACTGACCCGCTATAAGAACGATACCGAACCTTCCGACAGCAGCAAAAACGATTCCATTCAGGCTTCAGCGAAGGGCAAGACACCGTTGAAGGTGGAGATCGATCTGGAGAACATCGAGAGCCGCATTGTGGCGCTTCCTGTCGAACCGGGAGATTATCTCATCATCGGAGCAGTGGAGGAAGGGTTGCTCTATGCCTCGGGCAACAAGATCATGCGTTACAATATCAACAGTGAAAAGAGTGAAGAGATTCTCGACGGGGCTGGTAACGGAAGTTTGAGCGCTGACGGAAAATCGCTTATCTACCGTATCGGCAATGATTATGCCGTAGCGAAGAACCAACCGGGCCAAAAGGGGGGAGCGGACAAGATTGAGCTGACCAACCTGACGATGAAGATTGAACTGCGCAAGGAGTGGAACCAGATCTACGCCGATGCATTCCGCATTTTCCGAGACTATTTCTACGTGAACAACCTGCACGGCGTCGATTGGGAAGGGATAAAAAAAACGTACGGAGCCCTGCTGCCACACGTTCCCAGCCGCTTCGACCTGGATTACATCCTGAACGAGATCGTGAGTGAGACCAATACCGGTCACGCTTACGTGGATTGGGGCGATATCGGCAAGGTGGCCCGGGTAGATGGCGGTCTGCTCGGAGCCGAACTGGAGGCCGACCTGTCGGCAAAGAGATATATCATCCGGAAGATTTATGCGGGTGAGAACTGGAATGAAAGCCGGCGCTCGCCGCTTACCGAAAACGGTATCGATGTGAAAGAGGGAGATTACCTGATCAGCATCAACGGGAAGGAGCTCACCACCGACACCAATCCGTATGAACTGCTCGAGAACTGGGGCAACAGGCATGTTGAACTGGCCGTCAACAGCACCCCTTCGGCTTCGGGAGCGAGGAGCTACACCGTAAAGACCATCACTTCCGAACATGAACTGCGCTACCTCGACTGGGTCAACGAGCGCCGGAAAATGGTAGATAACCTCTCGAACGGCAAGATAGGTTACATCCATGTGCCCAACACAGCCGTTGAGGGGAACCGGGAACTCTTCAGGGGAATATACTCCTATAACGACAAGGAGGCCCTTATCATCGACGACCGCTATAATGGTGGCGGTTTTATTCCCGACCGGATGATCGATCTGCTCAACCGGCGCACATTGGTTTACTGGCATCGCAACGGACTGCCCCAACCGATGAAATCGCCCGGAATAGCACACGACGGTCCAAAAGTGATGCTCATCAACGGTTACTCATCTTCAGGGGGTGACGCCTTTCCCTACTTTTTCAGAAAGACCGGGGAGGGAAAACTTATCGGCACGCGCACCTGGGGGGGACTGGTGGGTATTTCCGGAAATGCCCGTCTGGTTGACGGCGGTTATATATCCGTGCCCAGGTTCGGTATTTACGACAACGGCGAGTGGATCATCGAAGGGGTCGGGGTATATCCCGACATCGAAGTGGTGGACCGTCCCGAAGCATTGGCCAAAGGAGAGGATCCCTGCATTGAAAAGGCAGTTGAGGTACTACTCGACGAGTTGAAGGAGAATCCACGCAAACCGGTTACGGGGCCTGCGCCCCCAGACAGGTCGAAATGGATTGAGAAGGAGATCAAGTAACATCAGGATAACAGCCCGGGAACCAGATCATGAACAGGTCAGGTACCCGGGCAGTTAACATTAAGAAATCACAGCAATATGAAAATCATTAGAATTGCAGCGCTCATTCTGCTGACATGGCTCTTTGTATCGGCCTCCTGCATCGAACAGCAGGAGAGTGTCGAGCAGCCTACTGAACAGGAACCGCAGGCAGGAAACCTGCCCCCGGTGGAGACAGGAAAAGCCAATACCGGCTATAAGCCTGCATTTGAGGGACAGACCCGGATTGCAGGGGTGAAAACGACAACCCCCTACGAAGCGACAGTTATAGCAGAGGGGCTGTCGAGACCTTGGGCCGTCACGGCCCTACCCGACGGTAGATTGGTCATCACGGAGAAGAGTGGTACCATGCGCATCGCCACTACCGAGGGGATCGTCACTCCCCCAATCACCGGATTCCCACCCGTTGACGACCGGAACCAGGGAGGGTTACTCGATGTGGCACCGGCTCCCGACTTTGAGAGCAGCCGGATACTATATTTCACTTTTGCCGAAAAGGGAGCGGAAGGGTCACTTACAGCGGTGGGCAAAGGAAAGCTTTCCGCCGACGAAACGATTATCGAAAACTTTCAAGTCATCTTCCGGGCAATTCCCTATTTCGACAACAGCATGCATTTTGGCAGCCGCATTGCCCTCGACAGTGAAGGAAACATTTTTGTCTCCACCGGCGAACGTTCAGATCTGCGCACAAGACCCAATGCGCAACTACTCAATACAGGGCATGGGAAAGTGATCCGCATCACCGCCGAAGGGCAACCGGTTGCAGACAACCCCTTTATTCATACGGCAGGAGCTTTACCCGAAATATACTCCTACGGTCATCGGAACCCGCAAGGAGTGGATATCCATCCGGTCACCCGGGAGCTCTGGTTGTCGGAAATGGGACCACGTGGAGGAGATGAGATCAACCTGATCAAACCTGGCAAAAACTACGGATGGCCCGAAATCACATATGGCATTGAGTATAGCGGAGCCCCCATCAGTGAAGGAGCTACGCAAAAAGAGGGGATGGAACAACCTGTCTACTACTGGGATCCGGTCCTCTCACCCAGCGGAATGGCCTTTTACACCTCCAATGAGATCCCCGAATGGCAAAACAACCTGTTTATAGGGGGATTGAGCAGCAAGCATATTGCACGGATCGTATTGAAAGACAACAGGGTTATTGGCGAAGAGCGGTTGCTCTCCGGCGAGAATCAACGGTTTCGCGATATCGGCAACGGAAAGGACGGGGCACTTTATGCCGTAACCGACGAAGGGCGGCTATACCGGATTGCCAGAAAGTAAGGCAATCCGGTTATCGAAAGGTGAAGTATTAGCCCTTATTGGTCTTGTGACGGGTAATTGATCATCCATTGGATGCCGAAGCAATCCTTCAGGCTGCCGAAATAGTCGCCCCAAAACTGATCAGCCATGGGCATCTCCACCTCACCCCCTTCAGACAGGGCTTCAAAAAGGCGGTCAGCCTCCTCCCGACTTTCGGGGAAGATACTGATGTAGTTATTATTGCCCACAACAAAGGGTTGGCCGGGATAGGTATCTGAACCCATCAGCAGATCGTCACCAACGGGCAATGCCACGTGCATCACCCTGTTTTCAGCTCCTGCCGGAATTTCCATATCGGGGATATCCTTCATTTTAAAAATCTCCCCCCGGAATTCACCACCAAAAACAGATCTGTAAAAAAGGAAAGCCTCTTCGCATGTACCGTCAAAATTGAGATAGGGATTTAATTTAGCCATGTTCTTTAATTTTTTTAATTGTTCAACTTCAGTTACACTCATCGCCCATACAGATACCACTCTACAAGGTATCCTCCATATCATCTTTTTGTCCCTGGCTGGTTAGAAGTCCCCTTGAAGCGAATGATCCGGCGGAGCAATTCCGGGGGATCGGCTTATCATAAGACAGCTGGGTGGAACCATTGCCAGTTTTGTAACCGGAAAACCTTCCTTGAACGACAGGTTGGCTTCGGGTGTGGTATAAAATTTCAATAATATTTCTCTACGCCACCATGTCCTCTAATTTTTCTGTTTTGGCCACTCTTTGCAAGAAAATTCCGCAGCCGCTTTTCAAATTCCCCGGGACGGTTACGCGCATCTTGAATATAGGCGATCCTAATTCGTTTGTAGGATTCGGAAAAATTCTGAAAGTTCCTCCAGGTCACCTCATCCTGTTGCAAAGCAGTAACGATATCCGGAGGGTAGACAAATGGCTCCGAAAGGACATCCCGAACTCGTTCAACGATCTCCGGGTGTAACAGATTATTTGCGGCCAACCACCGTAACCGCTCTCTGTTGGGCTGAGAGTAACTGCTTGTAGGCTTGCGGGGAGAAAAGCGCTGCGCGGTATGTCCGGCATCTACCCTCTTCCGGATACTGTCGATCCATCCGAAGCATAAAGCCTCCTCTACCGCATCATTATAGAGAATACCGGCTTTCCCGGTCGATTTTGCCGGAAAAACGAGCCAGGCTTCCTTCTCGCTGCGGAAATTCTGCTCGAGCCACTGTCGCCATTCAAGACGAGTATAGATATGGAGTAACGTCTTCATCTCCCGCCCCTCACTCTCTTCTCCGTCTCCCCTATTGCCTTTAATGCAGCGCCGATTGCCTTCTCTGATGTATCATACAGGAATTGGTAGCCGGCATCCTGAATCTTTCTGGACGAGATTCTGCTCCCTCCCAAAATTATCGATGCAGCTTCGCCCATCACCAGTCGCACTAAAAAGGCCGGGAGATTCGGCATGAAAAACGGACGTCGCATCACTTTGGCCAAAGTGTGCATGAAATCTGCATTGCTGATGAATTCCGGTGAAACGGCATTGTATACGCCTTTCATCCCGGAATCCTCGATGGCCTTCAGGTAGATATGGCAAAGATCTTCAATATGTATCCACGAGAGATATTGCCTGCCGCTCCCGATGGGTGCTCCCAGGCCGAAACGGGTAGGAAGCACCATCTTTCTGAATGCTTCGCTGTTTTTTGAGATCACAAATCCCGTACGCAACACAACTGTCCGGATATTGAGCTCCGCCTGGAAACTGAATGCGGCCTGTTCCCATTTGCGGCAGGTTCGGCTCAGAAAATCACCATGAGCAGCACCACTATCCTCCGTGTAGAGATCCTGACTTATGTCCGATCCATAATAACCGATTGCCGAGGCCGAGATAAAAAGATCCGGTTTTTTCTCTAACCCCTTCACGGTATCGAGCAGCAGTTGTGCCGTTTGAACACGGCTCTCCACTATATCCTGCTTCTTCTGTCTTGTCCAGGAGTCATCTCCGATACCCGATCCCGCCAGATGGATGATAATATCTGCCTGCTCCACCGCCTCGATCTCAATTTCGTTCCGCTGATAATTCCACCTGTATCGCGGAATTTCGGCTTTAAGAAATCGTTCACGGCTCAGCCAGATTACCCTGTACCCCTTTTCGACAAGCAGTCGCGACAGTTTCCGCCCAATCAGGCCCGATCCTCCGGTAATTAAGACTGTTTTCATCGCAGCAACACTTTTATTATAAACAAAAAAGACGGCCGTTGGTTGCCGTCTTTATCTATAGTTTCAGGGTAATTCCATGGGAACATCAATCACCAGCACTTCAGAGTCTTCAAGCACCTCCAGTGTAAAACCTCCGGTATCCCAGATTCCATAACCGTCGCGCCGGTCCAATATCTGGAGACCAACTTTCGCCCTGCCGCTGATAACAAAAAGATATACTCCGTTACCGGTTTTTTTCATCTCATACGTTTTAACAGTTCCCTTATCAAAATCGGCGAGGTGGAACCAGGCATCCTGATGAATCCAGACACCCTCATCTTCAGGATTGGGCGAAACGATCTGTTGAAAATCGTTACGTCGGGTAAAATCGGCAATGCGTACCTGACCGTATCGGGGCGTGCCTCCCTTCTCCCTCGGGAATACCCAGATCTGCAGGAATTTTACCGGCTGATCGGGATCAGCATTAAACTCACTGTGTGTAATACCACTCCCTGCCGACATCACCTGCACATCTCCCCTGCGGATAATGCTGCCGTTTCCCATACTGTCACGGTGTTGGAGTGCACCCTCAAGCGGCAATGAAATAATCTCCATGTCGCTGTGCGGATGTGTGCCAAACCCCTCGCCTCCCTTCACGCAGTCATCGTTGATCACGCGCAAAGCGCCAAAATGCATCCTCTCCCGGTTGTAATAATTGGCAAAACTGAATGTATGGCTGCTCCTGAGCCATCCATGGTCGGCAAAGCCGCGACTCTCCGCAGGGTGGTAAACTGTTTTCATTCTGTTTATCTTCTGCTGCCGCTCAAGGCAATCATGATGTAATAGAGAAGGGTCGCCAGTGAACTCAAGGCGGCCACGACATAGGTATATCCCGCCCAACGTAAAGCATCGGTGGCTTGCGTGTGATTGCCAACATCGGTAATGCCGGCACTGCTCAACCAGCGTAGCGCCCTGGCAGTCGCATTTTTCTCAACTGGAAGCGTCACGAAACTGAATAGGGTTGTCATGGCAAACAGTGCGATCCCCACCCACAACAAAGCCGGAAAGGTCGATACCGTAATGATTCCGATCAGCAATATCCATGTAACCCAGCGTGAGGAGGCACTGACAACAGGCACCAAGGCCGAACGCATCTTCAAGGGGAGATATCCTTTGGCATGCTGCAGTGCGTGTCCTGTCTCGTGGGCAGCCACTGCAGCTGCAGCCACACTGTTGCTGTTGTATACCGGTTCACTCAGATTGATGGTCTTGTTGACGGGATTATAGTGATCGGTCAACTGACCGCGTACCGAAATGACCTGAACATCGTAAATACCGTTGTCGTGAAGCATCTTTTCTGCAACCTCCCGTCCTGTCATTCCGTTCCTTAAGGGAATTCTCGAATATTTTTTAAATCGGCTCTGCAGCATCGCCTGTACGGCAAATCCTGCAATCGCAATTATTATCATTAGAATCCAAACTGCACTCATGTTATCCTCAATTAATTATCTTTTCCTTAAACGTCAAACTGTTCATAATTGTTTTGTCTATTCTTTCCCTCATCTCTACCGACCTATCTGATAATTGTCTGCGCCCGGTTAGGTCCCACTGAAACAATGGCAATCGGTACACCCAGCTCCTCCTCCAGAAACGAGAGATAAGCATTGAACTCTTCCGGAAATTCATCTTCAGATTGCACGTTGGTCATGTCGGTCTTCCAACCCGGCAATTCTGCGTAGACCGGTTCAATCTTTCCAGTAATGTCAAAAGGCAGATCCTCGGTCTCCTCCCCGTCAACATTGTATGCCACGCACACCTTAATGGTCTCGAAACTGTCCAGCACATCACTTTTCATCATCACCAGCCGGGTCACCCCATTGAGCATCACCGTATAGCGAAGTGCCACCAGATCGATCCATCCGCATCGGCGGGGACGTCCGGTAACCGAACCATATTCACGGCCCAGATCCCGCATTTGCTGTCCCGTCTCATCGAACAGCTCCGTGGGAAAAGGACCACTACCCACGCGGGTACAGTAGGCCTTGAAGATACCATACACCTCTCCGATCTTTTGCGGGGCAATGCCCAGTCCGGTACAGGCTCCGGCACAAACGGTACTGGATGATGTCACAAATGGATAGGAGCCAAAATCGATGTCGAGCATCGATCCCTGCGCACCCTCGGCAAGCACCCTCTTCTCCGACGCAAGTGACTTATTGAGGAAGTGCTCCGAATCGATCACCCGGAATGACTTTAACTTTTCTACTCCGGCAAACCATTCGCTTTCAACCTTTTCCAAATCATATTCAAAATTGTATTGAGCCAGCATCTCGATATGTCTTGCCGTAGCTTTTTTGTATTTCTCCTCGAAATTGTCGAACAGGTCTCCCACCCTCAAGCCGTTCCTGCTCACCTTATCGGTGTAGGTGGGACCAATTCCCTTACCCGTGGTACCGATTTTCGAGTCGCCTTTTGCCTTTTCCATCGCTTCATCCAACAACCTGTGGGTTGGAAGAATCAGGTGTGCCTTCCTGGAAATAAATAGCCGGTCGGTAAGCGGGTGCCCCGATGCCTCCAACGCCTCAATCTCCGCCTTGAAGAGTGCCGGGTCCAATACAACTCCATTGCCGATAATGTTGACTTTTCCGGGTTGAAAAATTCCCGACGGAATTGATCTCAGTATATATTTCTGATTCTCAAATTCCAATGTATGTCCGGCGTTCGGTCCGCCTTGAAAACGGGCCACAATATCGTAGTTGGGCGTCAACACATCTACCACTTTACCTTTCCCTTCATCGCCCCACTGAAGGCCTAAAATTACATCTACATTCATTTTTCTTCAATTAGAACCAAGTGTATGGTTTATTATTTCGTCTCCTTTTTCAACTTTTTCAACGCCACCTTCCTGGCATGGCTGCACTTGCTGCAAATCCCATAGATATACATGCTGTAATAACTCACGGTAAACTTCTTTATCTTTCGTTGCTGTGCCGGTGTAAAGAGGTTCCCGTTCTTGGATTCCCATACCTCACCACAACTGGTACAGATGATATGATCATGATTCTCGTTGCCGTAAGCACGTTCGTACTTCGAGATGTTTCCTCCGAACTGGTGCTTCACAACCAGGCCGCAATCGAGCAGCAGTTCGATGGTATTGTAAAGCGTTGCCCGGCTGACACGGAAATTTACATCTACCATCGACTTGTAGAGAGAATCCATGTCGAAATGTCCTTTCGTATTGTATATATGATCGAGTATGGCAAACCTTTCCGGAGTCTTACGATGCTTATGATCAGAGAGATACTGCATGAACTCGTCTTTAACCTGCTTCCTCAGCTTTTGACTACCATCCATAGTACAAAAATATTTATTTTTCAATCGCTTGAAGTTATTTATTTGATATTTTTATCAAAATATGCATTTCAGTTCACTTCTCCAATTCGGAATGAACGAAAAATGCCGGATAACAGACATCACTCTCATTATGATATGAGTCTGAAACCGTTACAAAGTAGTAATACCCTTTTTCATCTACCACTGCCGGGTACTCGTAAAAAGGGTTTCTCACTCCTGTAGCGAGGATATTTCCGGCCATGTTCACGTCGAGAACAGCCGATTCGCTTCTATAGATGTTGTAGGTGACCCGCTCCTCTCGATTGTCGGTCTTCCAGCTCAATTGAAGCTTACCGTTCACACTTTCTGCCATCAGATCGTACGGAGCACCTGGCACTTCGTCCGAAAGCCACCTCATCGGCGGAAGTTTTGCAGGATTCCGGTAGTAGTGTTTAAGTGTGTCGAGAATCCCCTTGGTGTTCGACAACAGGTTATCGGTTCTGAAGTATGCCTGACCGGCCGTTTCGTGTCTTCTTGTGTAATCAATCTGATCCAGGATATCCTGCCGGCTCCAGTTCCGTTCCACCATCTGATAGGCTCCCAGTCCCGGGACAATGATACGGCTGTTTCCGTTATCGAGCCAATCGTCCACAAATGGATAGAAAAGGTGCTCCTTGTAATACATCATCGGGTAGATGGCATCGTGCTTGCCTGACTTCAACCAGAGTGCGGCATCCTGATAAACCGTCTCCAGAGCTGTCCATCCAACCCCGACGTTGCCCAGCGCCCTGTACCGTCCCAACGGTGCACTGCTCACCTGTACCCACTTTTTTTCACTTTTCACCAGGTCATACGCGCTGGTCACAAACCTGGTGATGTTATCCCTGCGCCATTGTTGCAACGTTTTCCCATCACCGTAAAGCCTATGCATACCTGTATCGGGAAACCGTCCCCGGTTATCGGGATACCTGATATAGTCGAAATGGATTCCGTCTACATCATATCTCGAAACTATCTCCTTGACCATGGAGAGGAGATAGTCATCGGTTCTCGGGTTACCCGGATCTAGAAACCATTCTCCGCGATGCTTTTTGGTGATGGAGGGATCTTTTTTCGTGACCGACCGGGCGCCCAGGCTTCTGACATGCTTATCCATTCCCAACGGATAGGTCACCATCCATGCATGCAGCTCCATACCGCGCTTATGACACTCCTCGATGGCAAAAGCGAGGGGATCGAATTTCGGCTCTCCCACTTTTGAAGAGACAATTATCGAGGCCATCGGTTCGATTTCAGAATCATAGAACACTTCACCCCGCGCCCGAACCTGAAACAGCACCGTATTGAAATTGAGTTTTTGCAGGCTGTCGAGAATAGCGATCAACTCACTTTTCTGCATCTCCTGACTGACCCTGTTCTTTGGCCAGTCGAGCCCGTAATTTGTTGTCAACCAAACAGCCCTGACCTCCACTGCAGGGGGAGTGGCAGAAAAAATTCCCATCGCAACTGTCTGAAAAACGATGAGAAGCAGGCACATTCTATTCATTAATTATAATCGTTCTAAACTTGGCAACACAAATTTAAAACAAAAAGAGTGCTCCACCACACATTTTTCGTATGTTAACATTTAAACCCGCGCATCCGATCAACAGCGTGCAGCTGATCTGCATTACCTGAAGCAATGCGAACAGACACAGCATCAAAGCGAAAGCAACCGACACCGGCAAAGGGTGCTTCTCCTTTTTTACAAAACTTTATCGCAATATTATTGCGAAACTTAATAATTAATCCTACTTTTGCGTAGAGAAACTGTTTGCGAAAAAAACAAATTAACAATAAGACCTATGAATCCACTGCTTTTTAATTTAAACGGATGGGAAATACCCATTATCATTTTGGTTGTCCTGATTCTTTTTGGTGGAAAGAAAATTCCTGAATTCATGAAAGGGCTTGGTAAAGGGATCAATAGCTTCAAGAGAGGACTGAATGAAATCGAAGAGGAGATCAAAGCCGATCCTACTGACAAGACAACAACGAACAATCAGTAATCTCTTTTCCATTTAGTATAAAACCGTATGCTCTCGGGATTAATCCACAAAACAGGGTGGATTAATCCCGAGATTAAATTGTAATCTGTTGGCTGCATGAAAGAGAAAGAAATGTCCTTTTGGGACCATCTCGAGGAGTTTCGCTGGACATTGATACGGATTATCATTGCCGTTTTTGTCTTGGCTATTGCGGGATTCATTCTTGTTCCCAAGATTTTCGACTCGATAATTCTTGCTCCCAGCTCTTCCGACTTTGTCACATACCGTTTTCTGGAGAACGCCAGCCAGTTCATTCCGTTCCTTCCCGATTTTTCGGCCGACGCTTTCAATGTGGAGATGTTGAATATCAACATGACCACACAGTTCATGACCTATATCTCAACCTCATTGGCTTTGGCAGTGCTGTTGGCCATCCCCTATATCCTCTATGAGTTATGGCGCTTCATCAGCCCTGCTCTCTACGAGAACGAGACTAAAGGGGTCAAGATGGCTTTCGGATTTGGCGGAGTCATGTTTGTAATCGGTTGCCTGGTAGGTTATTTCATGGTATTTCCGCTGATCTTCAGGTTTCTGATCACCTTTGAGCTGAGTGAGACCATCAAGAATACCATCTCGCTCGACTCCTACATGAATAATTTCTACACCCTTATCCTCATTATGGGAGTAGTCTTTGAACTGCCGCTGGTCTTCTGGCTATTATCGAACCTGGGACTGATCTACCGCTCATTTTTCAAGTCCTACCGCAGACATGCGGTTGTAGGGTCAATGGTCCTGGCAGCCATTATCACTCCCTCTGGCGATCCTTTCTCGCTTATCGTGGTTACCATTCCCCTCTACATGTTATGGGAAATCAGCGCTTTCGTGGTCAAGAAAGATCCTCCTGAAGAGGAGGAAGAGACAAATCTGCCTGCCGTGGCCGACTAGTTGCTACCGCGGTTGATGACCACCTTCCCGAACGGTGAGAATGCCAGTCTCATCAACTTGAAATGCTGGTTTCCGAAAGGAATGCCAATGATGGTGACATAGAAGAGTACCCCAAATAACAGGTGTGTAAGCACTATGGGGAGACCACCGATAAAAAACCAGATGATATTCATGATCAGCGAGAGGCATCCCGAAGCGGCATCACTTTGCACCGCTCTCTTGTTGAACGGCAGGAGCGCCATCTCCGCCAATTTCAACGATTGCAGACCGAAGGGAATACCGATTATCGTAATCATCAGACCAATACTGGCAACAACATATTCGATGGCAATAAATATGCCACCGAATATTATCCAGATCACATTCCCCAGCGTTCTCATCTTACGGCAATCGCTTCAATTTCCACCATGCAATTTCTGGGGAGCCCTTTGGCCGCAATGGCAGATCGGGCAGGAAACGCCCCGTCGAACTGTTGAGCATATACCTCGTTCATTTCGGAAAAGAGCGACATGTCACCCAAAAACACGGTCGTTTTTACAATGTTTGCCGTTGTAAGTCCCGCCTCTTCCAGGATTGCCCGGATGTTTCTGAAACATTGTGTCGCCTGCTCCTTCACTCCCCCCGTAACCAGCTCTCCTGTCAGTGGGTCAATGGGGAGCTGACCGGAGATGAACACCATTCCATTAGCCTCAATCGCCTGGCTATAGGGGCCGATAGCCGCAGGAGCATTCTGGGTTGAAATCACTATCTTCATATGGTTTGAGTTTAATTAATTCCGTTGTCGTACTGCTTCGTAAATCATCACGCCGGCCGCCACCGAAACATTGAGCGACTGGATGGTTCCAAACTGGGGAATCTTTACCAGTTCATCGCACACGCGCAGGATTTCGGGTGAAACGCCCTCATCCTCCGAACCCATCAAGATGGCTACAGGTACCGACATATCGGTTCCGGTATAGTTCCTTGCCGCTTTTTCCGATGCAGCCACCACCTTTATTCCGCTGTTTCTCAAAAAAACGACAGCCTCCTTCAGGTTGTTTTCCCTGCATACCGGAATAGAGTGCAATGCTCCGGCTGACGTCTTTATGGCGTCACCGTTTACCGATACGCTCCCCCGTGCCGGGATCACTATGGCATCCACCCCCGCCACCTCGCATGTACGGGCAATGGCACCGAAGTTTCTCACATCGGTAATGCCGTCGAGCACTATTATAAGCGGGGTTTTCCCTTGCTCATACAAAAACGGCACGATCTGATCCAGCTTCTGATAGGTAACCGCCGAGGTAAAGGCCACAACCCCCTGATGGTTTTTGCGGGTGATCCTGTCAATTCTTTCAAGCGGCACCTTCTGCATCGGGATCTCGTAACGGCGCAACACTTCCTGCAGTTCCTTAAAAAGTTCGCCCGACAGTTCGCGCTTTACCAGCACCTTATCGATATCTTTCCCGGCTTCTGCCGCTTCTATCACGGCACGGATGCCAAAAATCATCTCCTTTTCTTTCATTCTTTTATAAGTATCAGCGTAAGCTTTTTATTTATCTACTGGCTTCCCAACATCACCCGGGCATTTTCAACCGCCTGATCCGTAACCTCGGCCCCACTCAGCATCCTGGCAATCTCCATCACCCTTTCGTCAGGGGTCAACAGGCTCATCCGGGTGAGCGTTGTTTCGTCGCGATCCTCCTTGTAGACAGTGTAATGCTTCGTTCCCTTTGCTGCAATCTGTGGCAGATGGGTAATGGCAATAACTTGCATGTCGTGTGCCATATCCTGCATGATCGACCCCATCTTGTCGGCAATCTCTCCCGAAGTTCCGGTATCAATCTCATCGAAAATAACCGTCGGGAGGGCAGTTGCGCCTGCTATCATCGACTTCAGGCAAAGCATCAAACGGGAGATTTCTCCACCTGATGCAACCTGGGCAACAGGCATCAACGGACTGTTTTTATTGGCCGAAAAGAGAAAGTTGACAGAATCTTTTCCAGTCATGTCGGGATTGCTCTTTGAGGTTACCTCGATCCTGAATCTTGCATTGGGCATTCCCAGATAGATCAGTTTTTCTGTCAGCAGCTTCTCAACCGGCTGGAGAGCCGATCCTCTTTTTTTACTCAGGATCTCCGCTCTCTGCAGCATCGCTTGCTGCTTTTCAGACATCTCTTTTTCCAGCAGGTCCAGATGTTCGTCCAACGATTGGATTCCCTTCAGCCTGTTCTCCAACTGCTCCTGAATCTCCAGCAACTTCTCAACCGAGCTTGCCGAATGTCTTTTCTGCAAATCGTAAATCAGACTCAACCGCTCCTCCACCAACTGTTGTCTCCCGGCATTGTACTCAATCCCGTCAAAGTATCTCTCTGCCTCGATCCGAACCTCTTTCAGTTCGATATATGCCGACTCCACCCGTTGCCCCAACTCGGAAGCAACCGGGAAAACGCGCTGTATTCCCTTCAATCTATCGGCGATCGTTTTCAGTCTCTGTTCAACGGAATCACCTTCGCCCGAGAGTGAGTCTGTAACGGCAAAAAGTGACGATTTGATCTCTTCGGCATGAGTAATGGTTTCCAGTTCTGCCTCCAACCTCTCCTGCTCCCCGGCTTGCAGTTTTGCGCCGGCCAAATTGTCGAACTGGAACTGGAGATAATCGGCCTCCTCCCTGTTTTTCCTCGATTGTTCCTGCAGATCGATCAACTCTTTCCGGCAGGCTTCATACTCCTGGAAGGCTCTCCGGAACAGCTCTCTCTCCTCTTTTGAGTCTGCAAGGATATCCAATGCGTTCAATTGATAGAGGTTGTCGTTCAACGACAGGTTCTGGTGTTGCGAATGAACATCTATCAACCTGTCGCCCAACTCTTTCAAATCATTCAAATAGACGGGCGAATCGTTTACGAATGCCCGCGATTTGCCGTTTGTCCAGATCTCGCGTCGCAAGATACATTCATCGGGATCATACTCCCACTCCCGTTCATCAAAAAACTGTTGCAGATCGTACCTGGAAAGATCGAAAATACCCTCGATGGTGCATTTTTGCTCATTTTGCTTGATAAACCGACTATCTGCACGTTGTCCCAAAATCAGCGACAGGGCACCCAGGATAATCGATTTTCCGGCCCCGGTTTCACCGGTAATTACCGAGAAGCCTTTGTCAAAATCGATCTGGAGCGAATCTATCAACGCGTAATTCTCTATTGCTAGCGATTTCAGCATATTCTTCCTAACGGTTTGTTCGTAGTAATCTTTCCCAGACAGGACGTTGCGCCGGATAAGTCTCCTGCAGCATGTCGCATGCCGCCAGCTTTTCCTGTTGTGGCATTCCGGCAAGCACATCCACCAGTTCATCCAACTTGGCGGTACCGAAAAGCGAAACCGGAAGTATGCCTGAACGGCGTTTATGGAGCGAGGCGATTACAGACAGCGAAGTTACAACTTTTTGACGACCTTTTTCACTATTTATCGCTATTTCATCCAAACCTTCACGGTGATAACCATACCACATCGTGCGGTAATCCTCAAATGCGGGATCATTAAAGAGAGCAGCAATGGCATACCTGTTCCGTCCCCGATCATCCATATCCCATCCGCTCCAGTGGTTGAACTGAACATTATTGGCAATAGCCATCATCTGTCGGAAAGATGCGGATCCTCCCAATGGGGTCATCGAGTCGGAATGAAGTCCAATAATCAGGTTGGCATAAAAGGCGATGGTCGCAACCAGGTTGCTGGTGATATGGTCGGGATTGAACTCCAGCGGCTGGAAATCGGTATAATCGAACAGCAAAGAGGATTCGCGATAATTCAGCAGTGTTGTTTTACGGGTTGTTCCGGCAACAGGCCGTCTGGCCTGGACCAGCAGCTCGCACTTGAATGACGAGGGAGATGGCATCTCGTGAATGAGCAGGGTAAAGGAGCAGTCGATCTTCTCATCCGCAGCACCCTGCTCCTCCATCCATTTCCGTTCATTGATGAAGCTTCCCAGCTGCTGCTCGAGCCTATCGAACAGTTGACGGTCTCCCCCTATCCGGGAGCTGTTGACGGTAACAGCGGCATTGAGTTCCTGTGCGACCGGGCAACCGATATTGCAGCAACAGAAAATGAGTAGTAGAAGGATCTGTCTCATATTCAACATTCTATAATTAAAAGAGATCTCTATATCAATGAACGGTAAAACTGCAACTCATTTTTCAGGGAATCGATCTCTGCCTGCAACAGTTTTACCCGCATCAGCATATGATGCAACGCCTCGATTCCTTCCACATTAATATCCATATCGTTATGCCAACGGATAAACTGTTCCAGCAGTTCCAGCTCGTCATATTCCACGAACCGGTCGTCGCCATCCCCCGACAGGCGAACCAGCCCAAGCTCCCCAAGCGAGTCGATAAATGTCTCCTCCACTTCATAGATACGGATACAGTCGCTGTACAACATTCTCTTTTCGTTCATGATCGGTTCAGTTTAGACAGTTCGACAAACAACTCCCGCTCCCTTGGCGACAAATATTGAGGTATCTCTACCTTTATTGTCACGATAAGGTCGCCAAACGTATTCTCCATCTTGTATACCGGAAACCCTTTCCCTTTCAGTCGAACTTTCGTTTCTGGCTGCGTTCCGGGCTTTACTTTTATCTTCACCTGACCATCGAGCGTATCTACCGTTGCGTCACCACCTAGGACGGCAGTGTACAACCCTATATTGACCGTCGTGTAGAGATCATTTCCGAGCCGCTTGAAATGGGGATCCTCTTCAATGACAAACGTAATGTAGAGGTCTCCGGCCGGCCCTCCGTTAATTCCCGGCTGACCATACCCGGCCAGTTTTATTTTCTGGCCGTCCGACACCCCTGCAGGAATGGTAATACGGATATTCTTTCCGTTAATGTTCAAAGTTTGCTGATGTGTCTGCATTGCCTGACGGAGCGACAGCCTCAATTCGGCCCGGTAATCCCCGCCCCTGTACCTGCGACCGGAGTGTCTGGTCTCCCGCTGCGTGAACCCACCCCCGAACATCGAACGGAAGAAATCGGAAAAATCGCTATCGGAGAAATCATCCCCGGTGTAAAAAGTGTATCCTGTTTGCTGCTGCGCTTTCTCATACTCTTCACCGTGCTTCCAGTTTTCACCATACTTGTCGTATTTGGCCCGTTTTTCCGGGTCGCTCAACACCTCGTTGGCTTCATTCAGCAACTGAAATTTCCGGTGAGCCTCCTTATCGTCCGGATTCAGATCAGGATGCAGCTTACGCGCCTTTTGCCGGTATGCCCTCTTGATCTCCTCGGCCGACGCCTCTTTTCCCACGCCCAAAATACTATAGTAATCGATATAGGCCATTTTTTCAAACAATTGAAACACAAATATAGCAAAAAATGAGCCGTTTTTGCAGCAACCTCCTGACGAAATCGAGTAAATCAGAAAATCCCTAAAGATGAGCCGGTTACGCGAAATTCCGTCCGCCGGTTGAGCTGGTCTGCTATCTCCTGCTGCTCAGGTGTCAACCTCTCGATAAAGGTTTCATCCAGCCGGTCTCCCTCCTTCAGAAAGCCATATTTATCCGCAATGGCTGCCGTAACCGTCTGGGGTACTTTTTTTCCGTAACCTGCAGCCGATAATCGTAGCGGATCCACTCCGTTGTCGATAAGGTAGCGCATCACTGAACTGGCACGACGGAGCGACAGGTTCTCGTTGTACGTTTCATCACCCTTCCTGTCGGTATGTGCCGAAAGTTCGATGGTCACTGCCGGATTGTCATTCAATATCTCCACAAGCCTGTCGAGTTCCTCCCTCGACTCCGGCCGCAACTCAGCCTTGTCAAAATCAAAAAAGATATTTTCGAGAATTACCGGTATATTGTACGGGATCATCTCAAAATTAACAAAATAAACCGTATCTCTCTCTTCTGCAGAGGTCTTCAACCTTTTCTTACCGTTGAGAAACCCCTCATTGCTGGCCAGGAGAAGATAGTTCACCCCTCTCTCCGCCCGGAACCTAAAAGTGCCCTCTTCCCCGGTGGTATATTCATGCCGAAAACCGTTATCGCCAACAACCGACACCATCACTTTGCGGATCCCCCTTCTCTCCTGGTCCATGACCGATCCCTCCACAAAGACTTCCGGCTCCCTGTACTCGAACGAAAAGATATGGTCGCGTCCCCTTGCATCGTCACGGTTGGAGCTGAAGAATCCGCGCTCTCTCCCCTTCTCGAAGGCAATACCGAAATCGTCCATGGATGAATTGATTGGTGAATCCATATGCCTGACCACCCATCGTTTGCGGGCAGACACCAACCTGGCCTCGTACAAGTCCAGACCACCCAGCCCCGGATGTCCGTCGGAAGAGAAGTAGAGTGTGGAGTCATCCCTGATGTAGGGGAACATCTCATCACCCGGTGTATTTATCTCCGGTCCCAGATTTTCGGTAGAAAGGACTTTGGTCCCCTCAAGCCGGGCACGCCAGATATCTTTGCCTCCATACCCCCCCGGCATGTCGGAGACAAAATAGAGGTAACTGCCCGACGGGGAAACCGACGGATGTGCAAAGAGCGAGAGCGTATCGCCTTCGCTCATTTTCAATTCTTTTCCGGCGCTCCAACTACCGCCTTTACGTTGGGCATAATAGATTCTGGGAAGTGATGCCACCTGATAATCTACGGGTGAATAGGTATAAAAGAGGTAGTTGTCGTCTGCCGACACCGACGGAGTACCTTCATCAAACGGGGTATTGATCTCAGAGTCCATGATTGCCGGCCTTTGCCATTCACCCTTGTCATTTCTGGCAGCAATAAAGATATCGTTGTATTTCATTCCCGTAATGTTGCTGAGCGAGTCACCCCGGGCTTCATTGCGCGACGAGGTGATATAGAGCACCGCATCGCGCTTCGCAAATGCAGGGCTGAACTCCCCGCGGTTAGAGTTGAAGATCTCCATCCGTTTCACCACATACCTCGAGGTGGAGTGCTTCCGTTCCATCGCCTGCTGCACCCCCAGCAAACCGTTTACTCCCAATATATTTCCAGAATCCAGCTTCAGAAAATTTTCATATGCCTGCTGCGCTTGCCGATATTTTCCCAGTTTGTGCAATGTCTGCGCATACCGCAAATAGAGCACCGTATCGGGATAGTTGTACCGGATGGCATTGGCATATGCGTTTGCTGCCCGACTGACCAGATTCAGCCGGCGACAGGCTTCGGCCATCTCATAGGCAACCACTCCCCGCATCGCACGCTGGTCGGGCCTAATATCCCTGTATACTCTCCTATAGGTTTCGGAGGCAGCGAAATACTCACCCCTGAGGTATTGCGAACGGGCATCGCCAAGTCGCGCCTGCCGGCAGGAAGCCAGCAACACCACTGCCACTATCGGTAAAAAGTATGCTCTCCGGGTCATTTGTCAGCCTTGTGCACTAACGGCCGCATCTTCTGTTGTTCAAGAAGAGATCCCATGCACAATTGCATCCTTATTCAAGTTGCAAAGGGGATGAGAATAGAGGATTAGTGCCAAATTTAAATGCTTGCTAAAACTTAAATGATTAACTTGCTTTCTGCTCAAATATTGTCTAAAACGAGTAGAAAGCGGCAAGGGATCGAAGATGGCTCACTGATGTTCCGGACGCAGCAGATCATTCACCGTCTTTACCGGATTGAACGTGGTCAGGGGCACCTCCACAAAAACGGTATTCCAGTCGCTCATGGCACCATTCCATAAACCGGGCAGTTCCAGAGCTTTCAACTCTTTTCCGTTTTTGGACTTTTGCGAGATAAAACCGGTATTCTTGTCTACAAATCGGGTTAGATCAAATTTATTGTTCTTGTAACATCTCACGCCGCAGACCAGATCCACCGGATTGAAATGCGATCCGTTCCGGAATGCTGCCACCGCCTTCTCATCATTTTCATCGATCTGGGAACTCTCCAGTATCTGCAACGATGCCGTTCCGTCGGGATTCTCGACAATAAATGGTCCGCCACCCGGTTCCCCCACGTTCTTGACCATTCCGCAGACGCGAAACGGCCGGTCGAGTTTGGCTATCAGATACTCCCTGAGCTGCCCCTCGTCGGCAAACGACCTGTTGGGGGCAATACAAAGCTCATTCTCGGTAAAGGTCAATATCTCCTGTAACCTGTCGCCGCTGCATGCTCCCGACGTCAGCTCATCGAGATAGCCAAATGCCCGTTGCTGAATTTTCACCAGTACGCCTCCCAAAAGCTGCTTGTAAAAGGCTTCGTTCTCCTTTAAGCGATCTGGAACAACGTTATCTATATTCTTGATGAAAATGAAATCGGAATCGATCTCATTCAGGTTCTCGATCAATGCGCCGTGACCGCCGGGACGGAAAAGCAACGATCCATCTTCATTACGGAAGGGATTATTTTCCAGATCCACGGCCAGGGTATCGGTACTCGACTTCTGTACGCTGTATGAGACCTTGAATTTTGCCCCCAACTTCAGTTCATAACCCAATCGCCGCGCAGCAACAAGCAATTCAAACAGCTCCCGGTGTTCTTCCGAAACTGTAAAGTGAACATTCACCACTCCACTCCTCTCTTTTGCATAGTATGTACCCTCGGTCAGCTGTTCACCCACCGGTGTCCTGTTTCCCTCCTTGTAGCTATGGAACAGCAACAGCCCCTTTGGCAGGTTGCCATAATTCAAACCCTCCGGCAAGAGCAGTATCTTCACCACCTGCTTATAGTTGCCGGAACCGAGAAGCTCCGGCACACTCTTTCCGGTTTTTTTCCTGCAGGCCTCGTTAAGCGCATCGTAAAATGCAAACCGGCCTATATTATCAAAGAAGGTTGTTACGAAATGAGTCTCCGGCCTATCGCTGCTTGAATTCAGAAACGTGTACAACTCCTTGAACATCCGACTTGCCGCACCCGATGCAGGCACAAACTTGGTCACGCTCTTTCCTGCCTCCAGTGCACCCTGCCATGCCCTCCGGTATTCTTCCATCTCGGATTCCGTTATGCGAAGAATCCCCTTCTCAACCGATGCTGGCGCTACAATTTTCAGAAAGGGGAAGCCATTTCTGAAAAAATTCAACTGCTCCTCAATCTGCTGTTGTGAAATATTCTTCTTCCGCAACAACGCTAAATCCTCTTTTGTAAACATATCGTTCAATTTTTTTATAAGAAAATCAACTCCGGTTCCCATGCGGAAACACCTCAAAGATAACGAAAAACTTTAAAAAGAGTCCCGGCAGAGTGCTAAAATATTACCGACAATCTGTCAGTTTGTTTTCAAATATCATTTTTTGGCATAAGATTTGAAAATGGATAAAAAGAAGCTATAGATCAGAATTAATCAATTAAATACATACATATAAAATTATGGGAAAAATAATAGGAATAGACTTAGGGACCACAAACTCTTGCGTTTCGGTTATGGAAGGTAACGAGCCTGTTGTAATCCCTAATAACGAAGGGAAACGTACCACACCGTCAGTTGTGGCTTTTGTCGAAAACGGAGAGCGAAAAGTGGGTGACCCGGCAAAGCGTCAGGCAATAACCAACCCCAAACACACCGTATACTCCATAAAAACATTTATGGGTGAAACGTTCGATCAGGTGCAGAAAGAGATTGGACGGATCCCTTACAAAGTGGTTAGGGGCGACAACAATACCCCGCGTGTAGACATCAACGGGCATCTCTATTCTCCACAGGAGATTTCAGCAATCGTGCTTCAGAAGATGAAACAGACCGCCGAGGATTATCTCGGTCAAACCGTCTCGGAGGCTGTCATCACTGTACCAGCCTATTTTAGCGATGCTCAGCGGCAGGCTACCAAAGAGGCAGGAGAGATTGCCGGATTGACGGTACGCCGCATTGTCAATGAACCGACGGCAGCCGCCTTGGCATATGGTCTGGACAAACAGCACAAGGATTCCAAGATTGCCGTGTTCGACCTGGGTGGCGGTACTTTTGATATTTCGATACTGGAGTTGGGAGATGGCGTCTTTGAGGTGAAATCGACCAACGGAGATACCCACTTGGGAGGTGATGATTTCGACCACCGGATCATCAATTGGCTTGCCGATGAGTTCCAGAACGAGGAAGGCGTAGACCTGCGCAAGGATCCGATGGCACTGCAGCGGCTGAAAGAGGCTGCAGAGAAGGCCAAGATCGAACTCTCCAGCACCACCAGCACCGAGATCAACCTGCCCTACATCATGCCGGTAAACGGAATTCCCAAACACTTGGTGAAAACCCTTACCCGCGCCAAGTTCGAGCAACTGATCGACGACCTGTTGCAGAAGTGCGTGACTCCTTGCCAGACGGCAATGAGAGATGCAGGATTGACAAATTCAGATATCGACGAGGTGATACTTGTGGGAGGATCGACCCGTATTCCGGCTGTTCAGGCCTTGGTTGAAAGACTCTTTGGAAAGACACCCCACAAGGGGGTCAATCCCGACGAGGTGGTAGCCATTGGTGCAGCCATACAGGGTGCCGTTCTTACCGGAGAGGTGAAAGATGTATTGCTGCTGGATGTCACTCCGTTGTCACTGGGTATTGAAACCTTGGGTGGCGTAATGACGAAACTTATCGAAGCCAACACCACCATTCCGACCAAAAAATCTGAAATATTCTCTACAGCTGCCGACAATCAACCTTCGGTACAGATTAACGTACTGCAGGGAGAACGTCCAATGGCCCGAGACAACAAGCAGATCGGGGTATTTAACCTCGACGGGATTCCACCAGCACCTCGCGGTGTTCCACAGATTGAGGTGACGTTCGATATTGACGCCAACGGCATTCTGAATGTTTCAGCAAAGGACAAGGCTACGGGTAAAGAGCAGAAAATCCGCATTGAAGCTTCGTCAGGATTGAGCGAAGAGGAGATCAAGCGCATGAAAGAGGAAGCAGCCCTCAATGCTGAAGCCGACCGGAAGGAAAAAGAGCGTATCGACAAATTGAACCAGGCCGATTCAACCATTTTCCAGACCGAAAAACAGCTGAAAGAGTTCGGCGACAAGATTCCGGCCGACAAAAAAGCACCTATCGAAAATGCATTGAACAAACTGAAAGAGGCTCACAAAGCTCAGAATATTGCCGATATCGACGCATGTATGGCTGAACTGAATACGGCGTTCCAGGCTGCCTCACAGGAGATGTACAATGCAGCCAACGCCCAGGCGGGTGGTCAACAGGCCGGTCCGCAGGATTTCGGTGGCCAGCAGCCAGGAGGAAACCAAAGCGGAAACCAGCAGGGCGACGTCACCGACGTCGACTTCGAAGAGGTGAAGTAAGCCATAAAATAGCTATTAAATAGGTTCAAAACCGCGGTAAACATTCAATTTACTGCGGTTTTTTTGTTGCAGGAGAGCGGCTAGCCGGTCACTCTCCATGAAATGCCCGCAGGTACTTGTCGATATAAGCCTTCCTCTCTCTCGACCTGTACTGCTGAATGTAACGGGGATGCTCCAGGACCGTCAGCTTGCCGAACAGCCTCTCTTCTGCGTTTAGTCTGCCAATATACTCGGCATTTTTCTTACCCAGCACAAACACCTCCGAAGTATCTAATCCCAACTCGATGTGTTGTTTCAGCGACTGGACCATAAAACCCTTCACCGCCTCAAAGAGCGCCGGATCATCGTAATAGTTCGCATTGAGCCAGCCACCAGCTGGAGTCTTCCGAATGATTGCCAGAGGAAACGGAGAGTTGATATAAAAATCGGAATAGAAGCGGGCAGGTCCGCCATAGGCTTCGATCATATCATAGACAAAGAGCGAGGAGATCTCGTGAGTATGGGCAGATTGCATGACGATACCACAGGCACTCTCCAGCCGCTTAGTATCGGTAAACGGGATACCCGTTACCCCTGCACCGAGTCTGCCCGGATTTATTCCTGCCAGAAATCTCCTTTTACCGTCATCGTTGTAATACTTTCGGTAGAAGGTGGCCATTACCGTCAACGTTTCCGGATTATCTAAAAACGGATTGATTACCTGAAACCCATCCGGCAGTTCACCGGTGTATCTCAACCGGCGGTTGAATGCAATTACTTTCTCTGCAAATGTTGTCATAGGGCCCAAAGATATTAAAAAAATGACTATCTTTGCCGACCGATGCATCTCATGAATCAAACAACAAAAAAATAAATCTAACCGGAGTTTAATCATTTAATACAAAATCTAAATCAACGACAGATGAAAATCTTCACAAAACAATTCTCTCTTCTACTTCTTCTATTCCTCACTGCCTCCATGTTGCCACTCCATGCAGATATCAAGATGCCTTCGATCTTTGGCGACAACATGGTATTGCAGCAACAATCGGAAGTGGCACTCTGGGGTTGGGCAAAACCAAACGGCTCCGTACGTGTCACCACCTCGTGGGACAAGAAAAGCTATTCGGCAAAAAGTGACGGTCAAGGTTATTGGAGACTTAAGGTAAAAACGCCTGCTGCCAGTTATACCCCGTACACCGTTACCATCAGCGACGGTAAACCGGTCACCTTGTCCAACATCCTGATCGGCGAGGTTTGGGTTTGCTCGGGTCAATCCAACATGGAGATGCCGATGAAAGGATTTATGGATCAACCTATTGAAGGTGGACCTGAAGCAATTGCCGCTTCCCGCAATCCGGGCATCCGTTGCTTCACCGTGAAAAAAGCCTCCAAGTCTGCTCCTCAGGAGGACTGTTCTGGAACCTGGGAGATTGCAGGGCCTGAAACAACTCCGAACTTCACCGCAACTGGCTATTTCTTTGCCCGGATGTTGAACCAGACACTGGACATTCCCATCGGCCTGATCCACACCAGCTGGGGCGGGTCGCGCATCGAGGCATGGATGACCCCCTCCTCCATCAAGAGCGTCATTCCTGATGTGGAGATTCCCGCAACCGACAAGGATATCAAATCCCAGAACGGCTCCCCCACCGTGTTGTACAACGGCATGATACACCCCATCGCAGGATATGGTATTCGCGGTGCTATCTGGTACCAGGGCGAGTCCAACCGCGACGAACCGGAGAGATATGTGGAACTGTTCGACAAGATGGTACGTGAATGGCGTAACATATGGGAAGCAGGAGAATTCCCGTTCTATTACTGCCAGATTGCCCCCTTCAACTACGGAGGTGGACTCAACTCCGCATATATCCGCGAAGCACAGGCCAAAGGGATGAAGACTACCCCCAACACTGGGATGGCAGTCCTGATGGATTCAGACAGTCCGCTTTGCATCCATCCTCCCAAGAAGAAACTTGCCGGGGAGCGTCTTGCATTCTGGGCACTGGCAAAGACATACGGCATGGAGAGAATGCATTATCGCAGTCCTGAAGTGAAGTCCCTCACCGTTGAAGGACGTGTGGCCATCATCACGATGGATGTTACCGGTCCGGGTCTCACCACAAACGGCAAAGAGGTGCAGCAATTCCAGATTGCAGGTGAAGACAAACGCTTTTTCCCGGCAAAAGCGGCGGTATCCGGCAATCAGATCTTTGTCTTCTCGCCAAATGTAAAAAAACCGGCAGCTGTCCGCTACTGTTTCAACGACACCGCAGCAGCGGAGATCTTTACGGTAGAAGGGAACCTCCCCGTCTCTTCGTTCAGGACCGACAACTGGTAATTTTTTTTAGAAATTGATGGCCACGATGTTGACAGATAATTTTTTATTTCATATCTTTGCACCCGCAAATAGAAGGGAGGTTATTGTAACACTCAAAGAGACACCAGTATAGTACAACATATCTATCGTTCATTCCGCCGACTAAGGCGGATGCCACAAGCACATGAAACATCATGTGCACTATAAATCTTGTAGAAACAATAATCTCAAAAAATAAAAATATGATCATCGTACAATTAAAAGAGGGCGAAAACATCGAAAGGGCCTTAAAGAAATTCAAACGTAAATATGAAAGAACCGGTGTTGTAAAGGAGCTTCGCAGCCGCCAGGCTTACGCCAAACCTTCGGTCGTAAAGCGCAAAAAGAAACAACACGCTATTTACGTACAGAAAATGCAAGAAAACGAAGATTAATTTGCATAGTTAAAATTATTTTTCCTAACTTCGCATATCAACCAGGTTCGATATGTGGAAGGAAAAATGGATACAGAATCTCCGTAATGAGAAAAATTACTCCTCTCATACGGAGATTTCTTATTTTACCGACCTGACACAATTTCAGCAATTCATTGTAGAGGAGTGTGGAGTTTTCTCCCCGGAACAGGTAGACAGCGACCTTATCCGGCACTGGATTGCGCACCTGATCGAGACCGGCATCACCCCCCGATCGGTAAACCGGAAATTGAGCGCGGTAAAATCCTTTTTCAAATACCTTAAGAAAATCGGCAAGATCAACAGCAACCCCGCCGAAAAGATCAGAGGGCCCAAAACATCCAGAAAACTTCCGGCATTTGTCCATCACGAAGAGATGACACGGATCATCGATGACGAACTTGCCTATCCCGAATCTTTTGAAGGGGTGAGAGACCGCTTTATCATAGAGCTCTTTTATGTGACAGGCATGCGGAAATCGGAACTCATCGGGTTAAAAGATGCCGACATCGACGGCTACTCCAAGACAGTACGGGTCACCGGAAAAAGAAACAAACAGCGCATCATTCCCCTATCCGACGCCACTGTAGAAAAAATGAAAAACTATATAAACGTGAGAGACCGGGAAGTTCCAAACAAAACGGCCTTCCTGTTTGTTAGAAAAAATGGAGAACAAATGTATCCGAAAATGATCTATAACATCGTCAGGAAACATCTCGACTCGATCTCCACCCTACCGAAAAGGAGTCCACACGTTTTGCGGCACTCTTTCGCCACCGAAATGCTCAACAACGGTGCAGAGATAAATGCCGTCAAGGAGCTGCTGGGGCATTCAAGTCTGGCATCAACAGAGGTTTACACACATGTAACCTTCGAAGAATTAAAAAAAGTGTATCATAACGCTCATCCGAGAGCAAAAAACTAAAGGAGGAAAGATTATGGAATTACGTATTCAGTCGGTCAATTTCGATGCTACGGAACAGTTAAAGGCATTTACTGAAAAAAAGATCAAAAAGCTCGAAAGATTCAATGACAGTATTATTCAAACTGAAGTGCTCCTGAAGGTTATCAAGCCCGAAACCGCAAAAAACAAAGAGGCGTCCGTAAAGATGAATTTGAGAAACGGCGAGGCCTTTGCCAGCAAAGTCGCCGACACGTTTGAAGAGGCCATAGACCTCTGTGCCGAAGCATTGGAGAAGCAGATATTGAAGACGAAAGAGAAAAAGGAGAGATAATCGAGAAAAAATCATTCGAAAGTTTTGGTTATCCAAAAAATATCACTACCTTTGCGACCGTTTCTCCCCTATCGACGGGGGGAAGCGGTTAATCGCAAGATTATAAGCCTCTTTAGCTCAGTTGGCCAGAGCACGTGATTTGTAATCTCGGGGTCGTTGGTTCGAATCCGACAAGAGGCTCAAAATTTTGGGCAGTTACCAGAGTGGCCAAATGGGGCTGACTGTAACTCAGCTGGCTTACGCCTTCGGTGGTTCGAATCCATCACTGCCCACAAAGCAATGAAGAATACAATCTTCGGCTTTTATTGCGGAAGTAGCTCAGTTGATAGAGCATTAGCCTTCCAAGCTGAGGGTCGCGGGTTTGAGTCCCGTCTTCCGCTCTAAATTTCGCCTATGTAGCTCAGTGGTAGAGCACTTCCTTGGTAAGGAAGAGGTCGCGGGTTCAATTCCCGCCATCGGCTCATGAAACGGGAAAATGAGGGTGCTGGGATCAGCATCTCATTTTTGGCTACTTAATGACGTACGGGATTGAAAATTCAACATTTTATTAAAAACTAATTAATAGTATATTTTATGGCAAAAGAACATTTTCAGCGGACGAAGCCGCATGTTAACATCGGTACGATAGGTCACGTTGACCACGGTAAAACCACCTTAACGGCTGCGATTACCACCGTTTTGGCAAAAAGAGGTTTCTCTGAAGTACGTTCGTTCGATTCTATCGACAACGCTCCGGAAGAAAAAGAAAGAGGTATCACTATCAACACTTCACACGTTGAATACCAAACAGCAAATCGTCACTACGCACACGTTGACTGCCCGGGCCACGCTGACTATGTGAAGAACATGGTAACCGGAGCTGCCCAGATGGACGGTGCCATCATCGTTGTTGCCGCAACTGACGGTCCTATGCCTCAAACTCGCGAACACATCCTGCTGGCACGTCAGGTAAACGTTCCGAAGCTGGTTGTTTTCATGAACAAGGTCGACCTGGTTGACGACGAAGAGATGCTTGACCTGGTAGAGATGGAAATGCGTGAACTGCTTTCATTCTATAACTTCGACGGAGACAACACTCCTATTATCCGTGGATCTGCCCTTGGTGGTCTGAATGGCGAACCGAAATGGGAAGAAAAGATCATGGAGCTGATGGATGCAGTTGACGAGTGGATTCCGCTGCCTCCGCGCGATATCGACAAACCGTTCCTCATGCCGATCGAAGACATATTCTCGATCACCGGTCGTGGAACCGTTGCCACTGGCCGTATCGAAACCGGTGTTATCAAAACCGGTGAAGAGGTTCAGATCATCGGTCTGGGTGCTGAAGGCAAGAAATCTGTGGTTACCGGAGTTGAAATGTTCCGCAAGATCCTCGACAGGGGTGAAGCCGGCGATAACGTAGGTTTGCTGCTCCGTGGTATCGACAAGGATGAGATCAAACGTGGTATGGTTATCTCTCACCCCGGAAAAGTTCAACCTCACTCCAAATTCAAGGCAGAGGTTTATATCCTGAAGAAAGAAGAAGGCGGTCGTCACACACCGTTCCATAACAAATATCGTCCTCAGTTCTACATCCGCACCCTGGACGTAACCGGAGAGATCCAGTTGCCGGAAGGAGTAGAAATGGTTATGCCTGGTGACAACGTTACCATCGAAGTAGATCTGATCTACCCCGTTGCTTGTAACGTAGGTCTTCGCTTCGCAATCCGCGAAGGTGGACGCACCGTAGGTGCAGGCCAGATCACTGAGCTGCTCGATTAATAGAGTTACAAGATTTATTCCTCCTCTCCCTCCTTTCGGGGAGGGTCGGGGAGGCACCTTACGGGTCTAGCTCAGTTGGTAGAGCACTGGTCTCCAAAACCAGGTGTCGGGAGTTCGAGTCTCTCGACCCGTGCAAAACGATCCGAATAATCAATGAAAAAAATAGTTGCATATATTAAAGATGCTTATAACGAATTGGTTTATAAAGTATCTTGGCCATCCAGCAAGGAATTAGCCGGGAGTACAATGATTGTGATGATAGCTTCCGTCATCATTGCATTAATAGTATTCGGCATGGACTCCGCCTTTGAGTGGATTGTGAAATTTCTTTACGGTATTTTGTAATTTTCTGAATTAAGAGAAAATGGCTGAAAGCGAAAAAAAATGGTACGTTTTACGTTCCGTTAGTGGAAAAGAGAATAAGGTCAAAGAATATCTTGAGTCAGAAATTAAAAAAACCGATTTAGGAAAGTACGTTTCACAAGTTCTCATTCCCACAGAAAAGACTTATACCGTACGTAACGGAAAGAGGGTGCTGAAAGAGCGTGCCTATCTTCCCGGTTATGTGCTTATTGAGGCTGAACTTGTGGGTGAGGTCATTCATCAACTTAAAAACATCAACTATGTTGCCGGATTTCTCCCCAACACCACGAACCCTCAACCGTTGAGCGAAATGGAAGTGAAACGGATCCTGGGTACTATGGATGAGTTGGAAGAGGCAGGCGACGAACTGGATGTAAAGTATTATGTAGGTGAAATCGTGAAGGTGACCAGTGGTCCCTTCTGCAGTTTCTCCGGCGTAGTCGAGGAGGTGAATGATGAGCGAAAGAAGCTCAAAGTAATGGTTAAAATCTTCGGACGGGCTCAACTGCTCGAGTTGGGCTATATGCAAGTAGAGAAAGAATAATCAGATATTTGGTTACGCAGATTCTGTAAATTCTTTAAGTGTTTCGAAAACAGTAATTATTAAAATCAAAAAAATGGCTAAAGAAGTTGCTGGACAACTAAAATTACAAATCAAAGGAGGAGCTGCAAACCCATCTCCCCCAGTAGGACCTGCATTGGGTTCCAAAGGGATCAACATCATGGAGTTTTGCAAGCAATTCAATGCCAGAACTCAAGACAAAGCCGGAAAGGTGTTGCCAGTGGTAATCACCTACTACACCGACAAGTCTTTTGATTTTATTGTTAAAACACCACCCGTTGCCATTCAGTTATTGGAAGCAACCAAACAGAAGAGCGGCTCGGCAGAACCCAACCGTAAGAAAATTGCGGAAGTTACCTGGGAACAGGTTAAGGCTATTGCCGAAGAAAAAATGCCCGACTTGAACTGCTTCACAATTGAGTCTGCAATGATGATGGTTGCCGGAACGGCTCGAAGCATGGGTATCACAGTGAAAGGGGAATTTCCCGCAAATAACTAATTATAAACTTCAATTAAGACATGGGTAAACTTACAAAAAATCAGAAGTTGGCTTTGAGCAAGATTGAAGCGGGAAAGACCTACACGCTGAAGGAGGCTGCGAAATTGGTGAAAGAGATTACCACCACAAAATTCGACGCTTCGGTAGATATCGATGTACGCCTTGGCGTAGATCCGCGAAAAGCCAATCAGATGGTCAGGGGCGTTGTTTCCCTGCCACACGGTACCGGTAAACAAGTAAGAGTTCTTGTATTGTGTACTCCCGATGCAGAGGCTGCTGCCAAAGAGGCAGGGGCCGATTATGTGGGACTTGATGAATATATCGAAAAAATTAAAGGAGGTTGGACCGATGTGGATGTGATCATCACACAGCCACAGATCATGGGTAAGATCGGTGCACTTGGCCGCGTATTGGGGCCTCGCGGACTGATGCCTAACCCCAAGAGCGGAACTGTTACTCCCGACGTGGCTAAGGCTGTTCAGGAAGTAAAGCAGGGTAAAATCGACTTTAAAGTAGATAAAGCAGGTATTATCCACACCTCTATCGGCAAAGTATCTTTTGAGCCCGAAAAAATTGTTGAAAACGCAAAAGAATTTATTCAAACGTTGATCAAATTGAAACCGACGGCAGCAAAGGGTACCTATATTAAGAGTATTTATCTTTCCAGTACGATGAGTCCGGGATTAAAAGTGGACACTAAATCGGTAGACGAAATCTAATGTAAAAAGAAGAATCTATGAAAAAGGAAGATAAAAGCATTATTATAGAGAAGATAGCAGCAAACCTGCAGGAATACGAAAACTTCTACCTTGCCGATATTGCCACGCTCAATGCGGCAAAGACAAGCGTACTGAGAAGGGAATGCTCCAAGCAGAACATCAAGTTGCTGGTGGTAAAAAATACCTTGTTGCGTAAAGCATTGGAAAAGATTGAAGGAAACTATGAGGAGCTTTATCCCCTGTTGAAGGGAAATACGGCCATCATGTTCTCCAACGATGCCAATGCTCCTGCCAAGCTCATTGACAAATATAGCAAAAACAAGGAGACGGTGCCTGCATTGAAAGGTGCTTACGTTCAGGAAAGCTTCTTTATCGGAGCCAACACCCTGAAAGACCTTGTAAATATCAAGAGCAAGACAGAACTTATCGGAGAAGTTATTACCATTCTGCAATCGCCTGCTAAGAATGTTATTTCGGCTCTCCAATCCGGCGGTACAATTCTCCATGGAGTTTTGAAAACGTTGTCGGAAAAGCAAAATTAATTTTCATTCAACAAACAGAATTAGTAATCAATTTAATAAATACAAAAATGGCAGACTTAAAAGCATTTGCTGAACAATTAGTTAACTTGACAGTAAAAGAGGTTAACGAACTTGCTGAGATATTAAAAACCGAGTATGGTATTGAACCTGCTGCTGCAGCTGTTGCTGTTGCTGCTGGTCCTGTTGCCGGTGACGCTGCTGCTGCAGCTGAAGAGAAGACATCTTTCGATGTAATCCTCAAAAGCGCTGGCTCAGCTAAATTAGCTGTTGTAAAAGCAGTTAAGGAACTCACCGGGCTTGGTCTGAAAGAATCTAAAGATTTAGTCGACGGCGCTCCGAGCGAAATCAAAAAAGGTGTAACAAAAGACGAAGCTGACGCTTTGAAAAAACAACTTGAAGAGGCAGGAGCTGAAGTTGAACTTAAATAAAATTTGCCTTTCAAGAGGTTAATTTGGTTAGGAATCTTCGAACGGAAGATTCTTAACCTTTTGTGTCAATACATATTAGGTTCAAAAAATCACTCTCATGTCTTCAAATAACACCAACCAACGAATCAATTTTGCGTCGATAAAAAACCCGCTTGATTTTCCTGATTTTCTGGAGATTCAGCTCAAATCGTTTCAAGATTTTTTGCAGCTCGACGCCCCCCCCGAAAGCAGAAAAAATGAAGGATTGTATAAGGTTTTCACGGAGAATTTCCCCATTGCGGATACCCGGAACAACTTCGTCCTTGAATTTCTAGATTATTTTGTTGATCCGCCACGCTACACTATCGAGGAGTGTATAGACAGAGGGCTTACCTACAGTGTTCCGCTGAAGGCTAAACTTTACCTCTACTGTACCGACCCCGATCACGAAGATTTTGCACCCGTTATTCAGGACGTTTATTTGGGGACCATTCCATACATGACCGACAAGGGCACCTTTATCATCAACGGAGCAGAAAGGGTTATCGTTTCACAGCTGCACCGTTCGCCCGGTGTATTTTTCGGTCAGAGTGTACACGCCAACGGAACTCTCCTCTATTCTGCCAGGATTATACCGTTCAAAGGTTCATGGATTGAGTTTGCTACGGACATCAACAACGTGATGTATGCCTACATAGACAGGAAGAAGAAACTGCCCGTAACCACATTGCTTCGTTCTATCGGTTTTGAAAGCGACAAGGATATCCTAGAAATCTTCGACCTTGCCGAAGAGGTGAAAGTAAGCAAAGCCAACCTGAAAAAAGTCATCGGCAGAAAATTGGCAGCCCGCGTGCTGAAATCGTGGATGGAAGACTTCGTGGATGAAGACACCGGCGAAGTAACCTCCATCGAGCGTAATGAAGTGATTATTGAACGGGAAACCATTTTGGACCAGGAACATATCGATGACATCCTCGAATCGGGTGTATCCTCCATCCTGCTACATAAGGAGACTCCCAATTCGTCTGATTACTCTATCATATATAACACGCTCCAAAAAGACCCCAGCAACACGGAGATCGATGCCATCCGGCACATCTACCGTCAGCTTCGCAGTGCTGAACCGGCAGACGACGCCAGCGCCCGCGAAGTGATCAACAACCTCTTCTTTTCAGAGAAAAGGTACGACCTTGGGGATGTTGGGCGTTACAGAATGAACAAGAAACTGGGTCTCAATATCGACGAAAATATTCGTGTCTTGACGAAAGAAGACATCATTGAGATCATCAAATACCTTATCGAACTGGTTAACTCCAAAGCTGTGGTGGATGATATCGACCACCTGAGCAACCGGCGTGTCCGCACCGTCGGGGAGCAACTCTACTCCCAATTCGGCGTCGGATTGAACCGTATGGCCCGTATCATCCGTGAAAGGATGAACGTGCGCGACAATGAGGTCTTCACCCCGATCGACCTGATCAATGCGAAGACCATCTCCTCGGTTATCAACACCTTCTTCGGCACCCATGCACTCTCTCAGTTCATGGACCAGACCAATCCGCTGGCGGAGATAACCAACAAGCGTCGTCTCTCTGCATTGGGACCTGGCGGTCTCTCTCGCGAACGTGCCGGTTTCGAGGTGCGCGACGTACACTATACGCACTACGGACGTCTCTGTCCGATTGAAACACCGGAAGGACCCAATATCGGTCTGATCTCCTCGCTTTGCGTCTATGCCAAGATCAACGATCTAGGTTTTATCGAGACACCCTACCGCAAAGTTGAGAACGGCGTGGTAAACACCAACAACGACGAAGTGGTTTACCTTTCGGCCGAAGAGGAGGAAAACAAAGTGGTTGCACAGGGAAATGCTCCGCTGAATGAGAAAGGAGAATTTATCCTGCCACGCGTCAAGGCGAGGTTGGAGGCAGACTACCCGGTGGTTGCACCCGAAGAGGTGGACCTGATGGATGTCTCGCCCATGCAGATTGCCTCCATCGCCGCGTCACTGATTCCGTTCCTCGAGCACGATGACGCAAACCGTGCGCTGATGGGATCGAACATGATGCGCCAGGCGGTACCGCTTATCAAAAGTGAGGCGCCAATCGTAGCCACCGGAATTGAAGGCCGGCTGGTGAAGGATTCACGCACACAGCTGATGGCTGAAGGTGACGGAGAGGTTATCTACGTGGATGCCACCACCATCAAGATTAAATACAACAGGACGGAAGAAGAGGAGTTTACCAGTTTTGAGGATGCCGTCAAGACCTACTCCATTCCGAAGTTCAGAAAGACCAACCAGAACACCACCATCGACCTGCGTCCGATCTGCAGGGTGGGACAAAAGGTTACCAAAGGAGATATCCTCACCGAAGGTTTTGCCACCGAAAATGGCGAACTGGCATTGGGCCGCAACCTGAAAGTGGCATTCATGCCCTGGAAGGGTTACAACTTCGAGGATGCGATTGTTCTGAATGAAAGGTTGGTAAGTGAAGACATATTTACCTCGGTTCACGTAGAGGAGTTCTCGCTCGAAGTACGTGAGACCAAACGCGGGTTGGAAGAGCTTACTTCCGATATACCCAACGTAAGTGAAGAGGCTACCAAGGATCTGGATGAACACGGTATCATCCGCGTGGGAGCACGTGTGAAACCGGGCGACATCCTGATCGGAAAGATTACGCCGAAAGGGGAATCCGACCCATCACCCGAAGAAAAACTGCTTCGCGCCATCTTTGGCGACAAGGCAGGCGACGTGAAAGATGCTTCTCTAAAAGCTTCGCCATCACTTAAGGGTGTGGTTATCAATACGAACCTGTTCTCAAAAGCCGCTAAGAAAGGCAAAAGCAAGTTGTCGAACAAAGCGCTTCTTCCCAAACTCGACGAAGAGTATGAGAACAAGATGGAAGAACTGAGAAAGTTGCTTATCGATAAACTCCTGCACCTGACCGAAGGCAAGACGTCTGCCGGCGTCAAGGATTATACCAATATGGATATTGTTCCGAAAGGGGCCAGATTTACCCATAAGGTGCTTGCTGACATCGATTACCAGTCGGTCCAGCTGAGCAAGTGGACCAACGATGCACACAAGAACCAGTTGATCCGTACCACGGTTATCAACTACCTTCGCAAGCACAAGGAGCTGGATGCCGAACTTAAACGGAAACGTTTCGACCTGACCATCGGTGACGAGCTTCCCTCCGGAATCATGCAGATCGCCAAGGTCTACGTGGCCAAGAAACGGAAGATCCAGGTGGGAGACAAGATGGCCGGACGCCACGGTAACAAGGGTATCGTATCGAAGATTGTCCGTGCCGAGGATATGCCATTCCTGGCCGACGGTACACCGGTTGACATCGTGTTGAACCCTCTGGGTGTACCTTCACGTATGAACCTGGGGCAGATTTTTGAAACTGTTCTCGGTTGGGCAGGACAGGAACTCGGTGTTAAATTCGCAACCCCCATTTTCGACGGTGCCTCGCTGGAAGACCTGAATGAATGGACCGACAAGGCTGGTATCCCCCGTTACGGAAAAACCTACCTCTATGACGGCGGCACCGGCGAACGTTTCGACCAGCCGGCTACCGTAGGAGTCATCTATATGCTGAAACTAGGACACATGGTGGAAGACAAGATGCACGCACGTTCCATCGGACCATACTCGCTCATCACGCAGCAACCGCTCGGTGGTAAAGCCCAGTTTGGTGGACAACGTTTCGGAGAGATGGAAGTATGGGCGCTCGAGGCATTCGGCGCATCTCATATTCTGCAGGAGATTCTGACCATCAAATCGGACGACGTTGTAGGACGGTCCAAAGCTTACGAAGCTATCGTGAAGGGTGAACCGATGCCGCAACCCGGCATCCCCGAATCTTTGAACGTATTGCTGCATGAGCTTAAAGGATTGGGATTGAGCGTAGAACTTGATTAACAATAACTCTTTATAAGACAAGAATATGGCATTTAGAAAAGAAAACAAGATAAAGAGTAACTTTTCAAAAATAACCATCAGTTTGGCATCTCCCGAACAAATACTGGAAAGTTCATTCGGCGAAGTGTTGAAACCTGAGACCATCAACTACCGCACCTATAAACCGGAGCGCGACGGTTTGTTCTGCGAACGCATCTTTGGTCCCGTAAAGGACTATGAATGCCACTGCGGCAAATACAAACGGATCCGCTACAAGGGGATCGTCTGCGACCGTTGCGGTGTTGAGGTTACTGAAAAGAAAGTACGCCGTGAACGTACCGGACATATCCACCTGGTTGTCCCCGTGGCCCATATCTGGTATTTCAGGTCATTACCCAACAAGATAGGTTATCTGTTGGGTATTCCTACCAAGAAGCTGGACTCCATCATCTATTACGAGAGGTATGTAGTGATTCAGCCGGGCGTGCTCGAAGACAAAGTGGCAGAGAAGGATCTGCTAAGCGAAGAGGAGTATCTCAACCTTCTGGATACGCTCCCGAAGGACAATCACCTGTTGGAGGACAGCGACCCCAACAAGTTCATTGCCAAGATGGGAGCCGAGGCTATCCTGGATATGCTGGAACGGATCAATCTCGACAAGCTGGCCAACCAGTTGCGTCACAGGGCTAACACCGATTCATCTCAGCAACGCAAGAATGAGGCATTGAAACAGCTTCAGGTTGTAGAGGCCTTCAGGGCATCCAAGAATGTGAACAAGCCTGAATGGATGATCATGAAGGTGATTCCGGTGATTCCTCCCGATCTGCGGCCATTGGTTCCATTGGATGGCGGACGTTTTGCCACATCCGACCTGAACGATCTTTACCGTAGGGTCATCATCAGAAATAACCGTCTGAAGAGGCTGATCGATATCAAGGCTCCCGATGTGATTCTGCGCAACGAGAAGCGCATGTTGCAGGAGGCGGTAGACTCGCTGTTCGACAACTCGCGCAAATCGAGCGCCATCAAGACCGACTCGAACCGTCCGCTGAAATCGCTTTCAGACAGTCTGAAAGGCAAACAGGGACGTTTCCGTCAGAACCTTCTCGGTAAACGTGTAGACTACTCTGCCCGTTCGGTCATCGTTGTCGGTCCCGAGCTGAAGATGCACGAGTGCGGTCTGCCCAAGGATATGGCTGCCGAACTCTACAAGCCGTTCATCATCCGCAAGCTTATCGAGCGGGGAATCGTGAAGACGGTTAAATCGGCCAAGAAGATTGTCGACCGGAAAGAACCGGTTGTATACGATATTCTGGAGTACGTGATGAAGGGACACCCCGTCCTGCTGAACCGTGCCCCTACACTGCACCGTCTGGGTATCCAGGCGTTCCAGCCCAAGCTGATCGAAGGCAAGGCCATCCAGCTTCACCCGCTATCCTGTACGGCATTCAACGCCGACTTCGATGGTGACCAGATGGCCGTTCACTTGCCGCTGGGCAATGAAGCCATTTTGGAGGCACAGGTGCTGATGCTCGCATCTCACAATATCCTCAACCCCGCAAACGGCGCTCCCATCACCGTTCCGTCGCAAGACATGGTACTGGGATTGTACTACATCACCAAGATCCGCCCGGAAGCCAAGGGAGAGGGGATGACCTTCTACGGCGAAGAGGAGGCCATCATTGCTTATAATGAAGGTAAAGTAGATATTCATGCGCTGGTAAACGTTGTGGTCGACGATATCGACGAAAACGGCAACCCGATCCGCAAGATGCACCAGACCACCGTCGGTCGTGTAATCACCAACGAGTACATTCCGAAGGAGGTGGGATATATCAACGAACTGCTCTCGAAGAAATCGCTCCGCGACATCATCGGAAAAGTGATCAAGACTTGCGGTGTGGCACGTACTGCCCAATACCTCGACGACATCAAGGACCTCGGTTACAAGATGGCGTTCAAGGGAGGCCTCTCGTTCAACCTCGAGGATGTGATCATCCCCAAGGAGAAGGAGGAGCTGATCCAGCAAGGTTATGCCGAAGTGGAGCAGATCATGGAGAACTACAACATGGGGTTCATCACCTACAACGAGCGTTACAATCAGATCATCGATACATGGACCCATATCAACTCCAAGTTGTCTAACATCCTGATGAAACAGCTTGCCGAGGACGACAAGGGTTTCAACTCCGTCTACATGATGCTCGATTCTGGAGCCCGTGGATCGCGTGAACAGATCCGCCAGCTTTCCGGTATGCGTGGTCTTATGGCCAAACCGCAGAAGAGTGGAGCCGAAGGGGCACAGATCATCGAAAACCCCATTCTTTCGAACTTCAAGGAGGGACTTTCGGTGTTGGAGTACTTCATCTCTACGCACGGTGCCCGCAAGGGTCTTGCCGACACGGCTTTGAAGACTGCCGATGCCGGTTATCTGACCCGCCGTCTGGTAGACGTTTCACAAGATGTGATCATCACCGAAGTGGACTGCGGCACATTGCGCGGTCTGGCTGCCACGGCCATCAAGAACAACGATGAAGTTATCGCTTCGCTTTACGAGCGTATTCTTGGACGTGTCTCCGTACACGATGTCCCCCACCCCACTACCGGCGAAATTCTGGTCAGTGCAGGTGAGGAGATCACGGAAGAGATTGCCGAGAAGATTGACAAGTCGCCCATCGAACGGGTCGAGATACGTTCGGTACTCACCTGCGAATCGCGTCACGGTGTCTGTGCAAAGTGTTACGGACGCAACCTGGCTACCGGCCAGATGGTACAGAAAGGTGAGGCGGTGGGTGTTATCGCCGCCCAGTCGATCGGTGAGCCGGGTACACAGCTGACTCTCCGGACATTCCACGTGGGTGGTATCGCCTCCAACATCGCCGCCGAAAACCGGATCATCACCAAATACGACGGTATCCTGGAATTTGACGAGCTTCGTTACGTGGAGAGTCAGGATGCTGAAGGCAAACCCTACAAGGTGGTGGTAAGCCGTCTGGTTGAAATGAGAATTATCGATCCCAACACCAAGATCGTGTTGCTTTCTCACAATATCCCCTACGGCTCCAAACTCTATTACAACGACAACGACAAGGTAAAGAAGGGCGATCTGATCTGCGAATGGGACCCGTTCAATGCGGTAATCATTTCGGAGGCAACCGGTCGGATCAAGTTCGAGAACTTCCTGGAAGGTATCACCTACAAGGTGGAATCGGACGAGCAGACCGGTCTGAAGGAGAAGGTGATCATCGAGTCGCGTGACAAGACCAAAGCTCCATCGGCCCATATTGTAAACGAGAACGACGATATTCTCCGCACCTACACGCTACCACTTGGTGCCCACATCGTAAAGAATGAAAACGACGAGATCAGGGTGGGCGACGTACTGGTGAAGATTCCGCGTGCCGTCGGCAAATCGGGCGACATCACCGGAGGTCTTCCGCGCGTTACCGAACTGTTTGAGGCGCGCAACCCGTCCAACCCTGCAGTTGTATCTGAAATTGACGGTGAGGTATCGTTTGGAAAAATCAAACGTGGAAACCAGGAGATCTCCGTTACATCCAAAACGGGTGAGGTAAAGAAATACCTCGTTCCGCTGTCGAAACAGATTCTTGTGCAGGAGAACGACTTTGTTCGTGCCGGCATGCCCCTGTCGGACGGAGCCATCACTCCGGCCGATATCCTGGCGATCATGGGTCCCACGGCAGTTCAGGAATATATCGTGAACGAAGTACAGGACGTATATCGCCTGCAGGGTGTGAAGATCAACGACAAGCACTTCGAGGTGATTGTCCGTCAGATGATGCGCAAGGTTGAGGTGGTTGAGCCGGGAGATACCCGTTTCCTCGAACAGCAACTTGTCGACAAGCACGAGATGATGGAAGAGAACGACCGCATCTGGGGCAAGAAGGTGATCGTCGATCCGGGAGATTCCCAGATTTTCGAACCGGGACAGATTGTAACTGTCCGCAAACTGCGCGATGAGAACAGTTCGCTGAAACGGCGCGACCTGCGACTGGTGGAAGCACGTGATGCCATTCCCGCAACGGCCAACCAGGTATTGCAGGGTATCACCCGTGCTGCACTGCAGACTACCAGCTTCATGTCGGCCGCCTCGTTCCAGGAAACCACCAAGGTGTTGAACGATGCCGCCATCAATGGAAAGGTAGACACGCTGGAGGGGTTGAAGGAGAACGTGATTTGCGGACACCTGATACCTGCCGGAACAGGTCTGCGCGAATACGACAAGATCATCGTAGGTTCAAAGGAGGATTTCGACAAGATGAATGTCGGCAGACGTTCATCCCTCTATCAGGAAGTAGAAGAGGCGTAACGGGGAGACAACGGCCCCGTCGCCGGCTAACAATAAGAAACCCGCAGTTGGTATTGCACCGCCTGCGGGTTTTCTTGTTTATCTTCCCGACGAAGATGAGGGTTGATCCTATTTGCTCTTTTGCTCCAGTTGCAAAGTCTTGCTGGGCTGGTCGCACACTTCGGTCGGGCCGAAATACTGAATGGGTCCCGGATAGAGATAGCTGGTCTCGATGGCCCACTTTTCACGATTGCTGGCAAAATAGCGGAACGGATTGCCGTCGAGTTTGACCAGCGCTTTCTGGATAACCGGCTTCATTGCACCGTGACGACGCTCCATATTCATCATCATTGTGATGGGTATGCCACCTGCAATCCATTCGCTGGCGGGAGCCGTGGTGTTGCGTACCGACGACATGTATCCGGTCTTACCTGCTGCAATCAGCATCGAGGCGGTGTAGCCCAACGAATAACAGTAGTCGGCGTCGTAGTTGGACGGGGTGGCACAACGACCTTCATAACCGAAGAAATGGGTAATGGTAGCAAATTTGCCCTTATATTTTCCCTCCTTCTTCCACTCGTCGAGCCTGGTCTTCACCATTTCTGCCAACAGTTTCTCCGTTTCTATCAAAGATACCTGTACGTTACCGTGCGGGTCGCGGTCGAGCGTCAACTGACGGGCGACAGTCTCGGGTAGACTGGCATAAATTTCAGAATTTTTCGGTGAAAGCTTGCTGATGATATAGTCACGTTTTCCAGAGCGGCGAACCATATCAAACTCGGCCTGGTTGTGGGCCAGAAAATCGTTCAGCTCTGCAATCAGTGCCTTCATTGCGGGAATGAACTCAATCAGTCCTTCCGGAATCAGAACGGTACCGAAATTGAGCCCCTTCTCTGCGCGTTTGGCAACAATTGTAGCAATATCATTCACAACATCGTCGAGCGATTGTTGTTTAGCTTCTACCTCTTCCGAAACGATACAGATATTGGGTTGTGTCTGCAACGCACATTCAAGGGCGATATGCGATGCAGAGCGCCCCATCAGCTTGATGAAATGCCAATATTTACGGGCCGAATTGCAGTCGCGCTGGATATTGCCGATCATCTCCGAATAGACCTTGCAGGCAGTATCAAAACCGAATGAGGTCTCGATCTGATCGTTTTTAAGGTCGCCGTCGATGGTTTTCGGGCAGCCGATAACCTGCACACCTGCATTGATCGATTTGTAATACTCGGCCAACACGCAAGCATTGGTATTTGAGTCGTCACCTCCAATGATAACCAGGGCTCCGATGTTGAGTTTCTTCAGAATTTCCAATCCCTTGTCGAACTGCTCCTTCTCTTCGAGCTTGGTACGGCCTGAACCGATAATATCAAAACCTCCCGTATTCCGGTATTCGTCGATAATATCTGCCGTGAGCTCCTTGTATTCATGATTTACCAATCCTGCAGGTCCCAGGATAAAACCATAGAGCCGGCTGTCGGGATTCAGTCGCTTGATGCCATCAAAAATTCCGGCAATCACGTTGTGTCCTCCGGGTGCCTGTCCCCCTGAGAGAATTACTCCCACGTTTACAGGATTTTCCAATCCCATCTCTCTCTGTGACTCTTCGAAAGTGATGATGGGCATACCATACGTATTTGGAAACAGTTTTTTTATCTCCTCCTGATCGCTTACCGATTCGGTAGCTGCACCCTCTTTGGGCTGCACATTACCCCTCAATACCTGCGGCATCTTCGGAACGTAGCTTGCCCGGGCAATTTGTAAAGCACTTTTTGACATCTTGTTCTAAAATTTAAAGGATTTATTTCTTGTTGATGGTTTAGCTGAAAAAGAGTCCAAATTTAGCATTTTTTTCTGAGATGCTCAAGCAATAGGCAACGCTATTTTTCGGCATCACTCCACTATCCTGAATTTGGCAAATTTCAACAACAACTGCTTCTGTCCAGCCGAGTCGAAAGTTACAAAAGCCCGCTTGTCACCTCCCAACAGCTCAATCGAGGTTACCACTCCCCTACCGAACCTTTCATGTTCGATCACATTTCCCACCATCAGCTGTTCAGCCGCTTCAGAGATCTTTGCTGATGAGCTGACGGCCGCTTGGAGAGGAACTCGCTTAACCGGTTGTGGCGGTGCAGGCGTCGCTCTTTCCGGCATGTTGCTCTCCCGGCGTTGTCGCATCGACTCCCAGAAACCATCGGCCGATCCTTCACGGGAGGTGGTCAACGTTTTCTGTTCCATCAGGAGGAAACGGGGATCAATATCTTTCAGGAACTGGCTCTCACGAGTAGGATTGGTGACTCCGTTCCTGAAACGGCTCCTGGCAAAGGTGATGGTACAGGTTTTCCTTGCCCGGGTTATTGCCACATAAAAGAGGCGCCGCTCCTCTTCAAGGCCCCTCGGCTCTGATTTGGCCATACTTGAAGGGAAAAGATCCTCTTCCATCCCTACCACGAAGACATGATCGAATTCCAGACCCTTGGCCGTATGCACAGTCATCAGCGTGACTTTCTCCTTCTCGTCATCATCACCCATATCCTGATCTGTCAGGAGTGACACCTCCGAAAGGAAATCTACCAGCCGCACCGCATCATTGCCCTCCTCCTTTCTCTCCGATACAAACTCGTTGATTGCATTTACAAGCTCCTGGATGTTCTGAGTCCTGCTCATCCCCTCTGGAGTGAGATCTTCATAGGCCTCCCTGGCGATGCCCGTCTCCTTGATTACCATCTGCGCCAGTTCAAACGCACTCATGGTCTCATTAGCTGCAATAAACCGGCCGATCATTTCGTGGAACAGACCAAGTTTACGGGCAGTACCGGCATTCACCTCCAAGTTATATTGCAACGGCGATGAGATCACTTCCCAAAGGCTGACATTATGCAGCCTTGCCTTTTCGCTTAATTTCCTCACCGTTACATCACCGATGCCCCTGGCAGGATAGTTCACGACACGTCTGAAGGCCTCCTCATCTCCGGGATTGACAATCAACCGGAAATAGCTGATGATATCCTTGATCTCCTTCCGCTGATAAAATGAGAGCCCTCCATAAATGATGTAGGGTATATTCTTCTTTCGTAACGACTCTTCAAAAATCCGCGACTGGGCATTTGTACGGTAAAGAATGGCAATATCCGAAAACCGGGCATGCTCCTCAAATCGCATCCGAGCAATCTTGTTGGCCACAATCACTCCCTCCTCAAAGTCGGAAAAGGCACTCACCACCTCTATCTTTTCCCCCTCCTCATTTTCCGAGAAAATCTCCTTGAATATCTGCTCCTTGTTCTTTTTTATAAGACTGTTGGCAGCATTTACGATATTTTTCGTCGACCGGTAATTTTGTTCCAGCTTGAAAATGCGTGTCTGCGGGAAAGTAGATTTGAACTTCAGAATATTATCGATATTGGCTCCACGGAACGAATAGATGCTTTGTGCATCATCACCCACTACACATACGCGGTGATGCTCTCCGGCCAGCTGTTTTACGATGAGGTGTTGTGCAAAATTGGTATCCTGATACTCATCAACCAGGATGAACTGGAACCGGTTCCGGTAGTTTTCCAGTACATCGGGATTATCGCGCAGCAGGATATTGGTATAGAGCAACAAGTCGTCGAAATCCATGCTGTTAGCTGCCTTGAGCCTGTTCTGATAAAGCCGGTAGATCTCATGCAGCTGCGGTCGTTTGGCAAGTCGGTCGTACTCGATAATCTCACGGTTTTGTGCGTACATCCCGGGGGTCAGCAGGCCGTTCTTTGCACGCGATATCTGTCCATGAACCGCTCCGGGTCTGTAGACCTTGTCGTCAAGTTGCATCTCCTTGATGATGAGTCGCACCAGGTTGGCCGAATCGGAAGCATCGAAGATGGTAAAATTGGAAGTAAACCCGATCCTTTCGGCTTCGCTTCTCAACATGCGCGAAAAGATGGAGTGGAACGTCCCCATCCAAAGCTGCCGAGCCTTCTTCTCTCCCACCAGCTCCGCAATCCGCGATTTCATCTCGCGGGCAGCCTTGTTGGTAAAAGTGAGGGCCAGGATATAGTATGGCGGGAGTCCCTGCTCCAGCAGGTAAGCAATCTTGTATGTTAGCACACGGGTCTTTCCCGATCCTGCACCTGCAATGATCAGTGAGGGCCCGTCGCAAAATTCAACGGCTTCACGTTGTCTCTGATTTAACTGACTGAGTAGATGTTCCATCTTTTCGAAGAATAGAATACAAAAATACGACTTTTAAACGTACTCTCATAAAAAAACCGCTCTCGGTTGAGAACGGTTTCATCATGCGGTTGAACCTGCAGTTATCAGAATCTGTATCGCAAACTGAGAGCCAGTCCTGCAAACCAATAGTCGTTATAGTCGTTGGTAAAGTTAAACGAAGGCTTCCAGTCGAGCGATACCACAAAAGGGGCGGTAGGAAATGCATACTCGAGTCCGCCTATAAGATCTGCACCGAGGAGAAAACGACCACCATCATAATTTTTATAGTAGACGTTACCCAGGTGGGCTCCCAAACCCACATACCAGTCGAGTCCGGGTGCTCCCGGAAGCGGTTGCTGATATTCATACATTCCGGTCAGCTGAAAGTATCGAGGAGAGACGCTCAATAATCCCTCAAAAGCACTTGCCGGAGCAAAGAAGTGTTTCAGTGTAATACCGTTGTCATAACCTAATCTTGCACCAACAGCCGTAGTGTAGTTCTGCGCGCTTGCAGTCGTGGTTATTGCTGCAACTGCCAAGGCTGTAACAATAAGAAAATTTCTAATTTTCATAAGTTAATGTTTTAAGTAAATGATTTCCCGTGCTATTTTAACACTTTCTTATTATAAACACACCGATTTGAAATTTGTTTACAACTGTAAAAAAAAGGTGGCGGTCACCTCCCCTTTTCATGCAAATAGCAATTCCTGCAAAGCGGCTGGTACTCCTGCATTTCTCCCAACATCACCTGCTTCTCCCCCTCCACTATGCGGTGTGAATAGCTGGCCAGTGAACCGCATCTGACACAGATGGCATGCACCTTGGTCACATCATCGGCAATGGCACACAAGGCAGGCATCGGCCCGAAGGGGACCCTTTTAAAATCCATATCGAGACCGGCCACAATAACACGGATGCCCTGATCGGCCAATTGCTGACAAACCTCGGCCAGTCCATTGTCAAAAAATTGAGCTTCGTCAATACCCACCACTTCAACTTCGGAAGAGAGCAGCAGGATATTGCTGGAGTGCTCCACGGGTGTTGAAGGGATGGAGTTCCTGTCGTGCGACACCACCTCCTCCTGTGAATAGCGGACATCTATGGCTGGTTTGAATATCTCTACCTCCTGACGGGCAATTTTTGCACGACGCAACCGTCGCAGCAACTCCTCGGTCTTTCCGGAGAACATGGAACCGCAGATAACCTCGATACGTCCCTTGCAGTGAGTTTCCTTTGGATTGTTGTACATTTGATCTTTCTATTGCTTTCCTTTTACGATTTTTTTTATCTCGTTCAACTTATTCAATGCCTCAAGAGGTGTGAGGTTGTTTACGTCGAGGTTCAGGATCTCGTCGCGGACCTGGCTCAGCACCGGATCATCCAGCTGGAAAAAACTGAGTTGATACCCCTCCCGATTCTCCACGATATCCTTGATCGGCTTATTGATTCCCTGTCTGCGATTTGCAGCCTCCATCTGTTGCAGGATCGCTTCCGACCGCTTGGTGATGCTTTGAGGCATCCCGGCCATCTTAGCGACATGAATACCGAAACTGTGTTCACTTCCACCAGGAACCAATTTTCTTAAAAAGATGACCTTGTTGTCTACCTCCTTCACGGCAACGTTGTAGTTTTTAATTCGCTTAAACGATTTCTCCATCTCATTCAGCTCGTGATAGTGCGTAGCAAAGAGGGTCTTGGCTTTTGCCCGGGGATGTTCATGGATATATTCCACAATCGACCAGGCAATGGAGATCCCGTCGTAGGTACTTGTCCCCCTGCCCAACTCGTCGAAAAGCACCAGGCTTCGCTCGGTAATATTGTTAATGATATAGGCCGCCTCGTTCATCTCCACCATAAACGTGGATTCACCCAACGATATGTTGTCGGATGCGCCCACACGGGTAAAGATCTTGTCCACCAGCCCGATCTTCGCCGATTCTGCCGGAACAAAACATCCGATTTGTGCCATGAGAGTTATCAGTGCGGTCTGACGAAGCAGTGCCGACTTTCCGGCCATATTGGGACCGGTAATGATGATGATCTGCTGTGTATCCCGATCGAGGTATACATCATTGGCTACATAGGGTTCGTCGGGAGGGAGCTGTTTTTCAATGACAGGGTGTCTACCGCCTTTGATATCGATCGCATCCGAGTCGTTGATTTCGGGACGGATATATCTGTTCTCCCCGGCCACCTTGGCAAACGAGAGCAGGCAGTCTGCCCTTGCAATTACAGCAGCGTTACCCTGAATAGCAGGAATATATTCTAACAGGCTCTCAACAAGCGCATTGTAAAGTGTTGCCTCAACTATCGCAATTTTCTCTTCGGCTCCCAGAATTTTCTCCTCATACGCTTTCAACTCTTCGGTAATGTATCGCTCTGCGTTTACCAGTGTCTGTTTCCGTATCCAGGTGTCGGGCACCTTATCCTTGTGGGTATTCCGCACCTCGATATAATATCCGAAGACATTGTTGAAGGCAATCTTCAGGGAGGGAATACCTGTCTCGTCAATTTTTTGCTGTTGAAGTTGAAGAAGATAGTCCTTGCCCGAGAAGGCTATGTTGCGCAATTCATCGAGCTGCTCATCCACTCCCTTTCTTATCACTCCCCCCTTATTCAGTTGCACTGGCGGATCAGGAACAATCTCCCGTTCTATCCGGTCGCGGATAGCGCTACAGGGATCCAGTTTCTCCCCCATCCCCCGGATAACGGCATTGTCAGACGAAAGGAAAGCCTCACGAATCGGTTCAATGGCCATTAATGCCACTTTCAACTGTACCACTTCGCGTGGGGAGATCCTGCCTACGGCTGCCTTGGAGATAATCCGTTCCAGATCACCGATCAGGGAAAGTTTCTCTTCCAGCAGACGTTTCAGTTCAGTTTCGCGAAAAAAATTCTCCACCACATCGAGACGCTCGTCGATCGACCGGACATCCTTCAGGGGAAAGACCATCCATCGACGCAACATACGCGACCCCATGGGAGAGATGGTTTTATCCAGGATATTGAGGAGACTCTTTCCCCCTTCATTCATCGGTGTAATCAGTTCCAGGCTTCGGACCGTGAACTTGTCCAGTTTCACGTAACGGCTATCGTCGATCTGCCTGAGTGACGTAATGTGACTGATCTGGGTATGCTGGGTTATGTCGAGGTAATGCAAGATGGCTCCGGAGGCAACAATACCAAGAGTCAGGTGTTGCACTCCAAATCCCTTCAGATTCTTGGTTTTGAAGTGAGCCAACAACCTTTCGCGGGAGGCATCATCGGTAAAGATCCAATCATCCAGTTCATAGAACAGGTAGTCCTGCCCGAAATTCTCCCCAAACTTACGTTTACTGCCACGCTCAATTAGAATCTCCTTGGGTGAAAAGCTGGAGAGCAGCTTGTCGGTCTCGTCCCTGTTCCCTTCGGTTGTGAGAAACTCACCTGTAGAAATATCGAGGAACGAGATCCCGAACAGCTTTCCGTCAGTTGAATAGAGGGCTGCAAGAAAATTGTTCTCCTTATGAACCAACACATTATCGTTAATGGAAACCCCTGGCGTAACCAGTTCAGTGATGCCACGTTTCACAATTGTCTTGGCAAGCTTTGGGTCCTCCAGCTGATCGCAGATAGCGACACGTTTTCCCGCCCTAACCAGTTTTGGCAGGTAGGTATCAAGGGCATGATGGGGAAATCCGGCCAATTCCACAAATTGGGCCGCTCCGTTGGCACGGCGTGTCAACGTTATTCCCAGAATCTCCGAAGCAGTAATCGCATCGTCTGAAAAGGTCTCATAGAAATCGCCCACCCTAAAGAGTAAAACAGCATCGGGATGTTGTCGTTTAATCTCGTTATACTGTTTCATCATCGGGGTTTCAACTACCTGCCTGCTCACTGTTCTTTACAATTAAATGGATTGAATATTCCAGACCTTCCACGCCTGGAACAGGCTGTCCTGAATCCTTTGCAGCACTGTCCATACAATGGAGGATCTCTCCTCTCTTTTGAAAAAGGATAACAAAGATACTATTTTTTTGTTTTCTGACTTATGATTAATTCTCACCTTCACTTCCGGTTCTCAAGTATCCGGCGAAGCTCCTTCACCCCCTCTGACGCCCCTTTAACAATGTGATTCACATCATGGTTCCGACCCGTGTTCACATCTTTGGGATCGATCAGGTAAACAGGTACATTTTTCTTTACGTAGTCGAGCAATCCAGCTGCAGGATAAACATTCATCGAAGTACCGATAATAACAAAGATATCTGCACCCGCCACCATTTCAGCGGCCTCTTCGATCAACGGTACCGCCTCGCCAAACCAGACGACGTGCGGTCTCAATTGAAACCCCTTCTCACACTTGTCGCCAATATTGATATCCGGATTGTCGACCGGCAGCTCATAGATCAGAGATGCGTCACCTACAGATCTTGCCTTCATCAGTTCGCCATGCAGGTGCAACACCCGAGTACTTCCCGCACGTTCGTGCAAATTATCAATATTCTGCGTAATTATCTGCACATCAAAATCTTTTTCCATCTCTGCAATCCCAATATGGCCCTCATTGGGTTTTGCTTTGATCAGTTCACGACGCCTGATATTGTAAAACTCCAACACAAGTGCCGGATTTCGTTGAAATGCCTCTGGCGTGGCCACATCCTCCACGCGATATTTTTCCCATAATCCGCCGGAATCGCGAAATGTAGATATCCCGCTTTCGGCACTCATTCCCGCTCCGGTCAGTACAACCAGTTTCTTTTTCATCTTTTTACCGATTAGATGGTTATCCTTCTACACAAATATAGTTTTTTATCCTCAAAACAAGAATTATTCCGTATTTAATTCGTACTTTTGTGGCCAAACTTAAAAAAAGAAAAAAGTTAATGGATAAATTAAGTTATGCGTTGGGGATGAGCATGGCATCGAGTCTTGTAAATTCCGGACTGAACCAGATTGATACAGACTCATTCATGAAAGCATTCGTAGCGATCATCAATAACGGCGCAGCAGAGATGAGCCCACAGGAGGCCAACCAGTACATTCAGGAATTTCTGGCCAAGAGGCAGGCGGAGATGCTGGGAGAAAATCTTCGGATTGGACGCGAATTTCTGGAGGAGAACAAAAAGAAACCGGGTGTGGTTACACTTCCCAGCGGTTTACAATATGAGGTCCTGAAGGAAGGCGACGGCCCGAAACCCAAAGCGAACGAAAAAGTGAGGTGCCACTATCACGGAACACTGATCAACGGAAAAGTATTCGACAGTTCAGTCGAGAGAGGACAGCCGGCAGTTTTTGGTGTAAACCAGGTAATCAAGGGCTGGGTAGAGGCGCTGCAATTGATGAGCGTCGGTTCCAAATGGAAACTCTACATCCCATCTGAGTTAGCCTACGGGAGTCAGGGTGCCGGAAGCTCCATCGAGCCCAACTCCACCTTGATTTTTGACGTCGAATTATTAGGAATAGAATAAAAGAGAACCCTTTAAAATAGAAAGAAAAACATGAAACAAAAAAAACTTGTTGTACTTGGCGCACTGGCCGCATTTTCAATTGGGCTGACTTCATGCGGTAGCGACAGTTCCGCACCCGCGGCATCATTAAAGAGCGATGTAGATAGCATTTCTTATGCTTATGGCGTTAACCTGGCAGACCAGGGCGGATTGATGCAGTACCTGGAGCAGTCCGGTATTATCCAGAGCACGACAAACCTCCAACACGAGTACCAGATGCGCATCTCCTCTGCCGACTCTACCCAGAAAGAGGCATTAGAGAAAGAGCTGGAAGCAAAAATCGATTCATTGAATAAGGTAAATGCTCCCAAACTGAACGAATTCATCAAAGGCTTGAAAGAGTCGATGAAGGGAGGAGAAGAACAATCTGCCTACATACAGGGACTGAGCGTCGGTCATCAGATCAGCCAGCAGATGGTTCCCCAGTTCGGATCGATGTTGTTCGGTGAAGATTCAGGTAAGGAGATCAACAACGACCAGATGTTGGCAGGTTTGATCAGCACGCTGAAAAATCAAAGCACCGCGATATCAAAAATGGATGCCAGCTTGCTGATTCAGCGTTCGGTAGAAGATGCACAGGCAAAACAGCAGGCAAAACAGGAAGAGGAGTTGAAAGTTCAGTATAAGGACTCTATCGCCGCAGGCGAAAAGTTCCTGGCTGAAAACGCTAAACGTGAAAGCGTTGTAACTCTCCCCAGCGGACTGCAGTATGAGGTAATCCGCAAAGGAAACGGTCCGATACCATCCGATGGCAACACCGTGAAGGTACACTACCATGGCACCCTGATCAACGGAACTGTTTTCGACAGCAGTATTGAGAGAAAAGAGCCTGCAACTTTTGGCGTAAACCAGGTTATCGCCGGATGGACCGAAGCACTCAAGCTGATGCCTGTTGGTTCGAAATGGAAACTCTACGTTCCCTACAACCTGGCTTACGGTGCGCAAGACCGCGGAACTATCAAACCATTCTCCACGCTGATTTTTGAAGTGGAATTGCTGGGAATAGAAAAGTAAGAGCTACATTATACTACTCGATATTTTGCGGGACGACAAATAGTCGCCCCGCTTTTTTTTGTTTAACCGTCAATAACCGCAAAAAAACGCCACACCCTTGAGCTGATCGGCAAATCAAAAAGCCATTAAAACGATAAAAAACTGTCATAATTCTTCATCATTAAATATTTTACTTATTTTATTTTCGATTTTAACACGCAATACTTGCATAATAATATATTTAAGATTATTTTTGCACCGTTTTAGGTTATTTTTACAACCTACAAACACACTATCAACTATTTTGCAACTTGAATGCGCATAATTATTGCTTTTTGTAATGAATTGCAAACATTATCAAACATAATCAAACTAACGAGTTGAAATCCGAGGAGGATGAGATGTTTAATTTTAATTATTATGATTTATTTTGTTTAATTTTCACATTATTGCAATTTCTGATACTGTAATGAGAATAATTTAAAAGTAGAATTTTTATGAAAAGGAAATTATTTTTGTTTTTTACCCTTTTCCTGGCAGGAATAGGGATCTTGGTCGCCCAGACGCAGGTACGCGGTACTGTGGTGGATGAATCGGGAGAACCGATTATCGGGGCTACCGTTCAGATTAAAGGCACTGCACAAGGAACAGTGACTGATCTCGACGGTCGTTTCACGTTGTCTGCCCCGGCGGATGCAACATTAATCATCTCCTATGTAGGGCTTACCACGCAGGAAGTGCCCGTCAGACCAACGGTAAATGTTACCCTTCTACAGGATGCCGAACTGCTCCAAGAAGTGGTTGTGACCGCCCTTGGTATCAGTCGTGAAAAAAAATCGCTCGGCTATTCTGTGGCCGAGGTGAGTGCCGATGAGTTGATCAAGTCACGTGGCGGTGTTACGAATCCAATCAACTCACTGGTTGGAAAAGTATCCGGATTGCAGATATCGGGCTCTACCGGAAATATGGGCGGTTCATCCAAGATATTGATAAGGGGAGCAAAATCGATCTCCGGGAACAATCAACCGCTCTTCGTCATTGACGGGGTTCCCATCGAAGGCACGGACTACAACTCTACCGATGCCGCACGTGGAGCTGGAGGTTATGACTACGGTAACCTGATCCAGGATATCAACCCCGACGACATCGAGTCTATCTCCGTATTGAAGGGTCCCAACGCTTCGGCACTGTACGGTTCACGCGCAACCAACGGTGTGGTCATGATCGTCACAAAGAAAGGTGCCAGCCAGAAAGGATTGGGGATCTCATTCAACACCGGTATCGGATTCGAAAAAGTGAACAAGCTTCCTGTAATGCAGAGAAAATATGGTGGCGGCTATTCATTGGGCGCATACGATGAAGATGGTGAACCTTTGGCAAGGATTAACGGTGTTGATTACAACATCATCGATTATGGAGTGGATGAAAGCTGGGGGCCCGCATACGACGGAACCACCCAATACCTTTCGTGGTACGACCTGGCCAAGTGGGAAAATGCCGGAAGGGTCGGCAGTCCTACAACAAGCATCTGGAAAGCTCCTGAGAATGATATCGATAAATTCTTTGAAACCGGTGTTAGCGTAACCAATAACATCAACATCTCAAGAGCCAATGACAATACAGCCTTCAGGGTATCTTACACCAACATGTCGCTGAAGGGATACATGCCCAACAGTAACCTGATGAAGAACTCGTTCAATGCAAGCGGATCCATCAAGGTGACCGACAAGTATGAACTCTTCTCAAACATCACCTACCTGAACCAGGCAACAACCGGCCGTCCCGAAACCGGATATGGCGACAACAACGTCATGCAGAAGTTTATCCAGTGGGGACAACGTCAGTTGGATATGAAAGAGCTGAAATCGCTCTACAAATTCAACGACGGCACCCAGGCTACCTGGAACCGCGCCGGATGGGATGACCCGACACCAGAGTATTCAAATAACCCCTACTGGTCGCGCTACATGAACTATCAAAACGACAGCAGGAACAGGTTGTACGGTAACGCAGGCATCAAGGCCTATATATTGAAAAACCTGACTGCCCAGTTTAAATCGAGTCTCGATTTCTTCACCGATAAACAGTTCGAGCGTAGCGCCGTATATTCGCAGGAAGAATCGAGGTTTGCCGAATATCACCGTCAACAGTATGAATTCAACAACGAATTGCTGTTACAATACTCCACCAGTCTGAACGAGGACCTCACATGGAACCTGAATGCGGGAGCCAATACCATGCACCGGAACTATCAGCGGCTGGAAGGTTATTCCGTATCGGGACTGGTCCTTCCGGAATTCTACAACCTCTCCAACTCGAGGAGCCCGGCAAAATCTGAAAACTATACGAGCAAGAAATCGGTTAATAGCTTGTTTGCAAGCACCACACTCGGTTATCAGTCGCTGGCATATCTCGACGGAACCATCCGCAACGACTGGTCATCAAGCCTGAACGGCAAGGGATATCTCTACTACTCATTAACGGGAAGCTTTATCCTGTCGGAAGTGATCAAGCAAGACTGGCTCACATTCTCCAAGATCAGGTTGGGTTATGCAAAAGTAGGTGGCGACACCGATCCCTATCGCATCTTCGATACTTACTCTTTCTACACCAGTCTCGATCAGAACCATGCTTATCTGCTGCCTACGACCAAAAACAATATCGATTTGAAACCCGAGCAGACCCACTCATATGAGGCAGGAGTTGAGGCTAGCTTCCTCGACAACAGGCTCGGATTTGATCTTACCTTATACAAGAGCATCACGCGCGATCAGATCATGCCTCTGTCGCTGACAGGTGCCAGCGGTTATACTTCAATGATTATCAATGCCGGTAGAATGGACAACCAAGGAGTAGAGCTGAAGCTCGACTTCACCCCGGTCAGAACGCACGACTTTGAATGGGATGCAACCATCACGATGGCCAGCAACAGCAACAAGGTGGTAGACCTGATTGAAGGTGTCGATTACTACCGTATCGTAAACGCTCCGTTCAAAGTGGAAATCGGCGCATACAAGGGTCAGGAGTACGGTGTAATCATGGGTACCGACTATGTATATGACGACAAAGGAAACAAGGTGGTTCAGGACGACGGACTCTACGCCTCCACAAGCGGTAATGTCCCCCTTGGTAGTGCCTATCCCGATTTTACAGGCGGTATTCTCAACTCCTTCCGCTACAAGAATGTAAATTTCAGCATTCTGTTCGATGGTCAACAAGGCGGCAAATTTTTCTCCACCTCCTACATGTGGGGTATCTACTCAGGTATGCTTGAAGAGACTGCCGACAACAACGAGCTGGGAGTTCCGAAGCGGAACGATCCGGAAGAAAACGGAGGTGTATTGCTTCCCGGTGTATTTGCAGACGGCACGCCCAACAATATCCGGCTTGATGCGGAGACTTGGGCAAGTGGTATGTATTCCGGCCCCGCCGCTCAAAATGTATTCAAGAGCGATTTTATCAAGTTGAGAGAGATCACAATCGGTTATACTGTTCCACTGAAATCCAAGCACATCAGTAACCTGAACATCTCCGCATATGGTCGCAACCTGGCTCTCTGGGGACCTGCCACCAAGCATTTCGATCCGGAATCGGCCACTACAAGCTCCGGCAACATCCAGGGTATTGAAGGAGGTGCATTGCCTTCACTCGCCACTTTCGGTCTCAACGTTGGATTTCAATTTTAATTAATTAAAAAGATGACAATGAAAACATTCAACAAAATACTACTCGCATTCCTGACTATCTTCTTGATTGTATCGTGTCAGGACCTGGAGGATTTGAACAAAAACCCCAACCAGCCGGATAAGGTTTCTACGGCCACCCTGTTGACAGGTGCTCAAAAGAAGATGATGGACTATATCTACGACACCTGGTTCAGCGGTCGCCAGGCACTACCCTATGCACAATATTGGAGCCAGCGGAATTATACGGAAGAAGACCGTTATCAGATCCGCGAATCGGTAAACAACAGCTATTTCAATCACCTCTATGTTACCGCAGGCAATTATGTCCTTATCGAAAAAATGAACAGCGATGAGGCAACAAAGGCTGAATCCGCCACTTATGGCAGCAACAACAACCAGATTGCAGTAGCCAAAATCCTGAAAGTATGGTTGATGCAGGTAATTGCCGATACATGGGGAAGCGTTCCCTATTCAGAAGCGTTCAAACTGAATGACGGCGTAACCTATCCCAAATATGATGACCTGGAGGTTCTCTATCCCGGCTTTATCGATGAGCTGGACGAGGCCATTGCCCTTATCGACGAAGACGAGGTGGCTTTTACCTCCGGAGACAGGATATATGACGGCGATGCCACGAAGTGGAAACAGTTTGCAAACAGTTTAAAATGCCGTATAGCCATTCGTTTGTCGAAGGTAGACCCCAACTGGAGAAGCTACATCGATGAAGCGGTCGCTTCGGGCGTATTTACCTCTAACGACGATGAAGCGATGTTTAAATACTCCAACGAAGCGCCCAACGAATGCTATTTCTACCGTGGCTTCTTTGTGGATGGCCGCAACGACTTCTCCATAACCAAGCCCTTCACCGATCTGCTGAAAGGGCAGCGCGACACGCTGAACAACAAGCAACACCCCTGGGAGGGCGTGGTTGACCCGCGGTTACCTATCTACACCACATCGAGAAGTGGAAATTATGTCGGACTACCATACGGCTTGCCGAGCAACAACATGACCACGGCCATACGTAACGCAGCCCCCACATGGTACACCTCATCTCCTCCTACCATTTTGAACAAGGATTTTTCGGTTCCGTTGATGACATATGCCGAATTGTGTTTTATTCTCAGTGAACGTTACAATTGGGATAGAGGGTGGTACGAAGAAGGTGTAAGATCCTCAATCGAGCATTGGTATGCATTGGCCGGCGAGTCGGCCGACCAGGACGAACTGGACGAGTATGTAGAGTCGGTCAGCGAGGTGGTAAATGCAGAAACGGTAGCTACGCAGAAGTACATCCATCTCTATATGCATGGTACCGAGGCATGGAGTGAATATCGCAGGACCGGCTATCCGCTGACGATGCTCAAGCCGGGAGAATTCACCTACGTGGTGAGCGGCGAAAAAGTACCCTTTACGCCGCTTTCAGAAACAAAGGGAGATCTGCCTGCCCGTGTAAAATATCCCACCAACGAAAGTACATTGAACCCGACAGGTTTCAGTGCAGCAGTTGCCAAACTGCAAGATGGAACCAACAATTATTACTCTAAAATGTATTGGGATGTTCGCACTGCGCAGAATCCTCATCCCGAAAATAAATAAGAAATAATACTATTTTAGTATTTTTCATCTTTATTAAGATAAAGGCTGTCTCAAAACGAGATAGCCTTTGTTTTTGTTAACAATAGAAGGGGAGTGCTGACATCTTCACGCAAAAAGGTAAACTTTGTGATAGTGCAAAGTAATAAAATGTAACTATTCAATTGAAATAATATCTTTTTTTGATAAAAAAAAAGGCAATAACCGATAAAAAATTGTTTTGTAATAAAATTTTTGCTTTATATTTGCATTTGTTTAGAGTGTAAAATTGTATTTAATCAATTATGAATAGTAAGCCATATCCTTTACTGAGGGTATTTTGCACCACATTATGCTTTAATGTAATCTGCAACTTTTCGTTACACGGGGTGAGAAAATGTTGAGAGGCAGTTCTTGCCAAGATTTCACAGTGTACAGGTAAAAACTGGATAAAAGGGAAGAGAACAGACGTTGATCCTCAACAAAGGAAACCACGTGTACAACACTCAACTCTCTCCACAAAATCAGATCTTCTTCTATTTTCAAAAGCCTGGCGGCTGTGATAATTATTTGGATTAAGAATTATGAACAAAGCAATGGTCCCCAATATGTAGCTTCGTGTCTTTTTTCATAATAATTGAGATGATATGATCTGAATAAATATAGTTCAACAAATAACAAAAATTGTTTAATTAAAAGTAGAGTTTATGAAAAGAAAACTAACAATGTTTTTAACCCTATTCTTTGTAGGATTAGGGGTTATTACTGCTCAGACACAGGTACGGGGTACCGTTGTGGACGAAGCAGGAGAACCTGCTATTGGCGCCACAGTTCAGGTGAAAGGAACAACGACGGGAACAGTTACGGATATTGACGGTAACTTTACTCTGTCAGCTCCTGCAGGCGGGAGACTCATTGTTTCATACGTCGGTTATGAAACTCAAGAGGTTCCCGTAAGTCCGAATGTAAGAGTAGTACTAAAATCGGATTCAAAAATGCTGGAAGAGGTTGTTGTTGTAGCATACGGTACCGTTACCCGGGAAGCCAAAACCGGTGCAGTGAGTACTGTAAGCGGAGCAAACATCTCCGATGCTCCAGTAGTTTCCATGGATAAGGCTCTTGGAGGAAAGATAGCTGGTGTCTCTATCACCTCTTCATCCGGTCAACCTGGAGCCTCTTCATCTATCCGTATTCGCGGTACTTCCTCGATTAACGCAGGCAACAACCCGTTATGGGTAGTGGATGGAATCCCAGTATTGACAGGTAACACCAACGACTTCCTGAATACAGGTAACGCGCTCGCCTCCATCAGTCCCAACGATATCGAGAGTATCACAGTATTGAAGGATGCTGCAGCTGCCTCCATCTACGGTAGTAGAGCAGCAAACGGCGTAATTCTTGTAACCACCAAGAGTGGTAAGGATGGCAGAACCAGCTTTTCCGCCCGTGCAAAATATGGAGCTTCGTGGCTGGCTAACGACAATGGTTTCGGCATCATGAATGCAGAACAGCTGTTGACCTATCAACGTGATGCTGCTATTAATGCTGGATATAACCCTGATAATCCAACGGATCCCTACTATCGTCCGAAAGAGCTGTTGAGCCGTCCGCTCACCAACTGGATGGACCATCTTACTCGTATGGGAAATATCCAGGAATATGAAATCAATGCAACTGGCAGCAACGCCAAGGCAAAATACTACAGCTCATTGGCTTACAACAAAACAGAAGGTGTTTTCTATGGTGTTGATCTCAACAAGATCACCGGAAGAATCAATGCCGACTACAAACTGACCAACAAACTGGAAACAGGTGCGAGGGTAAACCTTGCCTACTCTGATGGCAACGACGTTCCCATGCAGTCTCTCTACTATTCAAACCCGGTGTTTGCAGGAATGATGATTTTACCCTGGACACCGGCATACGACGAAGAGGGCAAACACAATGTAGGAATCATCGAAAACAGCAATACCAATCCGCGTGCAACTGCTGAATATGACGACCAATATGGTAAATCATACCAGTTACTCGGAAACATATATTTGCAATACAAACCCATACAGCAAATCACACTGAAAACGACAAATGCCATAGAGACAGTCCATGGTGACGGCCGTAGATACTGGTCCCCCGAAACACACGAGGGTTCAGCTACTTTGCAGGCAACAATGAACAAATATGTCCAGCTCACCACTTCAAATACTGCAACCTATAACGACCTGATCAATGATGATCACAGTGTACGTGTTCTGTTGGGACAGGAGGCAATGAAATATACCGATTCCTTTCAATTCATCTATGCTCCTGATGTGAATCCGGATATTCCATACGCTCAGACTGCACCACAATCGGGAGTTGAAGGTGAACAGGGCTATACTGCTGAAACACTCTTGTCATTCTTCGGGATGCTCGACTATAATTTTGCGGAAAAGTACTATCTGCAAGCCTCTCTGCGTTTTGACGGAAGCTCATTATTTGGAAGTGAGAACAGATGGGGTACATTCTATTCAGTGGGTGCGTCCTGGAATATTCACAAGGAAGATTTCATACAAGATATTTCATTCCTGAATCTTCTGAAACTTCGCGCAAGCTACGGACTCAACGGTAACAACAATATTGCTGCTTATCGCTCTTATGGAGTCTACTCATCTGCCCAGTACAACGGAGCAACCGGTATGAGACCTTCTCGTCCTGCCAATCCCTACCTCTCCTGGGAGAAGAATGGAACATGGAACATCGGGCTTGATTTCACGCTATTTGATAAACTGGATGGTAATATCGACGTATACGACCGTAAAACCACCGACATGCTTCTGGACAAGAATGTTCCCCAAACTACAGGTTTTTCAACGAACTTCCTGAATATCGGTTCACTTCGGAACAGGGGTGTTGAGTTCCAGTTGAACTACGACATCATCAACAACAACAATATGAAGTGGGATGTTGGTGCCAATATTGCTTTCAACCGGACCAAGATTCTTGAACTGGGAGATAACGAAGAGATTGCCTACTCTGAAGATAGCAGGTTAAGACATAAAGTTGGGAAATCGATGTATTCATTCAGGCTGCTCGACTACTACGGGGTCGATCCTACCAACGGAGATGCCTTGTATCGTGACGCATCAGGCAATCTGACAAACGACTACAATAAGGCACGTTATATTTATCCGGGTTCTCCCGAACCGAAGTTTATTGGAGGTTTCAACACAAGCCTTTCATGGAATAACTTCCAGCTGGGAGCATTCTTTGAATTCAAGGGAGGTAATTACGTGATGTTGATTGAACGCCGTTACTTGGAATCAGACGGCAATCAAATGAGTAATAATCAAATCCTTACGGCCTTGAACTACTGGAAGAAACCGGGTGATACAGGCGTGAATCCCAAGCCGCTGGCAGGAAACTCCACCAACAGCTACAATTTCAGCACAACACGTTTCTTGCAACGTGGCGATTATCTTCGCGTGAAAGATATCACACTCTCTTACAATCTTCCGACCGAACTCTTAAGCAAAGCAAACGTCAGTGGACTGAAGCTGTACCTCAGCGCACAAAACATCTACACCTTCCACGATGTTGACTGGTGGGATCCCGAACGTGGCGTTGACGGAATTGGATACGGAATTTATCCGATGACAAAAGCACTGATAGGTGGTATAGAGCTTTCATTCTAATCATCTGCAGAGGTATTAGAACAATTGCATCTAAATTTTCAGTATTTGATCAATCAATTAAAAACAAAAAGATGAAAAAAATATATCCATTAATATTATTTGTAGCAGCGCTTCTGTTCGTCTCCTGCGAAAGCTTCCTCACCGAAGAACCTAAAATGCAGCAGAGTACGGAACTCACTCTCGCTACATACAGCGGATTGAACAATGCCGTGTTTGGCGCTTATGCACCACTGGTTTCCGCGAACTGGTATGGAGCCTCCTTTGTGCTTGATGCTGAAATGCGCAGTGGTAACGGTTATCGCGACGTGAACAAAAATTCCGGTCGTTATACTGTTCCTTATGACTTCAGCTACACCTCAACTTCAACTCCCGCATTGTGGGGAACCGCCTATTTCGTTATTTCACAAGTGAACAATGTTCTCGTCAATTTGGATGGTAAGGCTGGAGTTGGTGGCGTCACCCAACAGGATGTTGACAACCTTCAGGCTGAATGCCTTTTCCTGAGAGGTCTGGCACATTTTGACCTGGTTCGCACCTATGCTAAACAGTATACTGTTGACAAGGATGCCCCCGGCGTTCCCTACGTGACAGTAACTGATCCTGCCGGAAAACCCGCAAGAGATGCTGTAGAAACAGTATATGCCAATATTCTCACCGATCTTACCACAGCCGAACAACTGATTGCCGACGACTACACCCGCGATGGTGTAGCCAGCAAAACATCAGTGGCAAGCAAGCTGGCTATCCAGGCATTGTTGTCGAGGGTTTATCTTTTCATGGGCGAATGGCAGAAATCTGCTGATTATGCAACCAAGGTAATAAATAGTGGCAAGTTCACTTTGTGGGAAGCAGATGAATATGCAGATGCATTCAAAGCTGATGCACAAGATGGAGGAGAAGTTATTTTCGACGTATATGGCATAAAGGCAAACACATACGATGGTTTTTGGGATGCAATAACCTGGCTTACCAATCCCGATGGATATTCAGACTGTGCTTCCAGCAACGACCTCATCTCTCTTTATGAAGAAGGTGATGTCAGAGGCGAGATGTTTATCGGCAATCCTGAAAAGGCTCCCGGCACCCTATGGACAACAAAATATGCTGGAAAAGAGAAAGGAACTCCAGACGTCAGCAATACCATTGTATTGCGTCTGAGCGAGATGTATCTCAACCGGGCAGAGGCAATCATTCGCGGAGCAACAGTCGCAGGAGTGAGCGCTTTAGCCGATATAAATGCTATCCGCGCTAATCGTGGTGCTAGTGATCTTACAAGTGCAGGTATAAGTGACGTACTCAAAGAACGCAGGCTTGAACTTGCCTGGGAAGGACATTTCTGGTACGACCTCGCACGTACAAAAGGCAGTGTTACACGCACACATTACAGCGGTTCAGAAGTTAACAGAAACATTCCGGCAGACAGCAAGTTCTGGGCCCTTCCCCTCAACAAAAGAGAATTGGATGTCAATGAAAACCTGGTACAGAATCCCGGATACGACAGTTAATTAAATAATATTCTGTTTGAATCCTGTTTAACACAGCATTTTTTCAACATATCTAACAAAGGAAAATATGAATAAAATTTTATTATATCTAACACTTCTGGCGAGCGTTACTCTCTTCGGAGCTTGTAATTTGAACGAATCGCCGGAATTCAACGATGCCGATGCATTTGTCGCTTTTGGAGGAAACAGTTTTTCGGTAGAAGAGACTGCAGAAGTCTTGAAAGTACCGGTGAGACTCACCTCATTGAAGAATCTTACTTCGACTGTAACCTATGAATTGATCGACAGCACTGCCATTGCCGGCAGAGACTATGAACTGAGCGGTGGAGCCACTGTATTGAACTTCGATGGCAAAGAGCCTGTTCAGTATATCGAATTTAACATCCTGCCGCACGAAGGCGTATTTACCGGCGACCGTATTTTCGGCATAGCTTTAAAGAGTGCCAGCAATGTGAGTCTGGGAAGCAACGACACTGTATATGTGAAAATTCTTGACCTTGACCATCCGTTGTCTGCTATCTTGGGCGATTATGCAGTTTATGGTCCGAACTATTTTAGCAATAGAGATGATAATTGGACGGTTAAGTTAGAAAAAGACGACGAAGGAGATGTTTCCAAGGTATGGATTTCCAATCTGGTTGTTGCCGGAACAAATCAGAAAGTATACGGTATTGTAAATGAAGATATGACGAAGATTGAAATTCCGGTTAAACAGACTATCGCCACATCATCTTCTTACAACTCCATTGTACTTGAAGGATTTGATAATGCAGACATAAACAGTGCAGACCTTCTTCCTGATGGATCTAAACTGACTATGACACTCACTCAGGATTCTCCAATTGTATTTACAATGGATCTTCCTTTTGGATCGCATATTATCGATGTTGATAGCTGGTATAGCATTGTTTTGGCGGGTGCTACTTTCACCAAAAAATAATCAGTACGAATTTCAATAATTACAATATAACAATATGAAAAAATTCATTGCATATCTAGCAGTTTGTGTGGCCATTGCATTCACTAGCTGTACAGATTTCGGGGATGAAAACCAATTGACGTTGCCCCCTGCTCCAACAGCAGAAATTTCGGGTGTGACACCAGCAAGTGAAACAGTCACCTTTAAAGTGGCACCCTCCGGGCCAGCAGGATACTATGCATGGCTGATTGTAGAATCGGCAACAGTGGATTCCACACTACAGGCAACCAATATACTTAAACAGACTGCCAATGGCCTAGCCAAAGGAATTGTAGAGTACTCTAAGAAGTCTGACACTACCGTAGTAGTTAAAGATCTGACTCCCTATACAGTCTATCAGATCTATGCAGTAGCCTCAAGCAGCGATGGCGTTGTCAGTGCAATAAAGAACGTCAGCTTCCGCACACTCGATGACGGAGGAAAACCGACACCCACGGCTGTAAGTGTGACAGATACCATAGTAACCATTACGTTCCACGAGCCACTACAGAAGGGTAACGGAAACGTATATGTCTCCTATTTCGCTAAAAATACTGTATCGGGACACAAACCGTTGAAAGTTGCCCCCGGGTATGAAAGCTATAATCCTCAGGATATATTGGTAAACGCCAACTCTATCTCTGTCGACGGTACAAAGCTTATCGTAAAATTGCCGAATGCCCCGGCAGGAGCGTATGCAAGTGTTACATACGATGCAGGCGCCGTGCTTGATTTAGAAGGAAATGGTTCAAGTGCATATACCCAGAAAGCAGATACACTCATCAACGGTGTACCTAGTCGCGGGCTGACTGTTCATTTGGCCAATAAGACATGGAAACTCCATAGTGAATTCGAAGAGATTAACCCAGACACAGTCGAGGCTTTCTCCGATTGGAAAGAAAAGTTATTGTTTGCATTCGCAGATGAAGGCACGATAATCAGGAAAGCTGTTGCCACCAAGACTCCGACCGTTGTCTACAACCAACCTGGCAGAAAATCTACCTTGGATGTAAAAGATTGGGGTATACTAAGTAACGCTGCAGCCTTCTACCTCCCCGAGGAGCCACCATTTGGTGCTACTATTGATTTGAACGTGCCGGCAGGTGCATTCGAAGATATTTATGGCAACACCAACGAATCATTGGCTGTTGAAGGCAATTATCTCTACAGCTATGGATATGATTATGATGATGTGACTGGGACATACGATGTAGATTTGACTAGCTACTTTGATGGAGCTCTTCCGACAGAATCTGGGATAATCATTGAAAAAGATCCTGACTCGGACGACCTGCTGATCAAAAATCTTTTGTCATTAGGTACCGTGATAAAAGGCACATTTGATCCGGTACGTGGAACCATTTCATTAGAGGATTCACAATTATTGATGGAAAATGTAGAATTCAGTTCAGGTATTTCAAATATTCTCTTTGTAGACGCAGAAGGTTTCGGACCAGTTATTTTTAAAGTTCCAGCACCTGGGTTGATTACTTCAAGTCAAATGTGGGGATACTATCTCGAGCAAATCGATGGTTGGTATGATGCATTCACTGCCTCAACATGGACGCGTACATCTACCAGCACCTCTGCTCCAGCTTCATTAAATTCTGTGAACGGGAACCGTTTAAATACAGTAATTAAGGAAGTACGTAAGTTGAACAAATAAATTCAAGTGAATATAGCGGATGAAAAGGGTGTCTATTTGGGGCACCCTTTTTTTGCTATGCTTGCATGTATGAATAATTTATGCTACATTTGCGTGCAATAAACTTTTCAACATATGAAAAAATCGGCACTCATTTTAACAGCAATATGTTTAACTTTTGCGTTACAAGCTCAGAATATTACTACCATGTGGCCGTATAAATATTCCGATTTCCGAGACGGTACGGTCTACTTCCTGAATAAAAGAACCTTGTCGGCTCCAGTTAACATTCACCTGCTGAAAAGTTCCCTGCATTATCTGGATAAGGAACAGATAAAAGAGGTAACCACTTCCGAAATTGTTTTGGTTAAGATTGAAGAGGATAGCTACTATATGCGAGATAATCAACTGATGCGTGTTGTAAGTGGCGACAGTACAGGCTTCGTTGCGGAATTGCTGTTAGCCGATTTTGACGCGTTGACCGAAAGTGGCGGTGCATATGGTTCATCATCCAATGTACAGGCTACCCGTAAACTCTCTTCTTTGGAAGTTGGCGGAATAAACATAACAAATCACATGGAACTGAAAAGCAATAAAGATGGTGGCTCCCTGTTGCCTGTAAAGAAAAAATATTTTATCGTAACCCCTGATGCACTATATCCTGCCACAAAAAAGGGAATTGAATCTCAGTTACCTGCAAACAGGTTAGCCGATTTCAGGCAATTCCTTAAGCAAAACAAAGTATCCTGGAGAAATCCAGAATCTTTATCCGTTCTGTTACAATTTTTTAATGAATAATTTCACACATGAGGAGAATATATCAATTGCTCGCATTAGTTGCATTGATAGCTTGTACTAATGAAGATTTTCCACAAACTGAAGAAACCACACAACAACAGGAGACAGAGCAAGTAGCAACACAATTATATGAGAATGGCTTGGTGCGGATTCTGGTTACAGAAAACCTCTCCGATCAGATGGAAGCATTGGCACGTGCAGGTGAGCGCCGCACAAAAGCACTAGCCGTAAATGACGAAATTTCAGAAGTCAAAATTCGTTCAATTCAACGCACATTTCCCCACGCCGGACGTTTCGAGGAACGAACCCGCAAGGCTGGTCTGCACTTATGGTACGATGTGGAGTTTGATACTTCTGTGCCATTGAATGAAGCCCATGCCAACCTCTCCGGGGTCAAGGGCGTACGGAAAGTGGAATATCGTCCCGTCGCAACCAGATATGAAACCGGAAATGTTCTGGAAGTAGTCAAGAGTGCGGTCGAAAACGTAGCCAAGCCTTTTGCCGCCATGCCATTTAATGATCCGCGACTCTCTGACCAGTGGCACTATTTTAATGATGGATCTCTCGGTGATAAATATATATCTGGAGCAGACATCAACCTGTTTAACGCCTGGAGTTATACCACCGGTACGCCAGAAGTGATTGTTGCCGTAATTGATGGAGGGATCGATTTCACCCATGAAGATCTTGCAGCCAATATGTGGATTAACAATGCCGAGAAAAATGGCACCTCTTCGGTTGATGACGATAAAAATGGCTATAAAGATGACATCCACGGTTACAATTTTGTAGCTAACATCGGGAAATTGGTTCCCAATGATCATGGTACACACGTGGCAGGTGTTATCGCGGCTGTCAGCAACAATGGAAAAGGTATCTCCGGCATTGCTGGTGGCAACGGAAGGACCGACACAGGAGTACGGTTGATGTCGTGTCAGATTTTCGTCGACGACAATGATCCCTATTCTGATAATGCAGGACGAAATGCGGCTGCCGCAATCAAGTATGCTGCCGACAACGGGGCAGTAATCTGCCAGAATAGCTGGGGATATCCTACACTTACAGAAACACCAGCATCGGATAAGGCAGCCATAGACTATTTTATCCAATACGCAGGTGTTGATGAGAATGGCAGACAGACAGGGCCCATGAGAGGGGGAATTGTAATCTTTGCTGCCGGAAATGAGAACAGGGAGGCTGCAGCCCCGGCAAATTACGAAAAGGTTGTGGCTGTTTCATCAATCGCACCTGATTACAAAAAAGCCTATTACTCAAACTACGGCAGCTGGGTGGATCTGGCAGCACCTGGTGGTGATGCACAAAGTTTTGGCAATAGGGGAACTGTCTTAAGCACCATTGTTGGAGGTTATGGCTACATGCAGGGGACATCCATGGCATGCCCGCACGTTTCAGGCGTGGCTGCTTTGGTACTCTCTTATTACAAGGGAACCGGCTTCAATCCTGATATGCTGCGTGCACGCCTTGAAAATGGAGCTACAAATATAGATGGATATAACACAAACTATAGGGGAAAACTTGGGAAACTTCTGAATGCACATGCAGCCCTTGCCAGCGGAAGTACAACCCCTCCTCAAAATATCGGCACAATAAACGGAACCGTTCAATCCAACGTGGTGACGCTTAACTGGACCGTTCCTGTAGATCCCGATGATGGAAAACCTGCCGGATTTAACGTATTTGTTCGCAAAACACCACTTACAGGAATCAACGTGAAAAATCCTCCCTCAGATGTGGATGTTAGAAGTTTTCCCATTGGTCTGAAGAACGCAGGAGATCAGTTCGAAGCTCAGGTTGACGGACTCGATTTTAATACACAATACTACTTTGCAGTGAATGCATACGACTTTTCCGGTAATGTTTCAGCACTCTCTTCACAGATAACTCGAACAACATTATCGAACAAGGCTCCCATTATCACTGTCCTTGACAGTACAAATGTAACGCTTAAGGCTTATCAATCGGCTAACCTTCGTTTCTCGGGAGCTGATCCAGACAGTCACGACATCTGGTGGAAAACCGAACCTTCGTCGTTGGAGGGTGTGTCGCTTGCGGATCTTGGCAAAGGTCAGGTTCAGATTACAATTACCGGATCCATGGTGAAACCGGGGAATTACAGTCTGGATCTTATTCTGGAAGATGAATATGGCGCTGTTACAACTGAGAGGATCAACTATGAGGTGCTGGAAAACCATGCTCCTCAAATAGTGGCACCGCTCGAGAGTATAATCATTGGAGCTTTAAACAAAGAGATTTCGCTTCCCCTCTCGAACTATTTCACTGATCAGGATAATGAACCGCTCAAGTATACTTTCAACAACTCCACTCCTTCAACAGCAAATGTAAACGAGAACAGGGGGCAACTCTATATCGTCTCTCTTGCATATGGGATAGCAAATGTAACTGTAACAGCAACTGATGTGTTGGGATTGTCCGTGTCGCAACAATTCAACATCCTGATAAGAGACGAACAACAGGAAATTGATCTCTATCCTAATCCGGTAAAAGATTTTCTCTGGTTAAGAATGGGAGAAGAACACCGTTCAGTGGTGACAATCTTCAATAATTCGGGCGTTAAAATCTATGAAAATGAATTGAATATTTCACCTTTTGCACCTGCACGGATTGATATGTCCACTTTCAGCGGTGGCGTTTATAGTGTGAAAATTAAATATGAAAATAAAGAGATTCAGAGGCAGATTATCAAACTATAATGTTTATTTATCAATAGTTCGTTAAAAATATAGTTTGGAGTCAAGCAGCACTTGCTGCAAACTCAATGAGTTCCTTGACAAGTTTATCATTTAATCTTCTGTTCGGTTTAATGCCGGACACGCAAATAAATCGTTCAAGCAAGTAGGCATTGTGTATCATCGTTTTACATGATGCCATCGAAAAAGGAATACCTCTTTCCCTTGCCAGCACCTTTGCCAGGTTGACCGAGGTAAGAGATGCATTAAAGTTGAACGATAGCTTTGCTACGTCCCTTGCCTGCGATTGCATCAGTCCTGTGAAGCCTTTGGCATCCCTGAAGCAAAACTCGATCTGAAAACGGGTGCGGTAAAATTCTATAACATCTTTTCCACTCATCTCAGGATTGGTAGAGAAGAACAGTTTTGGTTTTTTCCCATCCTTGGAATACCAGATGACAAGCCTGACCATCCGTTTAAGTGATTTGGAATAGGCTATCAAGGTGTAGAGATCACCGTTATCAATATTGATCTTTTGCACTCTGGTTGTATCCAGGTTGGCCATGTCAATCTTTCCGTCGTAGAGTTTAGGCCTGCCTTTCTTGCCTGTCGGTTTCTGCAGTGTTGGATAATAAAGTGCGGCGTCATCCCTGAAGCGGCTGACCAGATCAAACTTCATCTCTTGCAGACCCGTAACGAAGTTGTTCTTTGCGAAGTAGGCATCGGCAACCACGTGACGGCTTGCCCGATGGAGTTTCTCCCGCATCGATTTAATGACCAGCAGGTACCAGTCAATCAGGTTGGCATCACGACTCTCCAGGGTTTGACGGTCCGGAGCCTGAACGGCCTGTAGACTGATGCAATCCTTGTTGTCGACGTCTATAAGGCCCACTCCCAGGATTTCCAATCCTCTTTTCGCCTGACCGGCTGCACCCGACCAGAAGTAACCAATCCAAGGGGTATTCTTTCCTGATTTGGATATATAACTGGGATCAATGGCAATTGCCTTGCGATCTCCGGTTAATACCCTATCAGACAAAGACAAGTTAAACTCCAGCCAATCAAAATCCTTCGAGAAGTTCTGGCGAAATCGCTGTTCACACGACTTGCCATATCTCCCCAATTGTAGGAAATTAATCCTGCCGGGAATGACCAGATACAAAATAAGCGTCTCCATAAAGAATGATTTGAAACTTTTGTTTAACTTCGTAGTTAGTTCACCAAGAACATCACTACAGATACCTCTATATTGGTTAAGTATGCTGGTTCTATCCATCTTTATTAGGTTTTAATCAGCTATAAAGATACTGATAATCAGCTACTTAACCATCTTTTTTATGTTAAACTATGTTATGTAAATCATTGAATTTTAATTGGTTAATTGAATATTTACCGAAGTATTGATTTATAAAAACCTTTTGAAAATAATAGTTTCTATCATATGAAAAAAAGATTAATTTCCTGTCTCACTTTGCTGATAGCAGTTGCAACTCTCTCCTTCAGTCAAAGTGTTTCATTTATAAATACGCCATCTGATGCCCGCACTGCAGCAATGGGTAATGCAGGTTATCTTGTATCCTCTCCGTTCTCCGTACAATACAACAGTGCTTCGATTATGACCGAAAGCATTCTCCAGAGCGGGATTGGTGTCTCCATATTATCATGGCAGCCCCAGGAAATAGATGCTACACTCTTTAATGTGGCAGGCTATCATAAAATCAACAAGATCGGACTATTGGCCGGGATTCGCTCAAATAAGATGGGGAATATTGCAAAATCAGACGAAAATGGGAATATTATCGGTTCTTTTGCCCCGTCTGAATTAGCTCTGGAGTTAGGGCTAGGTTATGGCATCACCCAGACGCTTTCCCTTGGCATCTCCCTTCGTCATCTTTCTTCCCGGATGGATGAGAGTATAAAATCTTCAGCAGTGGCTTCAGATTTCTCTTTGGTTTATCATCATGATAAATTTTTATTGGGATTGGGAGCATCCAATCTGGGTTCAAAAATTGATTACGGTAATAAGAAATACTCGTTGCCTGCACGCATTAAATCGGGTATTGCCTATAATTCCACATTCAATGACAACCACAATCTACTTACCGTTGCAGATCTATTTTACCAGATAACTCCCGATTATAGCGGTCTGGCGAGTGGTCTGGGACTTGAATACAACTACAGGGAAATTATTGCGCTTAGATCAGGCTATCATTTTGAAAGCAAAACTGTTGGAAGCTCGTATATAACTGTAGGCATGGGGGCAAAATTCTCTGGATTTTCATTAGACCTGGCTTACATGACCGCAGCGGAGGACAATCCAATAAGGCAAACTTTTCTTTTCTCGCTTAAGTGGGTTAAGTAATTGACCGGTGGATATAAAAAGCTGCACAAGGTGCTGAAGCACTTCGTGCAGCTTTTTTTGTAATACAAACCACCCCTCCTCACTTTTCACAGTATGAATTAATCTGATTACCTGTGCGATTAATTATACAAACGTTAAATTTTAACTCAAAACGAGACATCAAGCGCATAAATTATCCTTATTCAGCAAAAAAAATTAACTTTGCCACTAATAAATCAGAGAAAAAATGCGCCTTTTCTATTATATCTCCGTTGCTTTTATAGCAATAGTCCTTTTCATTGCCTGTAATGGTAGGGAGAATAATGAAATTCGTAAAATGCTTGCGAGATGGGATACCCTGCTGGAGAAAGAACCCTCCGCCATTTCCGACAGTCTGAACAGGATTGACCCAGGCACACTTTCTCGTGAGAACCGCGCATATTATAGCCTGCTCAAAACCATCGCCGACGATAAGACTTACTATGAATTCAAAAGCGACTCCCTCATCAGCAAGGCGGTAGACTTCTACCATCTCCATGAACCGTACGGTAACAACTATATCCGAGCCCTCACCTACCAGGGAATTGTCCGCACCCGCATGGGAATAACAGACAGTACCGTCTATGAACCCTTAAAGAAAGCGGAGAACATCTACCATGCCAACAATAATCCCGACCTGTCAATCGGATATATCCTCCACTATTTCTTAGGGAACACCCACTATTACAACAGGAATTTTGAACTGGCAGACAAATATTTCCAGGAAACGCTGGACAATGCAAAACTCAAGAACGATTCATCCCATATCTTCGATGCCTATCTGGCCATTTTTTGGAATGAAATGGCCCAATCGAATTTTGTTGCAGGAAAACAATATCTAGATACATTGAACAGATTCATCAATTTGTCTCAAGAAGCAAATTATTTTATACTGAATGCAAGCTCGGTTTACTATGAGTCAATTGGAAATTATTCATATTCGCTAGAATATGTAAAAAAACAACTTAAAGTATCCAAGCAACTTAAGGAGAATATTGATATCGCAAGCCTTTACTACATTGTATCAGACAGGTATAAAAACTTAAATCAATTGGACAGTGCAATGCTCTACGGACAGATGGCCATTGAGAGCATTGCCGATGAAAGTAAAAATGAGAATTATCTCTTTTACGAAAATGTCGCCAATATTGCCGAAAAGCAGCAAAACTTCTCCATGGCTAACAAATACCGGAAACAGGCTTTTGAACTTTACGAAAAATCTGTAAAGAACCGACTCAACACCCAAATCATGGAGCTGGAGAAAAAGTATGACCTCTCCGAAGCCGAGAACATTGCACTGAAATCGCAGCAGAATACGCTGATCATTGCCCTGATTGCCCTTATGCTGGCCATGTTAGCCTCCATCCTGATCATGTTAAATATCAAAAACCGCCGGGAGGCAAGGATAAAACTGATGCAGCTGGAGCACGAGGCGGAGACACGGGCCATCGAGACCAAGTTGCTGGAGGAGGAGGCGAACAAACGCGACTGGCTGATCCAGCTTTACGGGCATATATCGAACAGGCTTACCTCGCTGCAGGAAAATTTCAATACCCTGTCGCAACGATACGTCTCATCGCACCCGAAAGTATATGAGAGCATGTACAATATCCTCCATACGGCAGAATCGGACCTCAGGGAGATGCCCAAGAACCTGATACCCGACGAGAATACGTTTACATTATATACTAATCTCACCAAGGAGACTGCCGCACTTTTCAATACCAACGAAAAGATCCTTTTGATGCTGCTGGTATGTAAGGCAGACAACCGGCAAATCTCCACTTTTATGAACACCTCGATAGAGAGTATCCGTGCAAGAAAATCGCAGTTAAAGAAAAAAATGATCGATCACGGTATCGATGCCACCCGTTTTTTTTGAATTTTCGAAGCAATAATTGAATGAAAAGTATGTTGAACCCCCGTTAAGGGCGTTAAAATCACAGTCTATAACATCTTTATTATAAGTATATTAATCTACATTTACCCGTTAAAATTCGCACAGGGCATTGTTTTTCTTGTCTGTTGTTTATTATTTTGTGTCCGTAATCCATAACAAAATTTACCCTTATGAAAACAAGATTCTTTTACATGATGGCGTTAGTTTGCAGCACGCTTTTTTTCTCCTCTTTTACTGTTTCTTCTGTTGATGAGATAACAGAGATTAAAGATCAACAGGATAAAATATTGTTAAGTAGAACAGGGGGAACGACCCGCGGAGTAACCGGAGTGGAAGTTACTGCAACTACAGACGGCAAAACGGCTGTTGCTATATCGGTGACCGACTTTACAGGCACTGCTGTAGTACAGATCATCGGAGGAAGGACATCGGCCCAATACTCTTTCTATGTAAATGAAATGGGTTATGAGGTGATCAACATCGGCACTTTGAGGGAGGCTACGTACACCATCCGGATTATTCTGGACAACGAGGTGTTTGAAGGCACTTTTGTAAAGGTACCAATCATCCGATAATATTTAACAACAGACAAGTGATGACAGATAAATATGTATTTTCAGATGTAAGCACCTGCACTTTCAAATTCTCTGACGGGAAAAGGGCTGTTGTAAAGTCTGAACCAAGGAAAGAGATTGTACTGGTAAAATTCATTCCTCACACATCGAAAAAGGACTCTTTTCAGGAGGCCGTGATTGCAAATTACCCCGATGCGAAGAATGTCAGTGAATTGGCAAAAAAATGCAACTACGATTGCCTTAAGACGTTTACACGTCACTTTAAGAAACATTTCAACCAAACACCTTATCAATGGATGCTAGATAGGAAGATGGAAGAGGTACAACACCTGGTACTGGAGTCTGACCTCTCAATCTCCGACATTGCCAAGATCTGCGGGTTCAACAATCTCACTCACCTGGTGAATGCCTATTCCAGCAAATTTGGGATTCCGCCATTCAGAAACAGAATGCAAGAGAATAAAAGTGCAATTTGATTATTTTACAAAAGGAGTTGTTATACTGTTACACAATTTTCATGATTCAAAAAACGGGCATTAAAACCCGACTTCTTCTCATAAACCCTTTAACTGAAACTTCATTGTGAATGTAATCAATGCGAAACGCCCCTTATCGGGGCGTTTTTTTTTAACTGATCCACTTGACATAGGCGAAATCCATACGATGAGGCAAATCTCTGTTTTTCGGATAGACCCTCAACGCATATTGATGGGTTCCGGGGTAATTCAGTGCCTCCCGTGTCTGGAAGAAAAGCCGTGAACCCTCCGTCTTGACCAGGTCGAACTCATATTTTTCAATAAAGGTGACCTTGTTGGCATTGGAATCATAATCGACCACCACACACTCTAGACCCAGGTCGGCAACAATATCCTTCTTGTCGATAATCACCTCTCCATAGACCCGCTTATTCCCGTTGTTGATGTCAAGCTCCTGCACAGGCTGAAACTCAAGTTTCAGGACCTCTATCCTGTCCCACTTGGCTGCGGTATCCTCTTTCCAGGCGACAATCTCTTTCGCCTTGGCGTAGTTGTTCTCTGCTAGCCTCCTGGAACGTTCAGCCAGTTTGAGGTAGAACCTGTCGAAATAGTCGTCCATCATCCGTTTTGTAGTGTAATGTGGAGCTATCTCGGCAATCGATTTTTTCACATACTTCACCCACTGCGGTGAGTAGCCGTTGCTGTTATGCGCATAGTAAAGCGGGATGATTTCCGACTCCAGCATGGCATAAAGGGTAGAGGCATCCAACTCGTCCTGGAACGCCTGATTTTCGTAGGTCTGTTTCTCGGTAAGCGCCCAGCCGGCTCCTTCTACATATCCTTCATACCACCAGCCATCCAATACCGAAAGGTTCAACACACCGTTCATAATGGCTTTCTCGCCCGAAGTACCCGATGCCTCCTGCAGGCGGGTTGGCGTGTTCAGCCAGATATCCACTCCCGACACCAATCGCTTGGCCAGACGCATGTCGTAATTCTCAAGAAAGATAATCTTTCCCAGAAATTCGGGGCGACGAGATATCTCAACGATATGCTTGATGAGCGCCTGTCCTCCCCCATCTGCAGGATGTGCCTTTCCTGCAAAAATTATTGTTACCGGACGTTCGGGATTGTTGAGAATCCTCGACAAGCGGTCCAGATCGGAAAAGAGCAGATGGGCACGTTTATAGGTGGCGAAACGGCGCGAGAACCCGATAATCAGGGACCCTGGCCTGATCTCGTCGAGCATCGTAATGATCCGGGAAGGTGCGGCCTGATTCTTCAGCCATCCATCCACAAATTCGCTCTTGATATAGTCGATAAGCTTCTCTTTCAGGTGCATCCGCAATCCCCATATCTCCTCATCGCTGATATCATAAATCCGTTTCCATATCTTGGGATCTGATTGATTCCGGTAGAACTCCTCTCCCAGATGTTTCTCATAAATCCGCTTAACCGACGAAGTTGTCCAGGTTGGCAGGTGAACTCCGTTGGTAACATATCCAACATGAAGTTCCTGCGGGAAATAACCTTTCCACACCGGCTGGAACATCTCCTGAGATACTTTACCGTGGAGCTTGCTTACCCCGTTGGACTCCTGTGCCGTATTCAATGCAAAAACACTCATCGAGAACTTCTCGTTGCTGCCGGGATTGTCTCTACCCATATCCATAAACTGATACCATGGAATACCTATTCTGCCTACCAGGGGCTCCATATATTTCCGGATAAGCGACTCTTCAAAATAGTCGTGTCCGGCAGGCACTGGGGTGTGTACCGTATAGAGGGTGGATGCGCGAACAATCTCCAGGGCCACGTTAAACGGCAAACTCTCCTCCTGCACGTAGTCGTGTAGGCGTTGAGCACTGATAAGGGCAGCGTGACCCTCATTCAGATGGTAGACATCTTTCTTGATACCCAACCTCTTCAGGAGCAAAACGCCACCTATTCCAAGCAGATATTCCTGTTTCATCCGATTTTCCCAATCGCCTCCATAAAGCTGGAAGGTGATGGAACGGTCAAACTCACTGTTATGCTCCAGATCTGTATCCATCAGATACAACGCAATACGTCCAACCGATACCTTCCAGACATATGAATAGATTATCCGGTCATGAAATGGCACTTCCAGAATAATCGGTTTCTGGTTTTCATCCAATACCTGGGATATCGGTAACGAGCCGAAGTTTTGCGGTTCGTAGTTGGCGATCTGCTGACCGTCAACCGAGAGGGTCTGGGTGAAATATCCGTGGCGGTACAGTAACCCTACGGCCGTCATATCTACCCGGCTGTCGCTTGCCTCCTTCAGGTAATCACCAGCCAGGATGCCGAGCCCACCAGAATAGATCTTCAATGCATGCGCCAATCCGTACTCCATGCTGAAATAGGCGATACTGGGACGTTCAGTGTCAAAAGGCACGGAGATATACTCCTTGTATGTTTGATATACCCTACCGATTCTTGCCATCAGATCGGGATTATTCATGATCTCTTCCGTCTTTTCAGTCCGTAAGTTCTGAAGCAGTGCCACCGGATTCTTTCCACACTTTTCATACTCTTCATAATCCAGAAGCTCGAAAATATCCTTGGCCTCCTCGTTCCATACCCACCAGAGGTTATGGGCGATCTCTTCCAACGGTCTTAGTTCTTCCGGCAAAATTGAATGTACATGTACATCCCGCCATACCGGACTGTTTGAATAACTCGCTTTGATGATCATTTTTTATTGTTTTATATTTTGAATCACTATTAACCGACAAAACCTGCGTTTTGCCGATCCCTTTTTATAATTATCAGATATCTATATTGTTATAATTTCATTTTTTGTTTTCATAAAACCTACCCCCTTTAAAACAACGACATTTGTATGGCCGTGGGACTTTTGTTCCGTCTTTTTCCCCGTTTAGTGTATGCCTTTCTGCCTTCGGTCACCACCCAAGCCAACTCCAAATGACTTATCAGGTGTATCCTTATCAAAGCTGCAATAGTTGAGAACGCTTTCTTGCTTTCATTCACCACCTGGATGACTTGAAGCAACAAATGTGCGATCAACGTGCACCAAACCTGCGTTTTTATACCATTCTCCGTATCCGAATAGAAAAAATGCAGTTGAAAGTTCTGTTTCAATTTTTTGAACGATAGCTCGATAGTCCAGCGATACTTGTAAATCAAAGCAACCTCTTGGGGCGTTATCGACCAATTGTTGGTTATGAACTTATATTTTCGTTTCTGCTCATCTTTATAATGAACCAATCGCAAACAAACCGTTTTTACCTGCTTATCTTGTTTGTAATCCAAATGGATGTGTTCGACCTTGTAAACGCCGAACTCTTCTTTGGAGAGCGTCCTTTCAAACAAAACCTCCTGCACCTGCACTTTGGCATTATCCTTCAAGCGACAAACAAAATTCACGCCCTGTAGTGTCCATTCAGCAAATTGCAGGTAGTAATTATATGCCTTGTCAAAGACCAACATGCTACCCCTTCCGGGATTTAAATGTGCCAGGAACTTCTTGTCATGCATTTTTGCCTCGCTGATCTTGGCAAAAACGGCCGTCTCCGTGTGCACGTCGGTCAGCATGTGTACTTTCATGCCTCCTTTTTTCTTGCCTTCACCCTTGGGGTTGCGTCCCACCCCTTGCATCACTTGTGAAAAAAGGGTCATCGTGGTGGAATCGAAAGCGTAAAACTCATCGAAACTGACGTCTTTTTTTCGGCTGACCGATAAAAGCGGACGAAAATAGGATATCAGGGCAAAATAATATAGCCTGAAAAGTTCTTCATCACGATCACGCAAAGCGTCGCCCGCCGTGCTCTTTGCAGGAGCCACGTCCATACCAAGGTAATTCAGCTTCCCACCCAATGCCCGCATCCCGTCACAGACTTCCCCCATGGAATCGCAACGTGAAAAGATGCCGAAGAGCATCACTATAAGCTGTTCCCAAGAAAAAAATGTTTTATAGTAACGGTCGCTCCCGCACTTCGACACCAAGAGATCAAATTCATCTTTTGGCAACATTTTCACAATTTGTTTGAACAGTGGCTGACCGACTAAATTTTTTGACTTATCTTTGCCCATGGTTGGAAATTTAGTTTTTAGACAATCCAAATTTACAACTTAGGGACGAGACTTCGGTTAAGTCCCTATCTTTTTTGCGCCTTATTTTTTAGTCGGTCAGTACTGATTTTGAATGTCTAATTATTCTACTTCGCAAGCATGATCGCTAAACTGCACTTTTTATCTTGCTGGTCTCGATAACCGGATAAAAGAGTTCTGCAATGCTTTGCTGTATGCCTCCTGATAATGGATGATAAAATGCGACCAGTCTGCCCTGTCTGAAAGTTCAGCAGCTCTCTTTTTCAACAGATTCACCTGATCTATGCTTTTAAGTGTAAAATCGTAAAGCGAGACTGCAATCTCTTCTGCCACTTCCATATGGTTGCTATCGTCACGCCTGATGACCTGTACACCGTCCGACAATCCATTCTCTACATTCCCGTTCTTCTTTGCCCAGACACCAAAACCCGCCAGGGTGGTCGTGATGGTTGGAATGGAAAAAGCAACGCTCTCGTGCGGTGTATACCCCCACGGTTCGTAATAGGAGGGGAAAACCGAAACATCGAGGCCGATAAGCAGATTATAGTAATCGGTATTGAAGATTCCGTCGGATCCATTCAAATAGGAGGGGACATAGATTACCTTTACCCGGTCCGTCTCTCTATTGCCGAATCCCAGGTATTTCAGGTAACCCACAATCTTGTCGTTCCCAGCCTCGTGCAGCTGATGGGTTACACAAACCCCATCATGCAAGTTCCGGACGGATGAGGGATCCACTACTGGAGCTTTAATCCAGGCGGGAATCATAATAAAAGCCACGACATCCTTCGACAATTGCGGCATTTTACGTAACCTGTCCAGGGCATCGATAAAAACATCAATTCCCTTGTTCTTATATTCATACCTCCCGCTGATGCCCACCAGTAACGCATCTGAATGAACAGTATGGCCCAGAAACCTCTCCGCTACACTCACTAACTTTTCACGTGCCGCTTTTCGGGCTCGCCTATACTCCAACCCACGGGGTACAAAATCTTTTTCGAAACCATTCGGGGTGATAACATCGGGATGCCGTTCAAGCAACTGGGCAGACTCCTGGGCCGTAATATCGCTAACCGTAGTGAAACAATCCACATATTGCGCCGTTCTCTTCTCGATGGAATGCTTGGCCACCATGTTCAGCTGACGGGCCATCTGATCGCCATTGTAGTTCTTCAGCTGGTTGTAAAGGGGCAGTCCGTTCCCAGCAATGGAGCGTCCAATTCCCGTTGCATGAGTGGTGAAAACCGTTGCAATCTTAGGGACATTTTTCCTGATATAGAGTGCCCCCATACCCAGTTGCCATTCATTGAAATGGGCAATGACATGACTTGCTTCAAGATGGTGATACCGGTAGAAACTCTCAATGACCACCCCTGAAGCATAGGCAAACATCGACGATTCATCATAATCGCCATAAGCCTGGATGGAGTCTACCTCAAAGTCGAGCCACATCTCCGTATAGATGCTGTTTTTCCTCTCGAAAAAACTGTTGAATCTTATCAGGAATACGATGGGATTGCCGGGCACATTCCATCGTCCGACCCTGATTTCGAGGCCCTGATGTATCCGAGCAAAGTTTCTCCAATCGGCATAAAGCTCCTTTTCTTCCAGAAACCAGGGGTTACCCGGCGACTGAAATAGATCGGGGCCGATAAAAAAAACTTTTTCTTTATATAATTTTTGGAGTGAATTTGCCTTTGTCGATAAAACGGTGTAGATACCGCCAACTTTGTTGCACACTTCCCAACTAGCCTCGAAGATGTAGTCGGGTGTATGCTTTGCATCAATTTGCATATGAAAAGAACTGTAATTTTGTGAGCAAAGATACAGATTTAAAGTGAAAAGCAAAAAGTTATCTCTTTAATTTAACATAAAAGCAAAATCGTAAATTCTTTGTACCTTTGCAACCGAATTTTCATATGATGGTATCAGACATCTCCCAATTGCTCCGGATCCTTGAGGCTCACCCCAACATGGCGGCGGCAAACAAACTGCTGAAAGAGGTAAAAACACTTTCGGCAAAGGGTTTGCATGGCTCATCCCGTGCACTTTTCGCTGCCACCGTTTTCAACAGGCAACCACGAACTGCCCTATATATCCTCAACGATCTGGAAACAGCCGGATATTTCTATCACGATGTGATGCAGGTGCTGGGAACCAAGGATGTACTTTTCTTCCCGTCAGCCTACAAGCGTGCGGCAAAATATGGTCAGATCGACCCGGCAAACGAGATTCTTCGCACCGAGGTATTGAGCCGGCTGCAAAACAATGCTTCTGCGCTGTTCATTGTCTCCTATCCCGATGCGCTGGCTGAAAGAACGGTTTCGCAGGAGACACTGCAAGAAAACACCCTGAGCATATCGGTAGGTGAACAGGTAGACTCCCGGTTCGTATCGGAGGTGTTGGAGTCATACGGGTTCACTCTTGTTGATTACGTGTATGAACCTGGACAATATGCCACGCGGGGTAGTATCCTGGACGTATTTTCATTTTCGAACGAACTGCCTTACCGTATCGATTTCTTCGGAGATGAAGTGGAGACAATCCGCAGTTTTGAGGTGGAAAGTCAGCTCTCCGTGGAGAAATTTTCAGAAATCCGTATCGTTCCAGAGTTCGGCAGGAGTAAACACAAAAATGCATCGCTATTCGATTCGCTTCCATCGGAAACGGTTATTGGTATCGAAGATATCCGCTGGATTGAAAGTCGGGTTGAAAGTATCTGCAACGACGAGTTGCACATCGATCTCAGTAACGAAGAGCTGGTTAAGGCCGATCTGCTTACGAAAGAGGAGTTTCTCTCATCCATTGAACCATTCACACACCTGCGCTTCGACACAAAACTGACCGACACACCCGACGCCGTGCTGCAGTTTCAAACCACACCTCAACCCCTGTTTCAGAAGAACTTCGATCTTATCTCCGATTCGCTCAAGGATTTCCTGCTGAGTGGCTATACGCTATATATCCTCAGCGACAGCGAAAAACAGCATCAGCGACTCAGGACTATCTTTCAGGACAGGGGAGACGAGATCCCATTCATTCCCATAAATAAGACACTCCATGAGGGTTTTTCCGACGAGACACTGAAGATCTGCTGCTTTACCGATCACCAGATCTTCAACCGTTTCCACAAATATAACTTGAAGTCGGACAAAGCCCGCTCCGGAAAGATTGCCCTCACGCTGAAGGAGCTTAACCAGCTTCAACAAGGCGACTACGTGGTTCATCTCGACCACGGGATCGGCAAGTTTGCGGGACTGGTCCGGCTCCGGATCGGTGAAACGGTGCAGGAGGTCATCAAGCTGACCTATCTCAATAACGACTCGGTCTTCGTTTCGATCCACTCCCTCCACAAAATATCCAAATACAAGGGAAAAGAGGGAGAATCGCCACAACTGAACAAATTGGGTTCAGGTGCATGGGAACGGACAAAAGAGAGGACAAAAACCAAGATAAAGGACATTGCACGCGACCTGATCAAGCTTTATGCCCAGCGCCAGAGCGAAAAGGGTTTTGCATTTTCAAGAGACACCTATCTGCAGACCGAACTGGAGGCCTCTTTCATGTATGAAGACACACCCGATCAGCTCAAAGCCACGCAAGAGATCAAGCAGGATATGGAGAGCGATCACCCGATGGACAGGCTGGTATGTGGAGATGTGGGATTCGGGAAAACAGAGGTGGCCGTACGGGCCGCATTCAAAGCGGCCACCGACGGCAAGCAGACGGCCGTACTGGTTCCAACCACCGTGCTGGCTACCCAGCACTACAAGACATTCAGCGGTCGACTCTCCGGTTTTCCGGTCAAAGTGGACTACCTGAGCCGTGCCCGCTCGCCAAAAGAGCAGAAGCAGATCCTCTCCGATCTGAAGGAGGGTAAAATCGACATCATCATCGGCACCCACCGGCTGGTGGGAAAAGATGTCCAGTTCAAAGATCTGGGATTGCTGATTATCGATGAGGAACAGAAATTCGGCGTCTCCACGAAGGAGAAGCTGAAACAGCTCAAGAGTAATATCGACACCCTCACCATGTCCGCCACGCCGATACCGCGAACTTTACAGTTTTCACTGATGGGATCGCGCGATTTCTCCACCATCAATACTCCCCCACCCAACCGTTATCCGGTACAGACGGAGGTGCACACCTTCGACGTGGAGGTGATGAAGGAGGCGATCAACTACGAAATAAGCCGGAACGGACAGGTCTTCATCGTCAATAACCGGATTCAGAATATCTACGAGATGGAAGCACTCCTCAGGCGGGAGATCAAGGATATCCGTATTGCAGTGGGTCATGGGCAGATGGATCCCAAGAAGCTGGAGACCATCATTGCAGACTTCCTTAACCACGAATATGATGTCCTGCTGGCGACCACCATCATCGAATCGGGAATCGACATGCCCAACGTAAATACAATCATTGTCATCAACGCACAAAACTTCGGATTGAGCGACCTCCATCAACTCCGGGGTCGTGTAGGTCGAAGCAACCGTAAAGCGTTCTGTTACCTGATGGCACCACCGCTCTATACGCTCAGCAACGATTCCCGGCGTCGGTTGCAGGCAATCGAGAACTTCTCCGAACTGGGCAGCGGCATCCATATCGCAATGCAGGATCTCGACATCCGGGGTGCCGGCAACCTATTGGGAGCAGAGCAGAGCGGCTTTATCGCAGACCTCGGATATGAAACCTACCAGAAGATTCTGGCCGAGGCCGTTCAGGAGCTGCGGAAAGAGGAGTTCACCGAACTCTACCGTCAGCAACAGGAGTTGAAAGCTGAAAGGGAAGAAAACTTCGTGGACGAGGTCACCGTGGAGAGTGATCTGGAGCTGATGTTTCCGGTATCCTATATCCCCAACGATGCAGAGCGGGTTGCCATCTACCGTGAACTGGACAATATGGAAACGGAAACGCAGATACTGGATTTTACCAAACGGCTGGAAGACCGTTTTGGTAAAATCCCCGCACAAGGGAAGGAGCTTATCCGGATTGTGCGGCTGCGTCGTCTCGCCAAATCACTCGGGATTGAAAAAATCTTCCTGAAAAGTGGACAGATGACTCTTTTCCTGATCTCCGATGTAGAATCACCCTATTACCGCTCATCGGTCTTCGACAGACTGCTGAATTTCATCCAGACACATCCGCGTGACTGCCTGTTGCGGGAAGCGGGTAAAAAACGCTCGGTAACCATCCGGAATGTAACAACCGTAGAGGCGGCGGTTGCACTAATAGAGTCCATCCACTGACAGGTAACGTTCACCCGTATCGTAATTGAAGGTCAGTATCCGTTTTTTCTCGGTAAGTTGAGCCACTTTCTGCGCAACTGCAGCAATGGCCGCGCCAGTGGAGATGCCGGCGAGGATACTCTCCTCCTTGGCCAATTTCCGGGCATATGCAAAGGCATCCTCGTTGGCTACTTTGATAACGCTGTCGAGCACGGTCAGATCCAGTGTATCCGGAATAAAACCTGCTCCAATACCCTGAATAACATGCGGCCCGGGACTATCGCCAGAGATTACGGGTGACGCGGCTGGCTCCACGGCAATAACCTGAAGAGATGGGAACTTTTTCTTCAACTCCCTGCCAACACCGGTAATGTGACCGCCCGTACCCACTCCGGTAATCAAGTAATCGAAACCTTCGGGGAAATCATTCAACACCTCTCTCGCCGTTGTCTCTGCATGGACGGCAATGTTGGCCTGGTTCTTGAATTGCTGCGGAATCCATGAACCGGGGATCTCAGACTGTAGTTCCAGTGCCTTCTCGATAGCACCCTTCATGCCTTTCTCCCTGGGAGTCAACACCAGTTCCGAACCAAAAATGGTGATCAGGCGACGACGTTCGAGCGACATCGATTCGGGCATCACGATAATCACCTTATACCCCTTGTAGGCACCTACAAATGAGAGGCCGACACCGGTATTTCCAGATGTGGGCTCGATGATGGTTCCTCCAGGTTTCAGAATCCCTTTCTTCTCGGCATCTTCAATCATTGCCAAGGCAATACGGTCTTTGATGCTTCCCTGGGGATTCTGCTTCTCCAATTTGATCCATACTTCGTGATGGGGAAATAACTTGCTTAAACGCACGTGAGGCGTGTTCCCGATTGATTCCAGAATGTTGTTGAATTTCATTGTTGTAAATTTTTAAAATGTTATAAATAGTGAGGACCGACCAGCAGATCGCACGTCGTGCAATGCCTCCAGCCCGGATCAAATAGTAAAATCGAGGGGTTGTATAAAATTTTTTACCGTTCGGATCTTGACATCCACCGAGTTGTAGACCAGCGAATAGGGAATGACGCTCTGTGTCAGCCACGCACCACCGCCAATGGTGGAATCATGCCCGATAACCGTATCTCCACCAAGGATCGTTGCATTGGCATAGATAACCACATTGTCCTCAACAGTGGGGTGCCGTTTCACATCAGACAGCTTCTTCTCCACGTAAAGAGCCCCCAAGGTTACACCCTGATAGATCTTCACATTGTCACCAATTTCCGCTGTCTCACCAATCACAATCCCGGTACCGTGGTCCAAAAACAGATTCTTGCCAATCTTTGCCCCTGGATGGATATCGATCCCCACTTTTGAGTGTGCATACTCGCTAAAAAGACGTGGGATTAAAGGCACATTCAACTGATGCAGTTCGTGCGCCATCCTGTAAATACTCAACGCGAAAAAGCCGGGATAGGCAATGATCACCTCCTCTACTGATTTGGCGGCAGGATCATTTCTAAGATAGCAGGTTGCATCTTCATACAACCTGTCCCGAATCTCGGGAAACCGGCTAAAGAATGCATAGACAGCCTGGCTCGCAAATGATTGGCCTTTCAGTCTGGCAATGTTTTCGTTCAAGATCCAGGCACACTCACTCAGTTTTTTTCGAATGTTCTCCGGATCAATCTGCTCGCAAACGGGAAACATCTGCGAAAAAAGCGTATCCACTACCTCTTCCAACTTGCATTTGTCTATAGGTATCTCTACGCGCAACGGTTGAAACTTGTCGATAAGTTCAAATGTTTTCTTAATCATAGGAGGGAGTTGTTAAATGAATAATTTTATATTTGTTGGTTGACTGGAACAATGAGAGCCACTGTTGATCGGAAGAGGGGGTGATCAACAACAACAGCAACAACAACAAACACGCATACGCTTTTTATTCATTTTTATCTAAGTAGGCAACAAATATATAACTAATTCTGCATAAAAAACACCCATATCTATTGTTTTGTTCATTTATACAAATAAAAAAAATAGATTTGATTGGAAAATGCCTTTTAATAAAACGAGACAAAACAACAGGAGAGCCATTATTTTACATTCCTGATCCTTTCAATAAGCTCGTTTCCCAATGCCTTTTTATCCTCAATATGTCTCAAGGTTGCCACCACGAACGGGTTCTTGTCGAATGCTCCGCGCACATATTCAAAGTCCATCGCCTGATCCTGTATATCGCCATCTGAACCGAATCCGGTTTTAAACGATAATGAAAACTCTTTTTTAGCGTCATTGTAGATCATCTCATCCAGCTTCACCACGGCTGCCTTCCATTTCTCCACAATCTCGATAATCTCTCCGGCAGTAATCGATTCGGGAGTCACATTGTAGAACTCCTGAATCTTCTCCCATGCCCAAGTCCATTCAAGGGTATAATACTGTTCGTGAAGCTCCTTGAAAACTTTATTGATCTCCTTAAGCCGGGTAATCTCCCCGTTCTCGATCCGGCAGAGCAGCTTGTCGATCTCCGATTTGGGTGCAATCAGTCCTGAGATATCCACCCACTCGCCCGTACCTATCGGCGTATCGGGTTTCAACCGTTCCCGGATCTCCACATTTGAAGTAAATCCTGTTTTTTCCAACCTTTTTATGATGGAGTTTCCGAGGAACTTGTGAATCACGATCTCATATAGCTCTAATCCCCTCCTCAGGGCTGCGTTCTTTATGATACAGCTCTGATAGGTGTAGATCTCTGAGGTTTCACCAGCCGTAGCCTGCAGGTTTTTCAAGATTTCCACTCCGGCAAATACTTTCTGAATGGTGTAAGGGCTCAACAGGTTGAAATTGATGTAATCGAGCTTGTTGGGGTCCCGCCTTTTGTCCCGTTCAGGCCACTTCTTGGCATCACGGATTGTACCCACGCTCCTCAGGTTTATGGCCGGGGCGAGGTGAGTAGCGTTGTTATTTTCCACCAGGTATGAGAAGGGCAGGTTTGAGGTGTCTGAATGTTGATAATGTCTGCCCAGAATCAGGGAGAAGGGGCCTACTTTTGCCGGCCAGAGCACATAGGAGTTGCTTGTTGTCTTTGCTCCACGTTCAATAATCCCCTGGTGGATCGGGCCCAGTTTATACATGTGGTTGCTTTGATTTGATCCTGATCCGGCATTCATGAACGAGAACATGCCGGCAATCAACAAGGTGGATTTGTGGTGGGTTACCGTATAGGGTCCGGCAAAAAGGGCACAAGCTTCACCGTTCTCACCCTGACAATTACTGAAAAAGAGCGAGTCGGAGGCGGAATAACCGTGATCGAGGTGGCAAGCCTGCCCGATGAAGCAGCGGGAGATGATAGATCCCCCTTCCACCCTGGAACCGGATGAGATAATGAAATCCTCGGCAATCACATTTCTGCCGACATAGACCGGTGCCTGCCCGTTGCTGTTTATGCTCCCGTTCTTCAGCTTCATGGCACCAGTAATCTTGCTGTAACTGCCAATCTTCACATTCTTGATGTATCCCACGTTTACAATCATGGCATGATCACCGATATACCCCATCTCTGATGCATGCTTCCTGGCATAAAAATCGACCATTGCCCTCATCCGCCTGATCAGGTTGGGCCGATGTCTGTAGAGCGAGTAGACGTAGGCAAAATGCGCGGAGAGTTTATCGTGAATATGTACCTCGCGTCCACCCGACTCGTTCAGAACATTCACCTCCGTGCCGTTTCCGAAAGTTGTCATGCCGTCCACCAGGATGACATCCACATTCTGGATAAAGCAATTGTCGCCGATAACATAGTTGGCAATGTAGTTCTGGATGTTTTCAATCACCACATTGTTACCGATTTCACAATTATGGATGACCGCGTTGTTGATGCAGGCGTGCTTCCTTAATCCACCGGCCAGTTCAAACTCCTCGTCCAGCAAGCCGATCCTGATTTTTCCCGAGAAACGGGTATTCTTAACAAAATGGGGATTAAAGCCGGGTGCTACCGTCACAAGGGTCCAGTCGTCACATTCGCAATTCTGGCTTTTCAGCAGGTCGATTTCCTGATCTGTCAAACTCCTTTCTTTGTACATATTTGAACTTATTTACAATTTTTCATAGCAAATATAGAAAAAATCCCATACGCTGCTTACTACAGCATATGGGAAACAATACCGATTCAGGCAATCAGCCCAATAGAGCCTTGAAAGCTTCGTATACCAGAAAAGCTGGCCATACAAGCGCTTTCAGAAAACCCAGCACACCCATCCAGAGAGTTGTTGCAGACGATATGTACCAAACGGCCGCACCAATCATTCCAAGTCCATAAACAGCGTCACCTGCGGATCCGCTTCCTTGCATTTTTCTACCCATGGTCTTGAAAATTTAACGTGAAAAAATCTATCCAGAAGGGATTCACGCTGTAGCGACAGGGTTGGGAACAGGCCTATTTCTTCTCTTTTAACGCCTCAAAGATCAGTTTCTCGAGTTCGTCCGCCAACTCCGGGTTATCCTTGATAACCGCTTTGGTAGCGTCGCGCCCCTGAGCCAACTTCGAATCCTTGTAACTGTACCACGATCCGCTCTTTTTGATCACGTTCAGCTCAGCACCCAGGTCCACGATTTCACCTTCACGCGATATTCCCTCGCCATACATTATGTCGAACTCCGCCTTACGGAAAGGAGGAGCCACCTTGTTCTTCACTACTTTTACACGGGTCTGGCTTCCCTGTACCTCATCGCCATCTTTCAACTGGCCAATCTTTCGGATATCGAGACGAACCGAAGCATAGAACTTCAGGGCATTTCCACCGGTGGTGGTCTCAGGATTGCCAAACATTACACCAATCTTTTCCCTCAACTGGTTAATAAAAATACAGGTTGTATTGGTTTTTCCAATCGTTGAGGTAAGTTTACGCAATGCTTGGGACATCAGTCGGGCCTGCAGTCCCACGTTCGACTCACCCATATCGCCTTCGATCTCCTTTTTCGGGGTAAGTGCCGCAACTGAGTCAATTACAACAATATCCACTGCCGATGAACGGATCAACTGTTCGGCAATCTCCAGCGCCTCTTCACCACTGCTGGGCTGCGAGATAAGCAGATCGTCGGTATCCACTCCCAACTTCTCGGCGTAAAACCTGTCGAAAGCATGTTCCGCATCTATAAAGGCAGCCACGCCTCCCGCTTTTTGGGCTTCGGCAATAGCATGGATGGCCAGCGTGGTTTTACCGGAAGACTCCGGACCATATATCTCAATGATCCGGCCGCGTGGGTATCCACCAACTCCCAAGGCGGCATTCAGTCCGATTGAACCCGTAGGTATCACCGACACCTCTTCCACCTTCTCTTCGCCCATCTTCATGATTGCCCCTTTACCGTAGGTCTTTTCAATCTTATCCATCGCGGCACGAAGTGCCTTGAGTTTCTCACTGTTTTGTGGGGTCTCTTTTTCTGCCATACTCCTATTTTTTATTTTTCTTTTTTTCTGTTTTTATATTACCCGCTCAAAGTGAGGGATAAGCTGTTTGCATCACTGGTTCAGTATCTGTTCTGCATGATTCTTCGTATCCACCTTCCGTCCTTCAATAATGTGGCTAACGGTACCGGTCTCGTCGATCAGGAATGTAGTGCGGACAGTCCCCATATAGCTCTTTCCATAATTCTTCTTCTCCTGCCAGACGCCAAACTCCTGGACAAGTCGCTTATCCACATCGGCAATCAAGGTAAAAGGCAAATCATACTTCTCGATGAATTTCCGGTGAGAAGCCTCACTGTCTACACTCACACCAACGACCTCATAACCGGCCTTTTTCAACTCCGTATATCCGTCCCGAAGACTGCAAGCCTGGGCGGTACACCCCGGAGTACTGTCTTTCGGATAGAAATAGAGCGCCAGTTTCCTGCCTGCAAAATCGGCCGATTTCACAACCTTTCCATCCTGAGCGGTACCCAATATCTCGGGAATCTTGTCTCCAATCTGTAATGCCATAGTTTTTCAATTTTGTGTGTAGAGAGATCAAAGATAGTGATTTTTTAATTAAGAAACTGCTCCCTTTGAATAGAGCCTGAACTAAAATTTCAGATCAATTTATAGACTCCACCGGGTAAAGCCCTCACCACTTTCTTCATTTCAAGCTCAAGCAATGTAAAGAATAGGTCAGAAACCGGAAGGTTGAGTTCGATACTCAACATGTTCACATGCATGGATTCAACCTTGGAGAGAAGTTGAAAAACTTTTTCTTCCGTTTCGTTCAGCTCTGGAAAAAGTTCCATCTGCAGGGGTTGTTTGGCTTTTGTGTCACCATCCCACCCCATCTGGTTGATAAAGGCTGCGCTGTTTTGCAATAATAGTGCCCTGTTCGTGGCAATCAGGGTGTTGCACCCTGTTGATCGGGCATCGGTTGTTCTTCCCGGCACGGCAAAAACCTCGCGAAAATAGGAGTTTGCAATCTCTGCGGTTATGATTGAGCCGCCTTTCTCGCCCGATTCAACCACTACAACTGCATCAGCCATACCGGCCACAATACGGTTCCTCTTTACAAAGTTGTATCTGTCGGGTTCGGTATCAGAGGGGAACTCCGTAACCCAACCTCCCCTCTCCAGCATCTCCTCAGCCGTTTTCCGGTGAAGGGCAGGATAGATCCGGTCCAATCCGTGAGCCAGCACTGCAACCGTAGCAACCCTGTTCTCCACCGCGGTTCGGTGTGCACATATATCTATTCCGTAAGCCAGTCCACTTACAATGAGGATATCGGGGAAAAGGAGCGACAACTCTCCAACAAACTGCCGGCACCATTCTAGTCCGTACCTCGACGCATTCCGTGTTCCAACAACACTCACCACTTTGGGGAGGTTGTAGCTGACCTCTCCTTTGCAATACAGCAAGACAGGAGCATCGATGCAGTTTGTCAACCGGGAAGGATAGTCCTCCTGGGTATAGAAGAGCACCTTTATGCCATGCTTGTCGATAAACTGAAGCTCTTTTTCAGCTCTTCTCAACACCTCGGGATTCAGGATCTCATCGATCAGCCGGTGTGACAGACCTGGAATCTTTTTCAGGTTCGATCTTTTCTCGTGAAAGAGAGCCTCCTCGTCACCTACCGCATTGATCAGGTTCCGCGCGTGTACCGCCCCTACTCCCGGTATAAAGGTCAACGCTATCTGATATAGGGTTTTATCGGCTATCATGGCGAGATCGGGATTACTCACTTCATATATACTCCCTGAACGCTTCGTCAAACAACTCAGGCTTGGCCAGCTTTCCGTTGACAAGATTTACCACTTCAATCTTTGCCCGCGCACAAAGCACATTATCGGGCTGACGAAAAATCTCCTGATGAAAAATATATTTCACCCCCACCCTTTCGATCCGCGACACAGTGCAATTAAACCTGTCCATTCCGATCAGCGGAACCTTGTAGCGAATCTCCACGCGGGAGACAACAGCATCCACTCCCTGCAGGTGAAGCTGATGAAAGTTCAACCCCACCTTTTCCAGAAACTCGTGGCGCGTAACCTCAAAATAGTGCTGGTAGTTGGCGTTATTCACATGCCCTTGCGTGTCGCACTCGTAGTCTCGCACTTTCATTGTATGCGTAAAAGCTGGATTCATAGAAAACCTAATTCCGGATTAGCTCGTTATCACAAAAGTACAAAATTCAGCAATATGGGTCAAGTAGATCCGGTCCCCGTTTACATCCTGACCATTATGCCCACTGTGGGCAGGAGGGTACCGCTATATGCTTCGATCACGCGTATCAGCTGACGGTTTTCGGGGTCGGCCGGGTCATCCATTACGGCACCATCAAGACCCTTGTTGGTATAGATTGGTTGACCCTGCGATTTGAAGTTATAGGCATTCTGCACATCCGCATAGATGTTTAGTGTCCATTTCTTGAAATAGATCTCCTTGTCGATCCGTATATCCAACTGATGGGAATTGGAGAGACGCAACGAATTGAAACTGTCGTAATCGATGTAGGCCCGGTTGGTAACATTCCAGGCAGCCTTGTTTGTCGAGAGCTCCATATCCACCGGAGTATAGGGGGCACCGCCCACAAAACGCCATCTGGCAGAGAGATTCCAGTTTCCGGGCAAACTGTAGCTGCTGATCAGGTTAAGCATATGCCTGGTATCCCACGATGAAGGCCGGTAGATCCCTTCCATATCGGTAAATTCACTGCGGAAAAAGGTATAGGTTGTGGTAATATTCAGTCTGTTCCAATCCACTATTCTGGAGAAGAGTTCGAACCCGTATGCGCGACCTTTGCCGGCAGAGCGGATCTCCTCGTCGCCTACCTGACCATATTCGGTACCCTTGCTCGCAAGACTGATGCCCTCATATACCGACAGCGGATAATCGTGATACCCTTTATAAAACCCTTCAAGGGTCATCCTCATATTGCTCTTCGGCCGGAACTCCAGTCCCACAATCGCCTGGTTCGATTTGATATACTTCACCCCCTCGTTCCGGTTGACAAAGTCGCCGTTAGCATCTTTAAAACCGAGCGACGTATAGGCCGGCTGCATCGCATAACGTCCGAAATTGGCATTGATATCCCATTTGTCGGCAAGCAGATAGGAGGCTGATAATCGCGGGGAGAACTGATTCAGCGGGTTCCCCATGTTACTGTTGAAGTTGTTGCCCGCCGCACTTATCCCAAGCGAGAGCTTCAGGCGGTGTTTGAGGTATTCGTCTGAAACCTGCGCAAAGGCCTGGTAACCGAAGAGACCCAGTCGGGTGTCATAATCGATGCTCCTTACCGCTCCATCCCTGAAAGTGAGCATTGAGGTCGAGTTGGCATAATTGGCATACTCAACTCCACCGCCCAGCATGAGCTTTACTGGCAGTTCCGAATATAGCCGTTCGAAACGAAGTTTGTTCTCGGTTTCATCAGAGAGGTAATCGAGCGTTTTGGGCTTATCCTCGTCGTTATCTCTATATTTATAATTCTTGTTACGCAGCATGTTGCGGCTCAACACCCACGTATCGTAATAACCGGTGCCGAAATGCTTGTAGACAATACCTGTTGCATAGTTCCATTGATTGTAGACGGGAAGATATCCCAACAGGTAGCGTTGCGCCTCCGTTCCGGTTTCCTGAAGTCCCGTATTGAGGGTCATGTTATCGATGGCTCCGATTCCGATGAAGGTCAATTCATTCTTTGCGTCGACGGCATGCTTGAACTTTACCTGAAAATCGTTGTAGGTGGGCAGGAACGGCAATCCGATGGCTTTGAACAATAGTTGCAGATATGATTGTCTTGCCGAAACTATAAAGGATGAAGCGGCTCCTGCAGGACCATCCACCGTAAGGGCCGCATCCGATGCGCCTATCGAAATCTTGCTGTGTACACGATCCCGGCTCCCATCCTTTTGCCTTATCTCCATCACCGAGCTAAGCGTATTTGGCCGGTTGGCCGGAAAAGCACCGGTGTAGAAACTGATCTCCCTTACAAAATCGGGGTTCACCACCCCCACAACACCGCCTGATGAACCTTGCGTGGCAAAGTGGTTAATGACCGGAATTTCGATCCCGTCGAGATAGAACAGATTCTCCGAAGGACCTCCTCCACGCACAATCAGGTCGTTCCGGTTGGGATCTGTCGCTCCTACTCCGGGAAGCGTCTGCATCGCTTTCGATACGTCGCGGTTCACTCCCGCACTTTTTTCGATCTCCTGTACCCCGATGGTCAATATCGATACGGGACTCTCTATGCGCTTAAGGGTAAATGAGGGCCTCACCTCCACTTCATCAAGCGAGAGAGCAGTTTCGGTCAGTTCGATATCGATAAAGGTGATCTGATTACCCAGAATCTGTATCTCCGGCGAGAAGGTCGTTTCAAAACCGATAAAGCTTGCCGCCAGGCGGACAAATCCCGGATCAATATTTGTAAAGATGAAGTTTCCCTCCATGTCGGAGGTGGTACCGACACTTGTACCCACTACCTGGATATTGGCAAATTCAATCGGCTCGTTCGTTGTTGCGTTCAGCACACGACCTTCGATGCTCCCCTTTTGGGAAAAAAGAGCTAAAACAGTAAAAAGAAGAGAAAGCGAAACAGAGAGTTTTTTCATAAATATCATTTATGCCGACAATAGAATTCGGCAATAAATCACTATAACAAAAAAACGGCTGTTTTGTTTTCTCCTCAAATCCGTCAATCCTGATGCTGCTTTATCCACTCCCTAGCATTGACAAATGCCTCCATCCAGGGGGTAACGTCGTGCTTCCTGAATTCATAGGGATACCATGCGTTCTGCCACGGGAATATAGTACGCTCCAAATGGGGCATCATGGCAAGATGGCGACCATCTGCCGAGCATACAGCCGCGGCATTATGGTCCGATCCGTTAGGATTTCCCGGATATCCGTCATAAACATATTTTGCAGCAATATTGTATTCCGACACCTCTCCGGGCAAGCTGAACCTTCCTTCACCATGTGCAACCCAGATGCCGAGCTTCGTTCCAGCTAGCGATCTCAACATCACCGAACGGTTGTCAGGAATTTCCACACTGACGAAAGCCGATTCAAATTTGTGCGAACGGTTATGATGCATCCTCGGGTGGTTTTCACCCAGTTCGGGGTAGATCAGGCCCAGCTCCATCAGTAACTGGCAACCGTTACAAACCCCCAGACTCAATGTATCGGGGCGTGCGTAAAAATTCTCAACCGCCCTACGGGCTTTCTCGTTATAGAGAATCCCTCCAGCCCAACCTTTTGATGAACCCAAAACATCTGAATTTGAGAATCCCCCACAGAAAACGGCAAACTGCACCTCTTCCAATGTTTCTCGACCCGATATCAGATCTGTCATATGGACATCCTTTACGTCGAATCCGGCAAGATAAAGCGCATATGCCATCTCACGCTCACCATTTGTGCCTTTGTCGCGAATGATGGCAGCCGTCAATCCCGAGCGCTCCTTTCTGTCCGGATCTAATCCCAGGTCGCGCATCTTTCCGGTAAAGGTGGGCAGGAAATTGAATTGCAACGGCTGTTGCTTGTAATTTTTAAATCGCTCCCCGGCCAATGTTTCACCACTCTGCTTCCGATCCAACAGATATGACGTGCGATACCATACATCCCGAAGGGCATCGATATCAAATTCCTTTCTGAAATCTCCCTTTTCGACAATCAACTTGCGATCCTCGATGGGGCGGGCAACAATGGCAAATCCAACGCCATAATCGTTCAAGATTTTCTCTACCAGGTGGTGGTGCTTCACCTGAATGAGCACACCCGGATTCTCCGCAAAAAGGATCTTGATCAGATCGGAGTGGCGGATCTTGTCCAACCTCGCTTCCAGACCCCCCTGCGGATTCGCAAAACACATCTCGAGCATGGCGGTAATCATTCCTCCGGCAGAGATATCATGACCGGCAATGATCAAGCCGCGGTTAACCAGCTCCTGAACCGCAGCGAAAGCGTTCTTGAAATACTCGACATCGCTCACCGTCGGAGCTTCGTCGCCAATCCGGCCCAATGTCTGCAAAAGCGCCGACCCTCCCAGGCGTAACGTATCGAATGAAAAATCGATATAATAGAGATAGGTTCCCTTGATATAGGCCAGGACCGGTGAGACGATCTTCCGGACATTCTTCACCTCAGCCGCAGCGGAGATTATTACCGTTCCCGGCGAAAGCACCTTGTCATCACCATATTTCTGTGTCATGGAGAGCGAATCCTTTCCGGTAGGAATATTTATCCCCAGTTCGCATGCAAAGTCTGAACAGGCCTCCACGGCTCTATACAACCGGGCATCTTCCCCTTCGTTGCGACAGGGCCACATCCAGTTGGCACTCAGGGAAACACTCTGCAACCCCTCTTTCAGCGGAGCAAAAACAATATTGGTCAACGCCTCTGCAATTGCAGCTACCGAACCCGCGGCTGGGTCAATCAGAGCCACCTGCGGAGCATGACCGATAGAGGTAGCCACTCCGCTGTACCCCCTGTAATCGAGGGCAACTGCACCGCAATCGCTCAACGGGAGCTGAATTTCTCCCTGGCATTGCTGGCGTGCCACCTTTCCGGTTACAGATCGGTCTACCTTATTGGTGAGCCAGTCTTTACAGGCAACAGCCTCCAGTTTGAGCACATTCTCGAGATAGGTTTCGAGCTTATTCTCATCATATTCGGGCGAAGAGAAACCCTCTTCCACAGTAACATCACTCATTACTGTCTTGGGCGATTTGCCGAAGAAGTCCTCCAGTTCCATATCTATCGGCATTTGCCCGTCGGCCTGCCGGAAAGTCAACTTCATGTCGTCAGTGGTTTCACCCACCACGTAGAAAGGTGCCCTCTCCCGTTCGGCAATCTGCCTGATACGCTCAATGTCATTTTCCGGAACCAGCAGTCCCATTCTTTCCTGGCTCTCGTTACCGATAATCTCCTTTGCAGAAAGGGTTGGATCGCCTATCGGCAACTTATCCATATCGATTCTTCCACCGGTTTTCTCCACAAGCTCCGAGAGGCAGTTCAAGTGTCCACCCGCACCATGGTCGTGGATGGAGACAATAGGGTTCTCCTCCGATTCGGCCAATGTACGGATAACATTAGCCACCCGTTTCTGCATTTCGGGGTTGGCGCGTTGTACGGCGTTCAGTTCAATGCCCGACGAATATTCACCGGTATTTACCGATGAGACGGCTCCGCCGCCCATTCCGATGCGGTAGTTGTCGCCGCCCATCACGATCACCTTTTCACCAGGCTGCGGATGGCCTTTTATTGCATTGATCTTGTTGGCAAAGCCAACGCCACCGGCCAACATGATCACTTTGTCGTAACCGAACTTCCGGTAATTCTCGGCATGTTCAAAAGTGAGCACCGATCCGCAGATAAGCGGTTGGCCATATTTGTTCCCGAAATCGGAAGCTCCGTTCGAGGCTTTGATCAGGATCTGCTCAGGAGTCTGATAGAGCCATCGGCGTTCCGGCAGAACTTTCTCCCAATCGCGCCCCTCTTCCAGACGGGGATAGGAGGTCATGTAGACAGCCGTACCTGCCAATGGCAACGAGGCACGGCCTCCTGCAAGACGGTCGCGTATCTCCCCTCCCGTTCCGGTAGAAGCTCCATTGAACGGTTCTACTGTTGTGGGGAAGTTGTGGGTTTCCGCTTTTAGCGAGAGTACACTCTCAATCTCACGGGTTTCAAAGAAGTCGGGTTTATCGCCGCTTGCCGGTGCAAACTGCTCTATGGTTGGTCCCTGTACAAATGCCACATTATCCTTGTATGCCGATATCAACGCATTGGGATTCATCTCGGAGGTTCTCTTTATCAATTGAAAAAGGGAACTCTCCATCTCTTCCCCGTCAATCACAAATTTTCCGTTAAATATCTTGTGCCGGCAATGTTCCGAGTTTACCTGGGAAAAACCGAAAACCTCGCTATCTGTCAGTCTCCGGCCCAGTTTCCTGCTCACGTTGTTGAGATACTCTATTTCATCTTCGCTTAGCGCAAGTCCCTCTTTCTGGTTATATTCTCCGATATCATCGATCAAGACGATCGGTTCGGGCTGCTTGTCGACAGTGAAAATATGCTGGTCGAGTCCGCTGTACACCCGCTGAAGCATCGGATCGTATTCGGGCACCTCGCCTGCAGGAAAATATTCTTCAACTCTTACGATATAATCGATCCCCATGTTCTGCACAATCTCAACGGCACAGGTACTCCAGGGAGTGATCATTTCCCTGCGTGGACCAATGAATTTCCCGTCCAGTTGAGGATGAGCGATGGGTGTGGCGTTACCGAACAACCAAACAAGACGGTTCTGGTGTTCATCCTGGATCGGGCACTGTGCATCTACGGCAATAATACTTTGTGAAGGGGTTTTAAAAAAAGTGATCATAGCTGTTGAGGGTCTTTTTATTGATTTGCAAAGTTAATCAAAAGCTGTGTAAAAGCGGATACTATTTCGAAAGGATTTACTGAGGCGTGGTCGTGGTCAATCAACCGTGTCTCCCGATCTCAATGACCTCCAGGTCGCGGATATCTCCTCGATCCAACGTGAATCTCAGCAGTGTCCGCACCCGATGAAAACCATATTTTCCAGCCGCACCGGGATTCATATGCAGACAGTTCAGATTCTTGTCATAGATCACTTTCAGTATATGGGAGTGCCCGCAAATAAACAGTTTGGGAGGCCGTGAATATAGCTGGGCACGAATCTTCGGATCATATTTTCCGGGATATCCCCCGATATGGGTCATCAGCACCTCTACCTCCTCCACCGTAAACCGTAAGGTTTCCGGGTAGGCTCTCCGCGTAGGCCAGTCGTCGATATTCCCGTATACCGCCCGGAACGGCTTGAGGGCTTCGAACTTTCCCGCAAGCTCCAGGGAGCCGATATCCCCGGCATGCCAGATCTCGTCACACCCGGCAAAATAGGTCTCATATTTTTCATCCCACACATTATGCGTGTCGGATAGCAGGCCAATCTTTCTCATTTATCTGTGGTTGATGCTGTAACCTTTTTTTATCGGAACAAAGTTAGTAATTTTAGCGTTGAATCATATCAATCGTTTTTTTTGCAAGTTATGCCTTACAGATACTTTAAACGAGATATAAGCTGGCTGTCATTTAATCTCCGCGTATTGCTGGAAGCAACGGATGAGTCGCTTCCGGTTTACGAACGGATTAAATTCCTGTCGATCTACTCTTCCAACCTGGAGGAGTTCTACAAGGTCCGCGTATCGGGGTACCACAGTTCAATATTGAAGAGCGTCAGCCGTGACGAATCGGAAGAGGAGGCATTGCAAACACTACTGGAGATCAATAATGAAGTCACGGAGCAGGAGAAAGCCTACTATCGTATTTTCAACGAAATGATTCTGCCGGAGTTGCGAAACAACGGCATCATCCTCTACCAGACCGAAAAGGTTGAACCGTTCCACCGGACATACGTGGAGAACTATTTCAACGAGGAGGTATTCCCCTATCTGCAACCGATGATTATACTGAAGGACGATATCCACTCTTTTATACAGGATGGATGCATCTATCTGGTGGTAAGCCTGCAGAAGAAAAAGAAAAAGAAGACCCCTGGCAGTTCCTCCTATACCTACGCCATGATGAAGATCCCCAATACAAATGTACCGCGGTTTGTGGAGCTACCTTCTTTTGGCGGGAACCATTATCTCATCTTTATCGACGACCTGATCAAGGCAAATCTGCAGAGCGTCTTTCCCGGCTATGAAATTATTGATTGTTACAGCATCAAGATATCACGCGATGCAGACTTTTCTCTAGACAAGGAGGATCAGAAGAATATTGCCGAACGGATTCTTCGCAAGGTCCGCAAACGCAAAATAGGGGCAGTAACCCGTTTCCAATACGACAAGGAGATGCCCGATTACTTTCTGAAGTATCTCTGCGAAGCGTATGAGATCGAGGAGGAGGAGCTGCTCCCCTCTGGACGGTACCTGAACCTCTCCGATCTGATAAAACTGCCCAATCCGGTAGGAGAACAGCTACGCCAACCGCTACCGCACCTGTTGCGGGTCCCCGAACTGGAAGCCAACACCTCCATCCTTCGTGTATTGCGTCGACAGGATGTGCTGTTGCATTTCCCGTACCAGTCGTTCGACTACCTGCTCCGCTTCCTGCTTCAGGCAGCATTTGACCCGAAAGTAAGGGAGATTAAGGTAACCCAGTATCGTGTGGCGGAAAACTCGGCTGTAATCAACAGCCTGATCAGTGCAGCCAAGAACGGGAAAAAAGTAACCGTTTTCGTTGAATTGAAAGCCCGCTTCGATGAAGAGAACAACTATCTCTCCTCAGAACTGATGCAGCAGGCGGGAATAAAGATCATCTACAGTCTGCCGGGACTAAAAGTGCACGCCAAACTGGCCTATGTGAGAAAACGGAGCAACGATCCTGATGTTCCGCTTAAGGGATATGCCTATCTGGGCACGGGCAACTTTAACGAGAAGACTGCCCGTATCTACTCAGATGAGGGGTTGCTCACATCCGACAAGGAGATCATCAGCGATATCGACGAAGTATTCCGGGTTCTTGAAGGCAAACCCAACATGCACGATTTCAAGCACCTGCTGGTCACCCAGTTCAACATGGTTCCGGCAATCCTGCAGATGATCGACCGGGAGATCGCTCTGACCAGGGAAGGCGGCGAAGGGTATATCATACTGAAGATGAACAGCCTTGAGGACAGGGAGATGATCAATGCGCTTTATCGTGCCAGCGAAGCGGGCGTAAAGGTTGATCTGATCGTGCGCGGCATCTGCTGCCTGGTGCCCAACCAGCCATACAGCAAAAATATCCGGATAACGCGTATCGTGGATACCTATCTGGAACATGCCCGTATATGGTACTTTAGGAATGGAGGCAATGAGACGATTTATCTCTCTTCGGCCGACTGGATGGAACGAAACCTGCACCGCCGCATTGAGGTCGCTTTTCCGGTTTATTCCGAACCGCTGAAACGGCAGATTATCGACATTCTGAAGATACAACTTTCAGATAACCGGAGTGCCGTGTGGGTCGATGAGCACCTGAACAACCTTTTCAAAAGGGAGACGGCATCACCTGACGAGCCGCCAGTAAGGGCGCAACAGGCGATTTACGACTACCTGAAGTCTACTACCGGACAATAGAGAATCAGAAAAGAGAGAGGGTGAAATCACATTTTGATTCACCCTCAACATCCTTCAGTAATGTTATTTCACTATAAACTCGAAGGAACATCAGTTGCAACTTCTCCATGTTGTGTGATATCAAGCCCTCGAGCCTCCTGCGTTTCAGTTACACGCATCGGAAGAATCAGGTCGGTAAGCTTGTACAACAGAAATGAGCCGCCAAAAGTAAAGAGACTAACAATAACCAATGCCAGCAGGTGATACAGGAAAATGGTCGGATCACCATGTATCAGACCTACCTCTTCAGCAAAAAGACCAGTAAGAATCATCCCGGTGATGCCTCCAATCCCGTGGCAGGGGAAAACATCCAGTGTATCGTCGATGCTGCTTCGCGACTTCAGGCGCATTGCAAAATAGCTTACCAGCGATGCCGCGAAACCGATGAAAATGCTCTGCCCCACCGTCACAAAACCGGCGGCCGGCGTGATGGCAACCAGGCCGACCACTGCCCCTACTGCAGCACCCACTGCAGATCGTTTTTTCCCTCTTGCTCCGTCGGTGAGCATCCAGGTCACCATGGCCATTGCAGATGCCAAGTTCGTATTTAGAAATGCCTTTACGGCAAGCTCGTCGGCTGCTAGTGCCGATCCGGCATTAAACCCGAACCAACCGAACCATAGCAAACCTGTTCCAAGCAGGATATAGGGAATGTTAGTGGGATTATCGTTGCCACTCTCCTTCCTCTTTTTCAGGAATATGGCACCTGAAAGGGCCGCAAAACCGGCAGAGATGTGCACTACGGTACCGCCTGCGAAATCAAGTACACCCCACTTGCGAAGAAAACCTTCGGGATGCCATGTCCAGTGTGCCAACGGGGCGTAAATAAAAAGAGAGAATAGGACGATAAAGACCAATAACGACGAGAAACGGATTCTTTCGGCTACACCACCCGTGATGAGGGCAGGAGTAATAATGGCAAACTTGAGCTGAAAGACAGCAAAAAGTGCAAATGGAATGGTTGCAGAAAAGGCGGGGTTAGGCTGAAAACCCACATCCTTAAACATGAAAAACGAAAGAGGGTTTCCGATGAAACCGCCCAGACTATCCCCGAAAGCAAGGCTGAATCCTACCAAAACCCAGACAACACTAATGATGCCTAATGTGATGAAACTTTGAATAAGCGTTGAAACAAGGTTCTTGTACCGGACCATCCCCCCGTAAAAGAAGGCCAATCCCGGTGTCATCAGAAATACAAGTGCGGCGGCCATCAGCATCCATGCCGTGTCTGCATGACTAACCTCCAACTCGGAGAATGTGGTGGAACTTTTAAGCGGAATCAGGGCCAAAACCGCTACCGCAGCAATTACAATAAATGGTACCGTGTACCTTCTTTTGGAGTTTTTCTCGTTCATACGTCGAAACAATTAAATGATTAAATAATCTTTCTATTCATACTTCGACGCAAATATAATCATTTTATCGTAATTTAAAAAATATTTTTATCTTTTTGTTATCATATCTATTATTTTAATCTCAAATAGTCATTGCAGGCACATAAAAAAGAGACCGCCACATCAAGTGATTGGCGGTCTCTTTTTTACGGCAAAAGGTACTTTTAGAAGAACACGTAACGGTTATCTTCCACTTTCAGTTTATTTTTAAGTATCTCCATCGACTGGATCTGAAGCATGTATGCATTATTGCTTTGCATCAGATTCTTTTGGGCCTGGCTATCGAATGTTTCCACTCCTTGCGTTCTATCCGTTACATTTACAACGTATACACCCATATTTCCCTTTACTGGCGATGAAACCGTGTTCAACGGAGCAAATGCCGACAAGGCGTTCAGTACGGGTTCAAATCCCAGCCCCGAAATATTTCTCGTAGTAAAGTTGACAAACTTTACGGTATCGACAGTCGTCTGCATCTCTTCGGCATAATCTTCCAGAGTGGTCAGGTTCTTGGCGGTCAGATCGGCGATGATCTTCTCTGCCTTCTTGTCGTTGATCAATCGGGTACGAATGCCCGAAGCCACCTCTTGCAAAGGAGCCACACCTGCCGGGTAAACATGGTCGAGACGTGCAACTATGCGCATGTTGGTCATATCGAACTTCCTGACTGTTCCCGGTTTTTTCTCGTTTACAGCCCAGGTGACCACCTGACGCGAACCGGGTATCTGCATCAACGAAAAGTCGTTAGCCGAAACACGAGTGTCGGGCATGACAAAATATCCTTTCTCAGTGGCCAGTTCATTGAATTTCTTGCCCACTTCCGGGTCTGAAACAAACTGGTTGAGTTCGTTATCCACGTTGTTGGATGTCTTTTCGCTCACTACGACCGGCATGACAATAGTGGCAATCTTGTATTTCTGGACCGGTGCGGTACGTTCCTCAACTTGCAGGATCAGCTGTTGGCCGGGTACCTTTACCTTGAAAGCTTTACCTACAGGGGCGCTGAATGCAGCTTTCACCACCTCGGCACTAACCTGTACCAGATCGATCTCGCGGGCCCAACCTACATCACCGCCGTTCGATTGCGGATTCAGGCTGTTTGCGACCTCGGCAAAAGACTTGCCGCCCTGTATCTCATTGAATACACTATCCACGAAATGGGTAATGATGCTATCCTGTCCTGCCAGTGAAGCATCCGGAACAGCCATCATCCTGAGACGTACCGAGTCGGGAGCGACCGTTTTGTCCAGCAGTTTGTAGATCGTATAGCTATTTCCTTCGCGGACCGGACCTTTGATATCTGAAACGGTTGCAGACTCTACAAACGACTTCTGTCCTTCAGTCAGTGAATTTGCAGCAAGATAGACATCCCTGAACGGCACGTCGGAATAATCGGCAACCACGGGTGCCGGATTTGTGGCCTCCAGCAGTTTTTGATATGCTTCGTTGGCCTGAGCTTCAACTTCGGCAAAATCGGCATCACTTGGAACAATCTCCTTTGTAAAATAGGAGATCTTCGCCATGGGCACATCCAACCGGAAGAGGTTTTTATTCTTTTCGTAAAACGATTTCACTTCCTTGTCCGATACGGTAACCGTCGAGTCGGGTAGGGAGAAATAGCTCTTCATCACATAAGCCATATCTGCATTCTGTTGCGACAGCTCGAATGTGGTTTTCGCTTCAACATCGTTCACCATCACGGCATTGGTAAGCAATGAGGTATACTTCTCCTGCAGGCGTTGATACTTGATCATGTTTTCGATAAACAACCACATCGATCTGTATTGCTCAACAACAGCTCTCTCTTCAGGGAGAAGCGACCCCACCGGTGAGTTTACAGTAGCAAGAAACTGTACCAGTCCATCCCTGTCGAATCTGCCGGTTTGCGGATCAACAAAGAACGGAAGCTGTTGCAACAAAGGAGATATCGTCTCACCGTGTACCAGGTCGTTGATCTCGGCTTTAGAGACAGCCAATCCAAGTTTTGCTGCCTCATTGTCAAGCATCCGTTCACGTACCATCTGGTCATACACGGCTTCTCTGATCTGCTGGGACATATTCTCATCGAGCGAGGTCTGCCCACTGATCATTTTTTGAAAATTCTCCCACTCGGTAATCCTGTCAGCATACTCCTTGGTGGAAATTACTTGTCCGTTAACGACAAAAGCCTTATCGCGTGATTTTGCAAAAAGTGTGTTTCCCGAAGTAAGCAGATCCCCCAAAATAAATGCGAGCAACGCAATACCAATAATAGCGACCAACAGTACGCCCTTATCCCTAATCTTCTGAAGTGTAGCCATTTAACTATTCTGAGTTTTTTTGATAAACAAATTATTTTTATGTTCTTTTAAACAAGATTGCAAAGTTAATAAAAATTAGAAAGATAACTTCATATTTTCCAAAAAAGTGATCAGCAAAACAAAGCCTTAACTTATCGTCAATCTGACCACTTCGATTTTCCTGGCAGTAACCTTCAATATCTTGAATGTATACCTCCCGATGATTATTGTTTCATAGGTTTTTGGGAAACGCTGCATGTGATGCAACAGGTAGCCGGCGACTGTAGAATAGCTCTCCGACTCTGGAATTCCAAATCCGTAATCTTCGTTCAACCTGTCTATCTCCACCCTCCCCGAGAGAATATACTCGCTGTCGCTCACCTGCTTCACAAAGCGGACCTTGCTGTCATACTCATCCTCGATATCGCCAAAAATCTCTTCTACCAGGTCTTCCATGGTGACAACACCCGATGTCCCCCCAAACTCGTCCACCACGACGGCAATACTCTTTCGTTGCTGCATCAGGTCGTTCATCAATTTACTTGCCGGCATGCTCTCGGGTACGAACGACGCGGGTGTGATCCGCTGGGTCCAGTCGACGGGAGCATTGAACATTTCCCAAACGTGTATGTATCCCAAAATGTCATCAATATCCTCACCATATACCAGGATCCTGGAGATGCCACTCTCGACAAAGAGTTCTTTCAGCTTCTCGATATCCTCATCTCTCTTTATGGCCACGATATCTGCCCTGGGCACCATGCAATCGCGTACCCGCATGGAGGAAAAATCGAGAGCGTTTCTGAAAATCTTCACTTCGGAGTCCACCTCCTGATCGCCCGAAATATCTTCGAACCCTTTTCTCACGTACGAATCCAACTCCTGTCGCCCCAAGACTCCCTCATTGGCACTATCTGATCTGATGCCGAAAAAAGTCAAAACAGCACGCGAAAGGAAAACGACCAATGTAACAACAGGAAAAAGCAACAGGTAGAAAACAAATGCGGGGAGAATCAATATCCTTATCCATAAATTGGCTTTTCCTGCAAGAACGGCACGGGGGATAAACTCGCTGCAGATGAGAATAACCAGGGAGGTTGCGCCAACTACAAGCAGGCATATCAACCATCTGCTTTCCGTAACATACTGTCTGATAAAGGGTATGGCTATCAACGATGAAATGAACACGAAAAATACCAGTACGGTAAGATTTCCAAATATCAAAGTGGCCAGGAAGTGTCGTGGATGACCATAGACAGTATTCAGCATCAGGTTGAAAAGGCCTCTCTTCTTTTGCGTCATCGCAAACCGCAACCTGTCCGACGCAAGAAAAACCGTTTCCATACCCGAAAAAAAGAGTGAGAGGAATAGTAAAATCAGCCAGTAGGATATTAGCGATGAAACAGACATACTATTTCAATTTAAGGTGCCGGGTAAAAGGAATTTTTGCCAGTTGACTATGGTACCGAATCGGGCTGGAGCACCAGGGAATCGGGATACTCCTCCTTCTCTTCGAATGGCAGTTTCCCATCGTGCGGCCTCAAGATCCGGTAATCGGTCATTTGCTGATTCGACTCAAAACCGTATCCTTTCAGCTCAAGGGCGCCACGTTTAATCTCGATATACTTGTCGGAATATACCTTGGCCTGTTTTTGATCCCAGAAGAGTTCTTCACTCCTGAACTCATGGCCCTGCATGTTTCTTACCTGAACATTGCCCTTTACGCGCCACAGTTTTTTTGCAGTGTAGTTCCAGGCCGTATCGGCCTCGATGGTTGCCTCCACGTTATAATTATCATCAAATCTTTCCAGATAGAAACCTTCCGGAAAAAGGGAGAAGGGCTCCTTGGCCTTATCGTATACCTCCCAAACTTCCGCCTTGATCCTGTAACGTGTCTTCCCCGAATCAGAAATGAGCTGCACGGCCGATTGGGTAACCATCGACGGCATGGTCTCGGGATCGAACTTGACGTTGATCAGGTTCTCATCTTTCTTGCCGCACGAACAGATAAAAAGAATCATAACAACCCCAATTATTGGAGTTGTTATGATTCTCAAGATATCCTTTTGTTGTTGTTTCAACAAATCGCTCAATTTTATTTCAACCTTACCGTAGTGGTTTCACCGATCCATCCGGGAATAAATATCGACTCGCCAGCCTTGATACCCATCATGAATGCGGTTTCGGTGTCCATGAAGTAACCTGAATAGGTATTGATCAAGCCGTTTGCCTTGGCAGCAACACTGGGATCGACAGATTTTGCTTTTTGTAATTTGTCGACTGCAGCACAGAAGACCAGACCACGCTTTTCAGCTTCCGGGAAGATATTTTGAGCCGAAGCGGCATAAAGCTGAGCAATCAGAATGTAGGCTTCACCATTGTTGGGATTGAATTCCAATGCATCATAAGCAGCCTGGCGTGATTTTGCAAAATTGCGCTGGTTGGAGAAGATTCCCGCCAGTTGCATCATGTAATCGGAAGCCTTGTTCTTGTCAGATTCCAGTTGAGCTCCCTCATGATAGTACTTGATGGCAGTATCGTAATCCTTGTCTCTCAAGCTCTTGTTAGCCAGCCCAATTGCTGACTCTGCAGAAGGCTCAAGCTTATGAAGGTACTCTGCAGCCGAGAAGTAGATCTCGGTATCACTGCAGCCAACCGAACCGAGTGCGTTAACCACCTCTGTCAGGAAAGCCTTGTTTTCCTTGTTGGGTTCCACCTTGTCGGCATAGTATTCCGTCAATGTCTTGCAATCGCCAGCGCCACTGCTGACAAATGCTTTCACAATTCCCTCCTTAACCAGACCCAGATAATCGGCATTTGCCTTGTCGTTTGCGGCATTTGCCTTGCTGATGGCTTCATCAACATATCCTGTAACGGTAAAATAATCGGTGATATACTGATCCTTCTTGCCCGGATCGTTCAGAAATTGAGTGAGCGATGCCACCATATAATATGAATAGGCATCCTTGGGTTCCATATCAGATTTCATCTCGTTAATGGCTTCACCCAACCATTGGTAAATCACCTTGGAGTCGGCCTTGTCGCCCATCAGCTCCATGTAGTCGTAGGTTTTATAAGCCAATACCGTACCCTTGTTATCGTCCGAAAAATATTTCAGGCGGGTATCGAATATCTCCATGGTCTTGTCGAAATACTGCTGTTTCTTTGCAGCATCCGTTTCAGAAGCATAGAGGCTTTTAAAGATACGGGGACCATAAATATAGATATTCTTACTGGAAGCGGGACAGTTTTCATAAACAGCATTCCAGGGCGTCAATGCTTCCTTATAATTTTCAGCCTTTGCTGAAGTAGACATAAGACTCAGATTCATACGGCATTTTACGCTGTCTTCTCCATGTCCGAAAGGAGCTTTTACCGGATCGTATCCTGCTTTTTGGGCGCTGAGACCTGCTACGGTCGCAAATGCAAGAAATCCTGATAACAATAATCTTCTCATAATCTTCTTTTAATTTTTTGTTTTATCCCGATTACGGTTGCTAGTAGGACAATATGTTAAATAAAAAGTTTAATCTTCTTTCTGATTTAAACGTTGCAAAGATACAAAAAATCAGTTAAACTGTCTTTTGAAAAACCAGAATTCATTGATATTCATGTTCAAAGAGATCTTGAACATATCCTGCTTGATCATGTACTGCATATCGGGACGCTGGGAGATGTAGCTGAATCCGATATTGAGCATGGATAACCTGCCTGAGAGGTTGTCCCTGAAAGGTAAACCCAGACCGAAGTTGACTCCGTACTCCTTAAACCCTCCTACACCCACACTGGCACTGGTCAACGGATTGTAAACCGAAACGTTGGTATAAGAATTTCCATACGAGACTCCGGCTCTCAACCGGACACGGTTGAAAAAATTCCGGCTGTAGGGATCAACGATATACTCGGCACCGGCATTGATCCTGTATCTATTGTTGAACCGGTTTTGCAGGGTCAGGCCATCCAGAACTTCAGGATAGTTCAAACCCTCCCACTGCTGGAAAGTTCCATCAATACCCACCAACAGGTTTCTATTTGAGTAGGTAACCCCCACTCCGTATGTAGCCGGCAGCTGGAAACGCTGATTCGAGAGGGTGTCGTCGCGCAATATTTCGCTCGGCGTCTGGTAAGGGTTGGTATATGGATCCGACAGGAACATCATCTCCGTAGCGTAAACATCCGTTTTTGAAGTCAGCCCCGGCGTGTAGACAACACCCAGTGTCAACTCACTTGACTTGTCTAGAGGAAGCGTGAACTGGGCTCCAAAATCATATTTCAAATCGCGGATGGAATATGCTTTCTTCTCTTCGCCGATAGTGGCTCCCGTGGTTGATGTGGGTACAGATACGCTGCTATAGCTGAAATTACCGAAAAGGTAAGTGAGATTGGCCCCGACAGAAAAAAAGGAGACGGGCTCATATGCCATACCGGCATAGATCTGGCTCAAACCTCCAGTTCCACGAAATACCTCTTCGTATATGAGGTTCTCAAATGTACGGACCTGCCCGTAATTGTATCCGGTCTTCGAATAGGGAAGCAGTCCTATGCTGGCTCCCACCTTGCGAAAAATCGGGAACTGCATGGCTACATAGTCAAAATTTCCATTGTAGAAATCCTGCTTGTTCACCCCGTCGCTATACAGGGCGTAATGTCCCGACACACCGAAGTCGAAAATAAAGGTAAGCGTATCGAGCCTGGAGTAGGATGCCGGATTGCCGGGATTCACCTGCTGGCTTCTTCTGATACCATAGCTTATCCCTCCCATGGCTTCGGATGCACCGAAGGACTGATTGGACAACAGGCCGTATCCGTACCTTCCGTACGGCGAATTGGATCCCACCTGTTGCGCAAAAGTAGCGGTGACGGCAGTAAAGAGGAGTATTAACGATAAAAAACGTTTAGCTGCTATATCCATTCTTTTTCATTATAATCAACGCACGATGGTCGATTGTTTCATAATTAATTTTAAGGTACAAAGATGATATTTTTTTGCGATGCGACCAACAAAAGGGTATAAACTTCTTGTTAAAAAGAGTAAAGTGACGATCTTGTCAACACTACCGATTTATCTATACTTATTGTAAGAGACGATCTCTTCTTTTGATTTCCGTTTTTTAGACCGCAAAGCCTGGGTACTGTAGCCAATGACAATGTCGAGCCAGACTCTCCTGGAATCGGGTATCGACAACAATTCACGCATCTTCTCCTCGTCGAACCATCCCACAATACAGGACCCCAAGCCCTCTGCGTGGGCGGCCAGCACGATATGTGCCGCAACAACGCCCAGATCCATCTGGGCATAATCCTTCTGCTTTACCCAGCCACCTATCCCCGAAGAGAGGTTCACCTTCTCCTCAACCAGCAGAATGTGAACCGGAGCCTGCTTGGTAAAATGGTTGATGCCCAGCGCACGGGTGGAGGTGGCATCTGCCACCCGGTTTTTCAGTTCGGGGTCATCCACCACAATCATATGCCATGGCTGTGCATTACAGGCCGATGGGGCCATACGGGCAGCTTCGAGAATCCGATCCAGCTTTTCTTTCTCGACCGGTCTTTCGGGATCAAATGCCCGGTCGCTCTGCCGGGTAGAGACAAATTGCAGGAAATCCATAGGTTGAGTGCTTATGACTGCAAAGCCAAAATACGGCTGATATATTTACCTACAATATCGAACTCGATATTGACAACCGAACCCTTCTCTATCTGGTGAAAATTGGTCATCTCATATGTATAGGGGATGATCGCCACGCTGAAACTCTTCTCGGTTGGATTTACCACGGTCAGACTTACACCGTTTACCGTCACCGAACCTTTATCAACTGTCAGATATCCTTTTTTTGCCATCTCCTTATCAAACTCATACTGGAAAGTATAGTACCAACTGCCGTCTGCTTCGACCACATCGGTACATACCGCCGTCTGGTCGACATGGCCCTGCACGATGTGCCCGTCGAGCCGGCCATCCATCTTCATGCTGCGTTCCAGATTCACCTTGCTGCCCACCTTCAACAATCCCAGATTGGAACGATCGAGCGTCTCCTTGATAGCTGTCACCGTATAGTTATCTCCATCGATTGAGACAACGGTCAGACAAACTCCATTGTGCGCGACACTCTGGTCCACCTTTAACTCATGTGTAAACGAGCACTTCAGCGTAATATGCAGGTTACCCTTCTCTCTTTCCAATGCAACTACGGTTGCTGCTTCTTCTACGATTCCGGAAAACATAATATGGTTATTATTTCTATTTCAAGATTATGAATTTGCGATCAGTGTAAACTTCTTCAACTCAGCCACAATTTGCTGCCTGGTCTCTTCAGTAGCAGCAACCAGGGGTAGACGGAGTTCATTCTCAATGTAGCCCATTTCGCAAAGCATGCATTTCACTCCAGCCGGATTCCCATCCTTGAAAAGTAGACGGAAAATCTCGGCGAAACGGCTGTTTTCACGTTCAGCCTCATTGAAATTTCCGGTTAATGCATGATGTATCATTTCGGAAAATCTTTTCGGCATGGCATTCCCCAATACAGATATTACCCCTTCTCCTCCTCTCTTTATCAGGTCGAAGGCCATCCCGTCATCGCCGGAAATCACATGGAATCCCTTGGGGCGCTCGGCAATAATCTGCTTGATCTGATCCAATTTCCCCGATGCCTCCTTGACACCCACGATGTTGGGACAACTTCTTGCCAACCGCAAGGTGGTCTCTGCCTCCAGATTCACACCTGTTCTTCCAGGCACATTGTAAAGGATGATCGGTCGCGGAGAGGCCTCACTCAGCGCGCGATAGTGCTGAAAAAGTCCCTCCTGGGTAGGTTTGTTGTAATAAGGGGTAACCGACAAGACAGCCGCAATGTTTGAAAAATAGGAAACCTTGAGCTCATGGACGACTTCGGCGGTATTATTTCCTCCAACCCCCACAACAAGTGGAAGCCGGTTATTGTTTTTCTCCACAATGAAACGGACCACTTCTGTCCGCTCATCGCGTGTCAATGTCGGCGTTTCAGCTGTAGTACCCAATGCAACAAGATAATCGGCACCCTGGGTTGTAAGATACTCTACCAGTCGACCCAGAGCATCAAAGTCAACCGACTTGTCCTTTTTGAATGGTGTTATCAGGGCAACACCCATCCCTTTCAGATTGATTGTTGACATAAAATTACGTCTTACAGTTTTTCTCGAAACATTCCGATAACTTTGGGACATTCCGGATGGCAAAGTTACATTTTTTTCAGCCAAATCCATATAAATTGGTCAATTACTTTCAATGGAGGTGCTGTAAATGTTCAGTTTTCAGTTGAAAACAAAAAAAATGACCAACGAGCTATTTTCTTTGCTCTGTCTACGTCCACATTACTATTTTTATTATATTTGTCCAGAATTATCCCCGGAAAGGAGATCATCAGCGACACCCGGGATTGATCTGTAAAACACACAATATGAACCACATGAAAAATATCAGAACCTTTTGGGTTTATGCGGCGATTGTTCCGGCATTCCTTACAGCCTGCCATTTAATGAAGAGAGGGTCCAAGCCGATAGAAATCGGCATCTGCACCGGGGCAGCCAACGGGGCAAAAATGCACCAATACGGCTATGCATATGTTGAAGAGGGTGTCTCCAGGTTCCTCGTACCAACCAAACCGGAAAACGAATTTGATGAGATTCTGGAAAAGGCAGTAACCGATTCACCCATACCCGTCAGATACTGCAACAGTTTTATTCCCGGAAACCTGAAAAGCGTCGGGGATGAAGCGGTACACCAAGATGTTTTGGCATTTGCCGAAACCGCCTTCCGCAGGGCACAACGGGCGGGTGTAAAAATGATTGTCTTTGGAAGCGGTGGATCCCGTTCCATCCCGGATGGATTTCCACGCGAAAAGGCGCTTGCACAATTCATAGAATTGGGAAGAAAGATGGCGCCGATCGCTCGGCGATATGACGTAATCATTGTGTTGGAGCCCCTCAACTCTTCCGAGTGCAACTTTATCAATTCCGTAGCGGAAGGAGGCGAGATCGTCAAAGCAATCAATCACCCCAATTTCATGCTGCTTGCCGATCTTTATCACATGAAGATGGAGGATGAAGGTCCTGAATCGATCCTTCAATATGGCAAATGGATCAAACACGTCCACATAGCTGAAAAACAGGAGAGGGCTGTACCGGGAACCTACAACGAGGATTTCAGGCTCTACTTCAAAGCCCTCCGAAAGATTGGTTACAGAGGAGCAATCTCCGTTGAAGCCCGCTGGCAGGATTTCGACACACAGATGCCCATTGCCATTGAAAGCATTAAGAATCAACTAAATAATTGAAAATATGGAGTCAAGAAGAGATTTTTTAAAAAAATCGGCACTCGGTGTTGCCGGAATGACGTTGGGTAGCACGATGAACATGTCGGCAAAAAGTTATGCCAGGATTATCGGGGCCAATGATAGAGTAAGGGTAGGCATATTGGGATTTTCCAACCGTTTCAGGGATTCGCTCGGAAAATCATTTCTCAAGTATGCCAAGGAGATGAACTTCGAGCTCTTTACCGTATGCGATATCTGGAGCCGTCGGCGCGACGAGGGTCAGGCATGGTATCTGGAACAGACCGGAGGCAAGATCAAGACCGCCAGAAATACCGATGAACTATGGACTCAGAAACCGGATGCGGTAATCATCAGTACAGCCGACTTTCAACATGCACTTCATACGGCCGAAGCGGTAAGGGCAGGCTGCGACGTATACGTGGAGAAACCCTTTGCTGAAACCATGGACGATGCCAACTTCGCGTTGAAAGCTGCCAAAGAGACCAATAAGGTGATACAGGTAGGGTCTCAACGCAGGAGCGGCACAAATTATCACGCTGCAAACGACTACATCAAGTCGGGAAAATTTGGCAAGATCGTTGCTGTAGAGATGACCTGGAATGTTAACCAGCCCGGTCGCTGGCGCCTGCCTCAGCTGACCAAGGAGATCAGGGAACAGGATACCGACTGGAAACGCTTTCTGATGAACCGTCCCTACGAACCGTGGGATCCGCGTAAATACCTGGAGTATCGCCTCTTCTGGCCCTACTCCTCCGGCATCCCCGGCCAATGGATGGCGCACCAGATTGATACCGTGCACTGGTTCTCGGGACTCGACTATCCCCGGTCGGTAGTGGCGAACGGCGGAATCTACATGTGGAACGACGGGAGAACCAATTACGACACCGTTACCGCTGTTTTTGATTACGGTTACTCAAAAGAGCAGGAGCCGGGAGATGGGTTTCAGGTGATCTACTCTTCCAGACAAAACAATTCGTCTGGAGGAACAAAAGAGTGGTATTTCTCCAACGGGGGAAAACTCGACCTTGACACCAACATCATCAACAGTGACGGGGGACTGGAAGAGAGACATGCCAGCGCCATGGGAATGAAACCCTTCAAGCTCGATCGTTTCGAGTTGCCGAAAATAAGTGTGGAGACCGGATCCAATACCGGTTCCGACCCGCTTACAAACGCTCACATGAAGAACTGGATGGATTGTGTCAGGGCCGGCAACGTGAAGACAAACGCGCCCGTTGAAGCGGGTTACAACCACTCCATCGCCGATATCATGGTTACTGCCGCTTTGAGAACCGGCCAACGCGCCACGTTCGATGAAAAGCAGAAACAGGTGATTGCCGGGGGAAAAGTATTCAAGTATTAGTTTTGACCTCAACCATAGATAAAAGATGAAATCAGGATCAGATACAATGAGCCGAAGGGACTTTCTGCTCGTTTCAGGGGCAATGGCCGGGACATCGTTACTCCATCCCGTCACTCCGATTCGGGCCGCCGCAGCAACCGGAGAACAGCCAGCCAAAAAGAGCAGGATCGCCATGGTAGGAACCGGAATCAGGGGGATAGGCATGTGGGGAAAAAGCGTGGTGCAAGACTACTCCAAGTATGTTGAATTTGTCGGACTATGCGATATCAACCCGGGGAGAGTCGCGTTGGCCAAGGAGACAATGGGGGTCTCCTGCCCTACCTTTACCGATTTCGAACAGATGATGAAGGAGACCAAACCGGAGTTGCTGATTGTCACAACTGTAGACAGCACACATGATCAGTTCATCATCCGGGGCATGGAGTCTGGAGCTGATGTTATTGTCGAGAAACCGATGACCATCGACGAAATAAAGATGCAGAAAAAAGGAGCGGGAAAAAGTGCCGGGTTACATTCAATTACCGCTATTCTCCCCACAGGGTAAAGATGTGGGAGCTCCTTCGGGAAGGAGAAATTGGGGAACTCACCTCCATCGATTTTCACTGGTATCTTGATACGTCTCATGGGGCTGACTATTTCAGGAGATGGCACCGGCTCGTCGGAAAGAGCGGATCCTTGTGGGTTCACAAGGCCAGCCACCATTTCGACCTCCTCAACTGGTGGATCGACAGTGATCCCGAAAGCGTATATGCGCTGGGGGAACTCAATTTCTACGGAAAAAACGGACCCTTCAGGGCTGAGAATTGCCGGAGTTGTCCCCACACCTCCAAATGCAACTTCTACTTTGACATACTGAAAGATGAAAACCTAAAGCGGTTGTATGTTGATAACGAGAAGTACGACGGATACCTCAGGGATGGTTGTGTTTTCAAGAACGATATCGACATCTTCGATAAAATGGCAGCAACTATCCGTTACAAGAACGGGGTACAGGTTTCCTACTCGCTGACGACCTATTCTCCTTATGAGGGTTACCGGATTGCATTCAATGGCACAAAGGGACGTATCGACGCCTGGATCCAGGAGTCAAAACCGACCAATGATGTAAACTATGATGAGATCGTGTTGTTTAAGAATTTCTCCAAAAGGCAATATATCCAGATACCGCACGGCACTTCCGGGCATGGCGGGGGAGATGCATTGTTGAAAGATCAGGTGTTTATACCCAATACTGGAGATCCCTACAAACAGGCCGCCGGCATACGTGACGGTGCGCTTGCCTGCCTGGTGGGAATTGCTGCCAGAAAGAGCATTGCCTCAGGAACACCCGTGAAGATTGAGGGATTGACATCGATTAAACCGCAGATCCAGAAAGAATACACACGATTATAACCGTTTTTTGCGGTTCATGCTGTTAAAGGTCGGGGGAAATCTTTCTCCCGACCTTTTTAACATAGTTTATACTGCACCGGGAATAACGGAATGAAATTCAGCCTAATTTTGAATCATTATTGTTCGCCGGAGTTGTATCTCATCAAGCCAGGAGTCTACATGAATGCCACAGTAGTTTATTGGATTGCCTTTATGGCCATTTTCATTATCGTATATGGAATTGACCTCTACGTCACCTCCCACCGAAAAGAAGAGATTACCGTGAAGACAGCCCTTTCATGGAGTGCCGTCTGGATCTCGGTGGCACTGGCATTTGGAGCATCATTCTATTTTCTCATTCCACAAAATCAGGGGAGTTCGCTACCGACAGGTCCTGTCCTGATGACAAAATTCATTTCAGGATATCTGACCGAGTACTCACTATCGGTCGACAACCTCTTTGTCTTCATACTGATCTTCTCGATGATGGGTATCCAGCCATCCAACCAGCCGAAATTGCTGAAACTGGGAATTCTTATTTCGGTTCTGTTGCGGATTCTATTCATTCTGGCGGGAATGGGACTGGTAGAAAAGTTCCACTGGATCATCTACCTGTTTGGGTTGATCCTGATCTGGACAGCATACAAGATGGCATTTACCAAAGAAGATGAGAATGTGAATCCCAAATCAAACATCCTCTACAAGGGAGCATCCAAGCTATTTCCCATCGATCCCGACCTGCACTCCCCACACTTCTTTACACGGATAAACGGCAAATTACACCTCACCAATATCTTTTTGGCATTGCTCGTTATCGGCTCGACCGACATCCTGTTTGCCGTAGATTCCATTCCTGCCATTATCGGCGTCATCAAGGAGGGGGTAAACGGTGTACTCACCCTCAGTGAGGAAAACTTTCTTGCCATCTCCTCCAACCTATTTGCGGTAATGGGATTGATATCGCTCTTTTTTGCACTGAAAGGAATTATGGGAATGTTCAGATATCTCAAAACGGGCGTAAGTTTTATCCTGCTCTTTATCGGCATGAAGATGCTGTTCAGTTCGGTAGATGCCGTTGCAGATTTTTTTGCCCGTCACTCCTGGTGCTCATTGGCTGTAATAGTCGCCACCCTTTTAATCTCCATTCTCCTGTCGGTACTGATCGCCAAAAGCGAAGGGTCGGGTAAGTTTCATGATAAGGTGAGCCAGGCAAAAGAGGGGGTCAAGGGAGCTGAACATAAGGGAATGGGCAGATTTATGCAATGACGATTTCCACTACCCTCACTTTTTGATAAATCGGTTGTCTGGTAGAATAATTTTTATATTTTTGTAGTATCGCTTGCAAATATCCACCCAATGAGATTCGCCCCTGAAAAATACGCTATTCCAGATCTACCGATGCAGCCATTTATCGATACCGGCGAAATCTGGGAATACCTCAACAGGAGCATTCCCACTCCCGGCAAGGTAAAAAGAGTGGTGGAAAAATCATTGGCAAAAAAGAGGTTGAATCTAGAGGAGGTGGCCACACTTATCAATGCATCCGACCCCGGATCGGTAGAACTCATCAAGGAGGGTGCCCGTCAACTCAAGAAGGAGATTTACGGAAACCGCATCGTACTCTTTGCGCCACTATATGTCGGCAACAAATGTTCCAACAATTGCACCTACTGCGGATTCAAAGCGTCCAACAGGAAGATGCTCCGAAAAACACTTTCCAATGAGGAGTTGGCAAGGGAGATCGAAGCGTTGGAAGATAGTGGACAAAAACGGCTTATCCTTGTTTTCGGGGAACATGCGCAATACAGTCCTGAATTCATCGCCCAAACCGCCCGCATCGCATACACCGTGAAAAAGGGGAGAGGTGAAATCCGTCGAGTCAATATCAATGCTGCTCCGCTCGACATCAACGGCTTTCGCACGGTGAAAGAGGCTGGAATCGGGACTTACCAGGTATTTCAGGAGACCTATCACCGTGATGCCTATAAAACTTATCACCTACGGGGCAGGAAAGTTGATTTCGACTACCGCCTCACCTCACTCGACAGGGCACAGGAAGCCGGACTGGATGACGTGGGCATCGGTGCGCTTTTCGGCTTGTACGACTGGAGGTTCGAGGTGATGGGGCTGGTTCGCCATGCCAACCACCTTGAAGCCTGTTACAACGTCGGTCCCCATACCGTTTCGATCCCGAGAATCAAAGATGCATCGATGCTCGACCTGGGGAGCGACTATTTTGTGCCGGATGAAGACTTCACACGGTTGGTTGCCATCCTCCGGTTGGCCATACCGTACACCGGAATTATTCTTACCGCCCGTGAACCTGTTACACTACGTAACCGGCTTATTCAGTTCGGCGTCTCCCAAATCGACGGGGGAACGAGGATCGAGCTGGGTAGCTACACAACGGGCGAACAGGAGCATGATCTCAAGAGAGGACAGTTCCGCATCAACGACGACAGGTCACTCAACCAGATTATAGACGAACTGCTCCAACAAGAGATATTGCCCTCATTCTGTACGGCCTGCTACAGGCTGGGCAGAACCGGAGAACATTTTATGGAATTCTCCGTTCCCGGTTTCATTAATAGGTTCTGTACCCCTAATGCGATACTGACACTGGCCGAATATCTGATAGACTACGCTCCCGAAGATACCGCCAGGAGAGGGTGGAAAGTGATTGAAGAAAACATGTACGAACTGGACGAAAAAACAGAACGTCAAGTACAGGAGAGAATCGAGAGAATAAAAGAGGGGGAACGGGATCTCTATTTTTAACAGACATGTCTCATCCTAAAATAGATATCGGCATCTTCGGCCGCCGGAACACCGGCAAAAGCACGCTGGTCAACCTGCTCACGGGACAGGATACCGCAATCGTCTCCGACATTCCCGGAACAACCACCGATCCAGTAAGAAAGTCGGTCGAGATCTTCGGGATCGGCCCTGTCATATTGGTAGATACTGCCGGAGTTGACGATGGAGGCGAGTTGGGGAGAAAGAGGGTTGACAAGTCGCTCGACACCCTTAAACGGGTAGAGTGTGCCGTTTTGCTTATTACCGGAAATCAATTCGGCCAGTATGAGCTGGATCTTATCCATCAATTCAGGAGATTCAATGTCCCCTACCTCATTCTTCACAATAAAAGCGATATTTCCCGGATTGCCACGCTGACAAGAACGGTGATCAAACGACACAGCGATGCGGAGGTTCTCGACTTCAGCGCAAAAGATCCCGGCAATCTGGAGATTATCATCGATGCACTGCGAAAGATTGTCCCCCGGACAAGCCTGCAGCCCGATAGGTTAATCGGCGACCTGGTACGGCCAAAAGCGTTGGTACTGCTCATCACCCCCATCGACAGTGAAGCACCTGAAGGGCGACTGATTCTGCCACAAAACCGGACCATCCGGGACGCATTGGATCACCATTGTATCACGATCGTGATAAGGGAAACCGAGCTGGAGGATTTTATGAGACTGGGCATAGAGCCGGCATTGGTAATTACCGACAGCCAGGCCTTCGGCCATGTTGCCCGACATATACCCGGTCATATCCCGCTGACCAGTTTCAGCATCCTCTTTTCACGCTTGAAAGGTGATTTTCACACCTTCCTGAGGAGCACCCCTCTCCTTTCCGACCTGAAAGAGGGAGATAAAATTCTGATACTGGAGAGTTGCACCCATCAAACCAATTGCGACGATATCGGGCGGGTAAAGATTCCCGGACTGCTGCAACAATTTACAGGGAAAAAACTGTCGTTCACCGTAGTAGGCGGATTATCGGAGATTCCACCTGACGATTACGCCTTCGTCATCCAGTGCGGCGGCTGTATGATCAGCCGCAAACAACTGATAAACAGAATATCTCCATTTATTGAGAAAGGGATTCCGGTAACCAACTACGGAATGGCGCTGGCATACATGAACGGTATTTTCGAACGGGTAACGAAACTATTCCCATGAAACTCCTCAAAGAAGAACTCATCCGGCTGCTTGACGCAGAAGGCGAAGAGGAACACTCCTTGTTCGATTTGGCTGTAAAAGTCAAACTGGGAAATGGAGGCCATACGGTTTACCTGCGTGGACTGATCGAGTTTTCCAACATCTGCAAAAAGAACTGTTACTATTGCGGTATCCGTAAGGATAACAGCAACACCCGCCGTTATTGTCTCTCGCGGAATGAAGCACTGGATGCCATCCGGTTTGCCTATGAAAACGGGTTCGGGTCGGTTGCGATTCAGAGCGGGGAGCAATCCTCAGATAGGTTTGTCAGAGAGATCGACTCTCTCCTGAAAGAGTCGATGCGCATCACCAATGGGGAGATCGGTATCACCCTTTCCTGCGGTGAACAGACCGAAGAGGTCTATCGCCGCTGGTTCGAGAGCGGCGCCAGCCGATACCTGCTCCGGATCGAGACCTCCTCCGAAGCGCTTTACCGTAAAATTCACCCCGCCGACGACAATCACCGTTTTGCTAAACGGCTGGAAGCCCTGGAATCGCTTAAAAAAACAGGTTATCAGACCGGAACGGGTGTCCTGATCGGATTACCGTCCCAAACCAGAGAAGATCTGGCCGATGACCTGCTCTTCATGAAGCAGTTCGATATCGACATGTGCGGGATGGGACCCTATATCTGCCATCCCAAGACCCCGCTCTACCGATACGACCGGGAGCTTCTTCCACTGCAGGAACGGTTCAGGATGACACTCCGGATGATTGCCCTGTTGCGGATATTGATGCCCGACATCAATATCGCCGCCACCACCGCACTGCAATCGATCGAAGCCGGGGGACGAGAAAAGGCGATTCTGGCAGGAGCAAATGTGCTGATGCCCAATATTACGCCACAGCAATACCGTAACGACTATCTCCTCTATCCCAACAAACCGGTTACCCAACTGAGCGACGAGGATAACCTCCGCTTTCTCGAGCAGAGTCTCAATCAGATCGGTCACCAGATCGGCTATCACCAGCAGGGCAATTCCAGCCATTACATAAAAAAACAGTATAAACGACCAAACTGTAGTAGATATTGCCATAATTTCTTATTTTTGCCGGAAGGATGAAGAGAGACTACCGGAACATCACAACAAAATGGCTGTTGTCTGCCCTGTTTATAGCTTATATAGGCAGCATCACCCTTTTCACCCATACTCATGTTATCAACCATGTACGGTATGTACACTCGCATCCATTCAAAAAAAACGAGAAGAGGCAACACACCCACTCCGAGAATCAGCTTTTTCTCCTGGCGCAGTTCTGCCAGACACAACTCACACCTGATGTAGTCTGCGATTTCGATCTGTCGGTCAGACCGACCCTCTTCGTTGATATCTCCATCGATCTCTATGTCGCAGATTATGCCTCAAAGCGATTTACAAACAGCTACCTGCGGGCGCCGCCCGTTGTTTGACGCCATCTTCAGCTTACAGAGAAACCTCTCCCCTTCGTCGCGCCGTCAGAGAGCAGGCAGATTGAATACCCTTCCGGCAGGGAGGCTGTAGCGTGCCAGATTGTATGAAGGCATGGACTGGATGGGAGATTCGATCAATTTGTCAAACAACAAGATATGCAACTCAACAAGATGAAAAAATCAACACCCTTTATCATATCAGCCGTTTTGTGGCTATCGCTTCATCCACTATTCGCCCAGAAAACCGACGCCAATATCTTCGGTGACGTAAAAAGCAACGGAGTTCACATTCCGTTCGTAACCATTGCCCTGAAAGGAACCTCTATCGGGACAACTACCGATAACACCGGGCACTACATGCTCACCAACCTCCCGGTTGGGAAACAGACACTGGTAGCTCAATGCGTGGGTTACAAACCACAGGAAAAGGTGATCGAGATCGAGGCCGGAAAATCTGTCGAGATAAATTTCGAGATAGAAGAAGAGATCATGTACCTCAACGATGTTGTGGTAACCGGAACGCGAACCTTCAAGCGACGGACCGAGACACCTGTCGTTGTAAACATCCTGGACAACAAAAGCCTCAATGCGGTACAGGCATGCAATATCTCCGAGGGGTTGCGGTTTCAGCCGGGACTTCGCGTGGAGACGGATTGTCAGACCTGTAGTTACACGCAGCTCCGAATGAACGGGCTAGGCGGTGGATATTCACAAATACTGATTAACGGGCGACCGGTTTTCAGCCCACTGATCGGTCTATATGGGATGGAACAGATCCCGTCAAATATGGTGGAACGGATCGAAGTGGTGCGTGGCGGCGGATCTGCCCTGTACGGATCTAGCGCCATCGGCGGCACAGTAAACGTAATCACGCAGATTCCCACGAAACCGGGATATGAGGTGAGTCTGACCACCAACAGCATCAACGGCGAGGCGGCAGACAACGTATTGACAGCCAATACAACGATGCTTTCAGCAAATGGAAAGGCGGGTGTGTCGCTGTTTGCCAACCGCAGAGTACGCGATTTTTATGACCACCCGGGCATAACACTCGGGGAGGATGGAAGCATCATCGGCGAAAAGGATAACTTCTCTGAACTTCCCGCACTGGAAAGCAACTCGTTCGGCGGCAACCTGATCTTCACGCCTACGTACAACCAGAAACTGGAGGCCAACTTCACCAGTCTGTATGAATACCGGTACGGCGGCGAGATGACAAAAAAAGAGGCCCATCTGGCGAAACAGTCCGAGGAGAGAACCCACAACATTCTTATGGGTGGTCTCGATTATCAGATCAACTTCAATCACGACAACAGTTCACTTATCAGCTATATGGCTGGTCAGAAGACCAGGCGCAATCATTACACCGGCCTCTATCCGGTGTCAAGTGATTTTGACACGTCCGAAGAGTTTGCCGAAGCGGAACGCAACCATCTTGAAGATCCACCATATGGCTATACCCGTAACTACACTCTGCAGGGCGGCGTTCAACTCAATCACCGCCTGGATTACTTTATAGGTGGAACAAACGTTTTGACCGCAGGTGCGGAATACCTGCTCGACGACATCCAGGATTCGATACCGCACTACCGGTACGGGACCGACCAGACCACAAAGAATGCGGCTCTTTTTCTGCAAAGCGACTGGAAAATCAGCAACACCTTTACGCTGTTGACAGGAATCAGGGGCGACAAACACAACTTTATTGAGCATATCATCCTGAGTCCCAGAGCATCTATACTATACAGGCTGAAAAACTACACGCAGTTCCGATTCACCTGGGGTACAGGATTCCGGGCGCCTCAAGCCTTCGATACAGATATGCATATTGCATTTGCCGGTGGAGGAATCTCCCGAATTTCACTGGCTCCCAATTTGAAAGAGGAACGTTCAAACAGCTTTAGCGGCTCGGTAAATTTCGACAAGGCAACCGAAAACTATATCTACGGCTTCACACTGGAGGGGTTTTACACCAGGCTGAACGATGCATTCCATCTGCAGCCTGTAGGGAAGGATGAGTTTGGCGAACAGTTCGAAAAACAGAATGGCCCCGGGGCAACTGTAAAAGGAGCTACCCTTGAGGTACGGGGCAACTACAGGCAGAAGGTACAATTGGAGTCGGGATTCACCTGGCAAAAGAGTCTTCACTCCGAGGCAGTAGAGAACATCGAGGGGTTGGAGCCAAAACGCGAGTTCCTCCGTACTCCCGACAGGTACGGGTACGCCATTCTATCACTATTTCCGGTAAAGAATCTGAATGTATCCATCAGCACTCTCTATACCGGCAAGATGATATTGGCAAAATTTTCACCCAACACAACACTACAATCCAACGAATACCGTACATCGCCATCGTTTACAGAAATCAGTGCAAAGGTGGGCTATACGTTTGCACTGCCATTTCTGGAGAGCGGACTGGAGCTTTTTGCAGGAGTGAAGAACATCGGCAACTTCTACCAGGACGATTTTGACAACTACCGGAACCGGGACAGCAATTATGTCTGGGGCCCGGGATTACCGCGAACAATCTATATGGGTATAAAGGTGATGGCCCTCTAGGGGGCAGATCACCTCAAACCTTGCAGTGAAGAAACGGGGTGCTGTACCTCACGCTCTCAACTGCTTTGATGCGGCAAGGTTCCGAAAGTCGAATCAAGCAGATCGGGACGCAACCGACGGGTCCGCTCCTGTGCCTGTTCAAGACGCCACTCGGCAATTTTCCGTTCATGTCCCGAGAGCAGGATATCGGGAACACGCCATCCCTTGTACTCCGCAGGACGGGTATAGACGGGCGGAGCCAGCAGATTGTCCTGAAACGAATCGGAAAGGGCAGATTGCTCGTCACCGATTGCACCGGGAATGACCCGGACAACCGCATCGGCAATCATGGCAGCAGCAAGTTCACCGCCGGTCAGTACGAAGTCGCCAATGGAGATCTCCCTGGTCACCAGGTGCTCCCTGACCCGGTAGTCCACTCCCTTGTAGTGACCACAGAGGATTATGAAGTTTTCCTTGAGTGACAGTTCGTTGGCAACCTTTTGGGTAAACTTCTCCCCATCTGGCGTGGTAAAGATCACTTCATCGTAATCACGGAGTGATTTCAGGTGTGTGATGCATCGGTCGATCGGCTCGATCTGCAACACCATGCCGGCCTCCCCGCCGAACGGATAATCATCCACCCGACGATGCTTGTCGAGGGTGTAATCACGGAGGTTATGCAATCCGAACTGAACCAATCCTTTCTCCTGAGCACGCTTTAAGATGGAGCAGTTCAAAGCCCCCTCAATCATTTCAGGCAAGACGGTAATGATATCGATTCTCATGCGGTCTGAAATTTATGTTATGATCCGGTAACTGGTACGCCGGCTCCGGTTCCCTCCTGCGAACCTCCCTGCAGAAGATCCTCGTTGGTGATGGTGCGCTTCACTTTTCTGACCGAAGATTTCAGGTCGCCAAACCGGTAGGTCAGGCTCAGCCGGAATGTACGCATCGGATTCCGGTGGTTCATTTTCTGCTCGAATCCGTCGCCGGTAGTATTTACGTCTATATTGATGTACTTGCTAAAAGGTGCCGTCGCATTGAGGGAGAGATCCAGCTTCTTGTTCAGGAAACTCTTCATCGCGCTGAACGAGTAGAAATAGTAGGCCGACTGGGTAGTCTGCAACTGGATGTTGCTGGAGAAGAGTCCGGCGTTGGCAGTCAACCTCACATCCTTCGGCAGCGTAAATGTCAATCCACTGTAGACCAATCCAGTAAATCCGCTGTTACTGATATTGGCATCTTCCGTACTTTGAATATCGGTATACCCCACCGAACCGTTCAGGTTTATTCTTACAATCGGCATGGGGGTCCAGCTGAGGTATCCGTCCAGTCCCACCGACTGGTTGCGTCCGATATTGTCGTATGTAGTGTGGGTAACCCCCTCCCTGCCATTATACTCATCGATGAATACCCTCGAGGTGATGGCGTTACGGGTAAAAGAGTAGCTCAATGAGGCATTGAAGTTAACCTTCTGCGAGAATGAGCCGAAATTGAGATTGAAATTGTGGGTCTGCTCCGCGTCGAGGTTGGGATTTCCATACTGGATATTGTTGGGATCCGCGTCGTTGATATAGGGGTTCAGATACCAGATGCCCGGACGCGAGATGCGCATGTTGTAGCCCCATCGCAAAGTTCTCGTCATGCCCACCTGGTATGAGAAAGCAGCCGAAGGCACCAGGTCGAAGAAATCGGTATTTACCACCGTATCTACCTTGGAACTCATGAAGTGAATCTTCTGGGCGGTATTTTCACCGCGTAATCCCAGTTTGAAACCGAACTTTCCTGCCTTAAACCCGTAACCGGCATAACCCGACATGATCTGCTGCGTATGGTCGAGATCATTCTTCCGGCTCAGGTCCTCCATCCAGGCATTCCCATTTTCGGGATCGAGGAAGCGGTTGTCGCCACGACTGGAGTTGTCACGGTAGATATATTTCAGGCCCACCTCGATACTCTGTTTGCTGGTCAGCGGATTCACATAATCAACCTGTCCGGTATGCTCTTTTCCACCGGCATCGTTGATGCTCCTCATCCGGTAACCGTCGGAATAGAAATAGTCTTCCACCTCACTGTATTCTGTTTCGTATTTGCTGTCGCCCGGATTCCTCTCGAAGCGGTATGAGATGGTCAACAACTCATCTTTCTTCTTGAATGTCCGCTGATAATCGGTTGTCAGCGTAAACGCCCCGAAATGGTTCGACGAGTTATTGTTCAGCAGGTAGGAGTAGTTTCTCGCTCCTCGGGAGAGGGTACCCTGTTCCGAGTCGGTATGAAACCGTCCGTCGAACTGGCCGACAGAGACATTGAAGAGATTAAGGGTATCCGGCTCATAACTGAGCTGCATATTGTATAAGAGTCCACCGCCATAATTGTTGGTGCGTCCCTCCTGAATAAGTTGATTTACAGGATTAGGAGCAATATCCTCCCTGGTGAATGTCGTTTCGGCTTCGGGTCTGTCGTGGTAGAAATAGGCTCCATTTCCTGTAAGTCCGAACTTGCCATATTTCAGCGAGAGATAGGCGTTGCCACCATACCCGCCAAAAGTATTCCCATTGGCTCCTGCGGAGCCCGAATAACCCTCGTCCACCCTTTTATCGGTGATGATATTGATGATTCCGCCTACACCTTCGGCATCGTAACGTGCTCCCGGGTCGGTGATTACCTCTACATCCTTTATGCTGTTCGCCGGCATGCTTTTCAGCACTTGCGACGGATTGTTCGAGATCATGTTCGACGGTTTACCGTTCAGGTAGATCTTAAAACTTGAGGAGCCTTTCAGTTGGATATTATCTTCCCCGTCGACTGTCACCAGGGGCACCTTCCTTAAGAGGTCCAGGACGCTCGATGTGGATGATTCGGGGTCATCCTTTGCACTGTAGGTAAGCTTATCGATCTCCACCTTAACCAGGGGACGCTGGGCTGTCACTCTGATTTCGGCCAGTTCGGTAGAACTCTCCAACATCTCAATTTGTCCAATATTAACCAGAGATTCACCATCCTTAATCTCCACGTTGCGGTTAATGATGTTCATTCCTACAAAATGAAATGTAAAGATATAGTCCCCGGCTTTCAGCGTAGTGGAGAAAATTCCGCTCTCGTCGGTAGCAAATTTTCTGATGGCCTGATCAGGAATCGTTTTTGAGGCAACCGAAACTGTGGCATAAGGAAGCGGCTGTTTGTCGCTAGCGCTGACCAGTTTGCCTTTCACGGTGACATCCTCCGCATAAACCACAAACGTGGCAAGCAGGAGAATCAAGGATAGTAGTGTCTCTTTCATAAGTGTAAATTCAAATTTAAGCAAAAGTAGTCAAATAATTCAACAGGCTAAGCAAAGAGGTCACCCTGTTACGAAAATTTAGTAATAGCAAGCTCCCCGAGCACCCTATTTTGCATTTTTAAACATTAGTGCAGTTTCCTCGATTAGAGGTAACACCATTTTAATCGACCGGACTGCTAAAAAGATTTTTTTGTCTACTTTTGCAACTGGATTTCCACCCCAAACAAAGATATTATGCTCAATATTTTCCTTGTCATACTATCTGGCGTCGCCACAGGATATGCCGTCAGAAAGGTCCCGTTCGTCAAGCATGCCGGCAGTGTCATCACCCTTGTCATCGCCCTTCTGTTATTCTTTATGGGCGTGTCGGTCGGCACAAACGACCAGGTGCTGGCAACCTTCAGCACCATCGGCATCGAAGCATTGATCATCACGATTGGGGGTACTTCAGGGACCCTGCTTTGTGCCTGGCTGCTCTATTCAACGTTGTTCAAAAAAGGGGGTGAGAAATCATGAAGCAATCGCTCATCTATCTTCTTTTATTTGCGGCGGGCGTCATTCTGGCCCTCACCGGGCAACTCCCCGATGCATTACTCAACGACGACATCTCAAAATGGATCCTCTACGGGCTCCTCTTCCTTGTCGGCATACAGATCGGCAGCGGCAAGAAGATACTCCTTGCAGTCAAGCGGTTCGGACCCGCAATTGCGTTGATACCCCTTGCCACCACCGTGGGAACATTTGCAGGCGCGGGAGTGTCAAGCCTGCTCCTGCCGGGCAGGAGCCTGATCGACTGCCTCTGCGTAGGTGCCGGGTTTGCCTACTACTCGCTCTCGAGCATCCTTATCTCGGAGTTCCGCGGGGCTGAACTGGGAACAGTTGCCTTGCTGGCAAATATCATGCGTGAGTTTATCGTGCTGCTCCTTGCGCCCTGGATGGTAAGACATTTCGGGAAACTTGCCCCCATATGTGCCGGCGGTGCTACCACCATGGATACCACCCTCCCCATAATCACCAGGTATTCGGGATCCGACTATGTGGTTGTGGCACTCTTTCACGGGATGGTCATCGATTTTTCCGTACCTTTGTGGATAAGTTTTTTTCTATCGCTCTAATCTACAAGAAAATAATGAAATCTTTTTTCATCTCTATACTGCTGTTTTACCTAACGGCCAACATCTACGCCGCGATACGGATATATCAGCTTGTTCCCCCGGCAATATGGATCAGGACCACCGTCATGGCAATCTATCTCCTCGGGTTTGCCAGCCTGCTCATATTTTTCCGTTTTGGCGAGTCGATGCCTGTGTGGAGTGCCGGTCTCTTCTACCGGTTTGGCACATCATGGATGATCGCATTGCTCTATATCTGCCTGCTCCTCATTTTGGTCGACCTCCTCCGGATCGTCAATCATTTCACCCATATTGTCGACAAGGAGAGAGTTGCGGCAATGTTGTACCACAATGGAACCACTGCCGCTATTGGCCTGGGAATAATCGTATTGACACTGATTTACGGCAATTGGCAATACCACAACAAAAAACGCTCGCACCTCACCATCAAGAGCGGAAAAATTGAAAAACCGGTACGGATAGTCGGTATCAGCGATCTGCATCTGGGATACACCATCTCCGTAAAGGAGCTGCACAAGTGGGTAGAGATGATCAATGCCGAAGAGCCCGACATCGTCATTATCGGAGGCGATCTGATCGACAACCAGTTACGTCCTGTCACCCGGCAGTCGCTCGACAGGGAATTGAGGAGGATCCATGCACCATTGGGAATCTATGCATGTACCGGCAATCACGAGTATATATCCGGAATCAGGAACTGTATCGATTTTTACAACCGGTCGGGCATCACACTGCTGCGAGATACCATACTGCAGAAAAACGGGCTGACAATCATCGGGAGGGAAGATCACTCCCGGAAAAACCGCAAGCCGCTATCAGAACTGACAACCCATTGGGACAAGTCGACCTTCTCGATCCTGCTCAACCACCAACCCTATGATCTGGAGGAAGCTGTACGCGAAGGGATAGATTTTCAATTCTCCGGCCACACCCATAGGGGACAGGTCTTCCCTGCCTCCCTGCTGACCGACAGGATTTTTGAACTTTCTCAGGGGTATCTCCGGAAAGGGGATACCCATTTCTACGTCTCCTCGGGCCTGGGTATCTGGGGCGGAAAGTTCCGTATCGGTACCCGGTCGGAATACCTTGTACTGGATCTGATCAATTAACTGTCGATAGAATCATGCGCTCACTTGTCGTTGCACTTATCATCCATCTCACGCTCAACCCGCTGATATTTCTGAAGGGTTGGTATCTTTTCAAGAGACGAAGAGTGCTCCAAAGATGCTGGACGGTCATCTTCATCTCGGAACTGCTGTTGTATGTTGTCGGATTTCTGTTCCGGCATCATCTCCCCCATGAGATCATCCATCCCATCAGCATCATGGGTACTAGCTGGATGCTTTTTCTGCTTTACCTTGGCGGGTTGGTATTGATAGGCGATCTTGTCTACCTGCTACTGGGCCGGAATATTGCCCGTCCCAGGGAGCTGTTGAATCAGCCGCAAAAGATTAAGGTCGGCCTATTTCTCGCCTCCATTGTGGTGGTGGTACTAGCATTATCCTACGGCAGTTACCGGTTCCACCATCCGGTGGTGAAGCAGCTGAGTATGGAGATAGGCAAACGGTCCGGAAGAATGGATTCGGTGAAGATAGCAGTGGTTGGTGACCTGCACCTGGGATACCTGATCGACCGGAACGACGCGCGAAGAATGGTGGAGCTGATCATGGCGCAGCAACCCGATCTGATCCTTTTTGTGGGAGATATCCTCGATTCGCGGATCGAACCGGTCGAACAACAACGGATGGACGAGGAGCTTCGGCGTCTTGACGCTCCTTTGGGCATATATTCCTGTACCGGCAACCACGAATACCGCTACGAAGGCGAACGGAAAATCGGATGGCTGAACGATGCGGGAATAACCATGCTCCGTGATTCGGCTGTACTGGTTGACAGCTCTTTCTATGTCGTAGGACGTGAAGATCTGGTGATTCCCGACCGGCAGTCGTTAGTCGGTCTGCTGGATCGACAGGAGGTCGACCGGAGCCTGCCGCTTATTGTACTGAACCATACCCCCAACAACCTGGATGAGGAGGTTGATGCGGGAGCCGACATTGCGTTATATGGCCACACGCATCAGGGACAAGCTTTTCCGGGAAATCTGGCAACTCGCATGGCCTTTGAGGTGGCCTACGGATATCTGAAGAAAGGCAACACGCACATCTATGTCACCTCGGGGCTGGGACTGGCGGGCCCGCAATTCAGGATAGGCACCGTGTCGGAAGTGGTGGTGTTACATGTGAAGTTTAGGGCGGAATAGGCCTCTGCGATTCTACAGGAACGGGACCACCTTTTCCAGCTGGACCGAGTGAGAACCTTTGAGCAGAATGTAGTGTCCGGTAATGGGATGCTGTTTCAGCTCCTCGATCAACAGGTCCACCCGCTCAAAGGGGAGCATCTTGTCCGAGACGCAGTCTGCAGCCTCTCCTCCGGTAAATACCGATCCCACAAGGTATATCTTGTCGAAAGATTGCCGGCGAAGGTAGTCCAACATTTTCCGGTGTTCCTCTCCGGAAATGGGCCCCAACTCTTTCATCTCTCCCAGAATGACACTCTTCGGCAGATCCGTACTGATCTTCGAGAAGAAGTCGAGCATCGCCTTCATGCTCGTAGGATTGGCATTGTAGGCATCGATGATGAGATCGTTGTGCCGGGTACGTTCAAACTGCGAACGGTTGTTTTTGGGCTCATAAGCCTCAAGCGCATGGCTGATCAGCTCGGCATTGATCCCAAAATACTTTCCTATGGCGGCTGCGGCCAACGCATTGTCGAGGTTGTAGGCACCCACCAGATGGGTTCTTACCCTGTGCGGATGTTCGAAAAAGTTCCAGTCGAAGTGCAGAAAAGGGGTTTCTGTCGATAAGGTACCCGAGACGAAAAGGGTGGGATCGTCGCGCCCGTAGAGGATCCGGTCCATGCCTTCCGACTTTTCTCTCAAGATTGGATTGTCCTTGTTCACAAACACCTTACCTTCGTGGGCACGGATGAAATCGTACAATTCACATTTGGTTCTGATCACATTCTCGAGCGACCCGAAACCTTCGATATGGGCTGTCCCGATGTTCGTGATCAGTCCGAAATTGGGCTCGGCAATCTCACACAGCTCGCCTATTTCACCGGGATGGTTGGCCCCCATCTCGATCACACCGATCTCGTGCGACCGGTTGATCGAGAGCAAGGTGAGCGGAACGCCGATGTGGTTGTTGTAGTTTCCCTGGGTGAAGGCCACCTTGAACTCCTTGGAGAGGATGGCTGCCACCAGCTCCTTCGTGGTAGTCTTACCGTTTGTGCCGGTAATTCCCACAATGGTTATCTTTAGCTTTTTACGGTGGAAATTGGCCAACTTTTGCAACGTTTCCAGTACATTTTCCACCACAATCACACGCGGGTCTTCCGGTCTGTTTTTATCCCACTCATCCACAACGGCGTAGGCACAACCTCTTTCAAGTGCACTTTCGGCAAAAAGGTTGCCGTTAAAACGTTCACCTTTGAGCGCAAAGAAGATGGAACCTTTGGGACAGACACGCGAATCGGTAGTAACTACCGGATGTTCTTCATAAATTTTGTATAACGCGGAAATCTCCATGCCGTATCATCCTTAATCTCACAATTTCTTAGCCGTCGCCTTGGGCAGCGCATCCTTGTGCATTACGATGCTGGTGGTCTTGTAACGGACAAAAGCCTCGGAAGCATACCAGACTCCGTTGTAAGGTCCGGTCTCTCCCCATGAATTTTTTACCAGATAGAATTTGTTGCCGTTCTGATCCTTGGCAATACCGTAGATATGCATGCCATGATCATCGGTTGTCTGATAGTTATCATAAGCTAGCTGACGCATCTCCTGAGTGATGGTCTTCTCTTTAAGAACTTCTGATCCTACCTTTCCAGCGATCGACGAGCGCCTTTCGCGTTCCGACAAACCCAACCATTTTGCCTGATCGGTCCCCGCATTCTCCACGGCATTTTCATCGGGAACTATGGCGATACCCTGACGCGAAAATCCTCCCTCGCTCACGTCCGAGGCCCAGGCTACGGTATAGCCGTTCATCAGGGCATGATCGATGGCTGCCATCATTTCGTCCAGCGGAAGGTTGAAGGAGTTGGCCCAGCGCCAGTTATCGGGCACTTCAAGTGGGAAATAGGTATAGAACGGCTGGTGTGAAAACGAGGTTATCGAGATATAATCGTTCTGATCCAATTCAAGGAACTCCTTGAAAGATTGGGGAGTATACGTTTTGCCATTGTAAGTGAACGAGTCGGGCTTTGCACCCAGATAAGCATCGAGGATACCGTTAAAACCTCTCTTCCAAACTGTTGAAACAGAATTATTCCCGATGATCCCCTTCATGTAACCACTCAGTACCTTGTCCATTTCACCATGGTCGTGGCGTTCAGCGCCATCGAGCAAACCGGTGTAAACTTCATCGGGAACCACACCATACTGGTCGAGCGTTTCAATCACATCGGCGAACGATCCACCTGGAGCAAAATTGAGGTTTCCGTGTGTCCGGACATACTTCTCGGCTTTATCTTCGTAGTTTCTCCTGACAATATACATCTCCGACAGGTCGAATGTACCTTTTCCTTTTCTCAACAGCTCAGACTCCAGAAAACTTACTCCCGAGAAACTCCAGCATGTACCTGAACTGGCCTGATTCTTTACGGAAGTTACAGGGTTCTCCTTAACTACAGTGAATGTGTAGGCAGATTGTTGGGAAAAGAGTGAAATGGAGACAAAAAAAACTACAACAAGTAAAGTTAACTTATGCATACGACAATATTTTAGGTGTTATATTTGTACAAAGTTAACTCAAAAAGGGAGACAGAACTTTATTTTTGAGGCAATAAATAGCTAAAAAAGCAAAAAAAAACGTACCTTTGGCAATGATATTGAAAAATGAATCTATGAATGATCTTCAGCCCAAAAGGAGAAAAAGTAAAAAATGGCTCGGCAGGTTTGCAGGAGTGGTGCTGATTGCACTCGCCGCATTTGTTTACGTGCGCTATTACTACGTTTTCGGCACCGGCGTAAAATCTGGCGAGCTAAACTACCTGGTATATAAGGGTGTGATTTTCAAAACATACGAGGGAAAACTCATCCAGACCGGGTTTAGGGCCGACAAACCGGGAGGGCTTCAGTCCAATCAGTTCGATTTTTCGGTTGAAGACAAGGAGATAGCCGAAAAGCTGATGCTCTCGAGCGGAAAAAATGTCCAGCTGCACTACAGGGAGTATTTTGCGCCCCTACCTTGGCGCGGCTACACGAAGTTTATCGTAGACAGCATCATCACTATCGAGGAGCCTCGCCAGGATCTCCACCAGGAGATCGCGCCGCATGTTCTGGAGACATTGTGATTGGAGTTACTGACCCCCCTTTGATGGTCGGTAAAGGGTTGGCAATGTTATATGCGACGGATGAGAAAAGTGAAGCGAGAAAAATAATGGCAAAAAGGAAGTTCTACGTAGTCTGGCAGGGCATCAGGCCCGGCGTCTATTCGTCATGGGACGACTGCAAGGCGCAGGTATCGGGTGTTGAAAATGCCAGGTATAAATCTTTTGAAACGCGGGAAGAGGCGGAGGCCGCCTTTAACGATAATCCCTGGAAACACCTGGGGAAGACGGGAACCAAACCCAGGAAACCACCCCTTACAAAGGCGACATATATTCTGGAAAGCATTGCAGTGGATGCCGCCTGTAGCGGGAATCCCGGATTGATGGAGTACCGGGGGGTCTTCGTGGCCGACGGTATGGAGATCTTTCATGTCGGCCCCTTGAAAGAGGGTACCAACAACATCGGGGAGTTCTTGGCTATCGTCCATGCACTCGCCTTGTTGAAACAGAAGAAGAGCAAGCTGCCGATCTATTCCGACAGTGTGAACGCCATCAAGTGGGTAGCCAACAAAAAATGCAATACCAAATTAACCCCGACACCAGAGAATCAACCGATTTTCGACCTGATCGCCAGAGCAGAAAAGTGGCTGTCGGAAAACAGTTACGAAAACCCTATCATCAAATGGGAAACCGATAGCTGGGGGGAAATCCCAGCCGACTTCGGACGGAAATAGGAAATAGAGGGGATGAGAAGAGCGAGGCCGGATCAATCATCCACCTCCTCATCCTCCTCAGGATCAAAAGGCTTGGGAGCCTTCAGTGTAGGAAAGATACGGTGGATGTTTTGAGCTATCTTCGCTGCGAACTCTTCAATTTCCATGTTTACAGCCTGTGCAGCCTGCGCATAGACGTCCCGGATATCCATAACATCCTCGTCAGTTTCACAGAAAAGGTTTTCGATTGGAATCAACTCCATCGACTCCACATTGATATCGTCCCCTACCGAGAAGAAGAAACCTTTTCGTACCAGCTGCCTGGTCAACTCCGGCTTCCCCCGGTATCCATGCAGGATCCACGGTTGAACAGGACTGGTCTCTTCACGTACACGCATCAACTCCTCCCATGCTTTCACGCAGTGGATGATCAACGGCTTGCCCAATTTCTCCGACAAGAGGATATGTTCTTTAAAGACAGGAATCTGAACATCAAAGGAGGGGCCCTTCAATTTATCCAGTCCAGTTTCGCCAATGGCAACGATACGTGGATCTCCGACAATCTCTTTCAGGTAGGTCATCTGATTTTCACTCTCTTCGGAATACCAGGGATGGATTCCGCAGGAAAAGGCATGGCGGTCGTTTGTCTCTTTGGCTACTTCAAACTCAAGGGGGTAGACATCTAGGATACACGAGTGATACGGATCATCGGTATCCTCTAACAGAATCTGGTGGGTGTGAACGTCGTATAGTTCCATATAAATTGTTTACTCCGCTTTCGGTTTGTCTTGCTGTTTTTCTGGTCCCGGTTCAGGAACAGGATCATAACCCGACCCGCCCCATGGATTACAACTTAAAATGCGTTTTACAGACAATAACGAACCTTTGAAAGGTCCGTGCTTTTGAAGTGCCTCTATGGCGTATTGCGAACAGGTGGGCGTATACCGGCAACTGGGCGGCAAGAGCGGCGAGATCGCTTGCCGGTAAAAATGTACAGGTGCAAGTAGCAGGCAGGTCAGTACCCTTCTAATGATCTTTAGCATTTTGCTCTTTCAGCCTTTAACTTACTTGATATTTCCCGGAGTGACTTGCAGATACTTCGTTCCACCTTGTCATAACCGGAAAGTTCATCCTTAATATAGATAAACGCAATATCGACACGTCGGTTATCAGGCAGCAGATCTGACGGGATCAGCTCCTTGTTTATCCGGTAAGCCTCCCTGACCAGCCTTTTCATCCTGTTACGTGCCGTTGCCCGCCTCAACCTCTTCTTGGGTATACTTACCAGTACCGAAACAGGTCCGGAAACAGCACACTCATAGTCGTAAAAGACAACCTTGAACGGATAGACAAGAAAAGAGGCACCGTGGGCAAAAAGGGCTGAAATCCTTTTATTGCCAGTTACACGCTCCTCCTTTTTGAACGTAAAACGTTGTCTTTCAACCATAGATAAGAGCATTTCCTCCGAAAGCAATTACAGTTGCAAAGATAGTTGTTTTTTGCAATTGAACATATTGCCCGGGAAATAAAAAAACAGAATTTTCAATCCGTGGCAAATCAGTCCACGCTCTTTTTCTGATTCTCTTTCAGGAAGGCATCGAGAGCCATACTCATCGAGGGATACTCCGGTGTAGGAGCTTCACAATCGAGTCTGAGACCTTCGTCGACGATAGCCTTTGCCGTAGTCGACCCGAAGCAGCCGATAGCAATGTCGCCCTGCTTGAAATCGGGGAAGTTCTTCAACAAAGATTGCACACCGATAGGGCTGAAGAAGATGATCATATCGGCATCCAGAACTTCACCTTCACCATAATCATTACTTACGGTACGGTACATTACACTTGGAGTATACTTCAACTTCTTCGAAGCGAGATAGTTCAACACCTCTTCGTTATGTTCTTCCGGAACCGGGACAAGCAGATTCTCCTTCGAATGCTTGGTAAAGGCGGCATTCAGCCCTTCAATCTTCCCGGTTTGACTGAAGAATATTTTTCTCTTTCTGTAAACGATATATTTCTGCAGGTAGAGCGCAACTGTTTCCGATATGCAAAAATATTTCATCGACTCGGGCATGGAGATCTTCAACTCCTCACAAAGCGAGAAGAAATGATCTACTGCCGTGCGTGAAGTCATCACAATTCCTGTAAAATCGAGTATATTTATGCGCTGGTGACGGAACTCCTTCAAGGAGACCCGTTCTACTTTTATGAAAGGTCTGAACTGAAATTCTACGTGATACTTCTCTCCCAGTTCATAATAAGGAGACTTTCCGTTACTTGGTTGAGGTTGTGATATAAGGACTTTTTTAACTCTGCGTACAGCCATAACGTATTAATTGCCTGCTATATTAACTAAAAAAAATACACCCTTGTAAATCAGAAAAAAAGGGACAATTTCGATGGCACAAAGGTACAAAAAATAATTAAGCAAACCCACGTTGTTTTTAGCAAAAACATTTAACAGATTCCAGAAAACCACGCACATTATAATAAAAAAGATAATAATCAGTAAAAACAGGACCACCTTTGAAAACTCGGGAACAAACACAAAAAACATCGCCGGTACAAACATCAAGACCCCCAGCAGTTCAACAATCCTGAAATATTTCCCTGTCCACTCGCCAAGACGCCATTCAATAAAAATATAATCGATCAATCTGTACACCAGATATTTGATCGCGAGAAAGAGCAAAATACCTAAAAATGTAGCCAGAAACAACAGCATCATCTCCATGAGTGACAAGCCGGATATCCCTTTATCCCAAAAGAAGGTGAACGACACGATGGTCAATATCAGCACCGTCTGGAATATCAAAAAGAATTCGCTCCAAAGGGCAGTCGCGGTGATCTCCTCCTTAAAGATCGTCCGGTTTCTCACGCCCCCCGAAAAGATATTCCTGAAATTTGCAGCCAGAGTGGGCCCCTCCCGGTTAAACCAAAATGCAGCAACGACAAAACAGAGGGTAAAGAGGAGGGAGAAAACACTCTGGATGGTTGGAGAAAAAGGGAGGAGTGTCCCCGAGAAACCCTCTGCCAACTGGCCGGGTTGCCCCACCCCGGCAGGGATAGCAACATCGAAAAAAAGACGGCTACTGTCGGTCGGGATATATTCAAACGAGGAGAACCCGATCCGGATCGAATCGGATAGGTGTAGCACCGTATCTTTCAGCACATGCAAAGAGACGGTATCTATCGCTATGTCGGGAATTGTATCTGGCACACCTTGGAAATTTCTGCAAAATTACAACTCTTTTTTCTCATATTTTGTAAACGCAGGATTCCAGATCTCGGCCTGTTGCAGATAATCTACCACCCTGTCCGGTGAATCGATTACCTTCCACATGTTGCAGTAGTTCTGGTGCACGAATCTCTCCCTGACCATCCTGTCGATCATCGCCAGCAACGGATCATAATATCCGTTGGTATTGAGGATGACGATGGGATTTTTGTAAAGTCCCAGCTGTTTCCAGGTGAGGATTTCGGCCAACTCCTCCAGTGTACCCAATCCGCCTGGAAGTGCAATGGCGGCATCGGACTGACTGGCCATCAACAATTTGCGCTCGTGCATCGACTCAGTAATGATCAGTTCGGATAACCGGGAATGGCACCAGCCCGAATCGACCATGAACTGCGGGATGATTCCCCTTGCCCGTCCACCATTTTCCAGCACACTGTCGTTCACGGCCCCCATCAGCCCCTGTTTCCCTCCGCCGGTAATACAGGTGATCTGATGCTGCGCCAGACTCTTTCCCAACTGCCGGGCCGCATCGAAGTAACACCCTTCGATATTCGCGCTGGAGGCACAATAGACCACTACCTCCCGGACTCTTTTTCCAGACTGACTCTGTTCCATACCTTCTCTATTGGCAAATGTTGGGCTGATGCCCCGATTATAGACCAAACGCTTTCCTGACCGCCTCTACAAAATCGAGTTTTTCCCAGGTAAAGAGTTCTACCTCCTTGATAACCGGTTCCGGCATATAGCGGGATTCAAACCTCTTCACAACCTTCTCCGGCTGACGCCCCATATGTCCGTAGGAGGCGGTTTCCAGATAGATCGGGTTGCGAAGTTTCAGCCGCTCCTCAATCGCCTTGGGACGCATGTCGAACAGGGATTCCACCTTTTTGGCAATCTCCGCATCCGACATATTCACCTTGCTTTTCCCATAGGTATTCACATAGATATTCATCGGCTGCGCCACGCCAATGGCGTACGAGACCTGAATCAACACTTCGGAGGCGACTCCGGCAGCTACCAGGTTTTTGGCGATATGACGTGCCGCATAAGCTGCCGACCGGTCGACTTTCGAAGGATCTTTTCCTGAGAAGGCTCCACCGCCATGCGACGCTTTTCCACCATAGGTATCCACGATAATCTTGCGCCCAGTCAGCCCGGTATCGCCGTGCGGTCCGCCGATCACGAACTTTCCGGTGGGGTTGACGTGATATTTGATCTTGTCGTCAAAAAGCTTGTGGATATCACGCATATTTTTGTATTTCTCGCGAACGCGCGGGATCAGGATCCTCTTCACGTCATGGGCGATCTGAGACTGCATGGCCGCATCGGCCCTCAAGCTTGCCTCTTTTGTGTCCGTTTCGGGATAAATAAACTCGTCGTGCTGGGTGGAGACCACAATGGTATCGATCCGCACCGGAGTCCCGTCGGGCGAATACTCAATGGTAACCTGCGACTTTGCATCGGGGCGGAGATAGGGCATCAGCTCCGGTTCATACTTCCGGATATGTGCCAGTTCACGCAGCAAGGCGTGACTCAGGTCGAGCGCCAACGGCATGTAGTTCTCCGTTTCGGCAGTGGCATAACCGAACATCATCCCCTGATCGCCGGCACCCTGATCCATCGGGTTCTCCTTGCCGTCAACCCCACGGTTGATGTCGTCTGACTGTTCATGGATACTGGAGAAAACGCCGCACGATTTTGCTTCAAACTGATATTCACTCTTGGTATAGCCAATGTTGGCAATCACACGTCGGGCCACTTCGGCCACATCCACATAGGTTTTTGATTTCACTTCTCCGGCAAGGACAACCTGTCCGGTCGTCACCAAAGTTTCGCAAGCTACTTTCGAGTCAGGGTCATACGCCAGAAACTCGTCCAGCAAAGCATCCGATATCTGATCGGCTACTTTATCGGGGTGTCCTTCCGACACCGATTCGGAGGTAAAGAAATAGTTCATTTTAAAAAAATTGACAGAATCAAGTCCAACGGGCAAAGAAGAGAAAACCTACACCATGAACTTTCGATTCTGGTTTTGTGATTAATAAAGCTGTTTATAAACTGTGATGGAAAATCTAAACTGGCGGTTGTGCACGAAGGAAAAATGCGGGGAAACATACAAGACATTTTTAGCATTTTTTTCTGTGGTTGCAAGCAGTTCAAATCTGTCCACACGATTGTTTTCAGGCGCAAAGATAGAAAATAATTGGCAAATAGTATCTTGCTAAAGGTTAAAATTACAATGCCACCCCCATCTTTTCCAACTCATCTTTCAGGATCACTCCTGGTGAATAGTGGATGGTCTTGAAGCCCAGCATCACCGCGGTAGCTATGTTCTGGGCGTTATCATCGATAAAGAGCGTCTCTTCGGGATTCAGGCCGAACCGCTCCAACAGGACTCGGTACAACCGCGGATCGGGTTTAATGATCTTCTCTTCGCCCGAAACAACCATTCCTGTCAGGTAATTGAAAAAATCGTACCGTTTCACGGCAAGGGGGAGCGTCTCGGCCGACCAGTTGGTCAGTCCGAATATGGAGTATCTCTCGCTCAAGGCGCTTACCAGCCGGGTATTCTCTACAATCTCACCTCCCAGCATCTCTTCCCAGCGGCCGTAATACATGGCAATCTCATCCCTGTATTCAGGAAACTCCTGCTCTTTCTCGGCAGTTGCAACTGCAACCGGACGCCCGGCATCCTGCAGCACATTCCACGAATAGGGACAGATGTTGTTCAGGAAATACTCCATCTCGGTCCGCTCTTTAAATACTTTGCCATAAAGATACTCAGGATTCCAGTCGATCAGCACTCCGCCGAAATCGAAAACGATGTTTCTCAGTTGTTTCATTTTTCTCGCTCTGGTTACAATAAAGTGCAAAAATAGCCTTTTCCCTCATATGAAACGGTGCCTGCAACTCCTAATTTTTCGGAGAATTCGTTAAAGTGGCGGGTCCCATACGGTTCGTCAAAGATATTTTTCTATTTTTGCAAGCGTGAAAAGTGAACTTATTCAAAAATAAAGAAGGGAAAGGATGCATAAGAGAACCGCACTGCTGATACTTATTGGCGTCCTGATGGCCTCCTGCGGAGTGAGAAAAACAACGGCACCGCCCGACAAGAAAATTACCGGTATCGGTCAGGATATCATCAATTTCGGAATGAGATACCTGAACAAACCTTACCGGCCTGCCGGAAAAGGGCCGCACGCTTTCGACTGCTCCGGCTTCACCTCATTTGTTTTCAGGGAATTCGGCTATAGGCTGAGCTCCAGTTCTGCGGGACAAGATCGGCAGCTGCCCAGTATCATGCAGCGGGAGCACCTGCAGGTTGGTGATCTGGTCTTCTTTGAGGGACGTGCACACAACGGCCAGGTAGGGCACGTGGGCATCGTGAAGGAGCTGCTTCCTAACGGCGAGTTCCGGTTCCTGCATGCATCAACAGCCAGCGGAGTGATCGTCTCCCACTCTGCCGAACCCTATTACGCATCGCGTTACCTGCGTGGCGGCAGGGTCCTGAAAGAGAACAATGCACTGGTCGCTGCAAAGAGAATCCCCAAGGAGAAGACAAAAGAAGAGAAGAGGATAGATAAACGGAAAAACGGATTCAATCCAGCCAAGGCCAATGAACAGGTCCTGATTGAGGCCCCCAAAGCAAAAGCGGATAAAAGTCAGATTCTCGATCAGCCAGTAAGGGAGAAACAGACGCTTGCAGTCCACACGCGCCCCTTATCTCAACCGGAATCCGGTCCCACCCCAAAGAATCCTGAAAGAGAAGGGAGAATTCCACCAACAATCAAGACAATCATATTGCCAGATACCATATCGGTACCGGAACCCGCCGAATCAAATCTCTCAGCCGACGGTTCTTCATTACAGCACCTGGTTGAACCGGGTGAAACTTTATACTCCATTTCGCGGAAATATGAGTGTACAGTGGCACAGTTGAAGGAATGGAACCCCCATTTGGGAGCGGTGTTGAGGAGAGGAGAAAAACTTCTCATCCGGCCATGAACTTCGCAAAATGCCGGGTATCCGCAAAAGTGATATTTTGAATGGTGACTATTTTTGTCTATTTTTGCACCCTGAAAAGCGAAACATAAGTCCAACTCAACCATTCATTTCAAATAAAAACATGATAACAGCAGACCAACTTAAAAGTGTGTTGGAGCGCGAGCAGGCGCTGAGGGGGTATCTTTGACATCGATGCAAAGATCATCCGCCTCGAAGAAGAAGAACTGAAAACCCAGGCTCCCGATTTCTGGAACGACAACAAGGCTGCCGAAGCCCAGATGAAAATCGTGCGGGAGTTGAAAGGCTGGATCAGCGCCTACGACAAGGTGAAGTCGGCAACTGAAGAGCTGCAACTGGCATTCGATTTTTTAAAGGAGGGAATTGTCAGTGAAGAGGAGGTAGATGCCAACTATGCACGGGCTATCGAGCTGATTGAGAACCTTGAACTGAAAAACATGCTCCGCCGAGAAGAGGATCAGCTGGGAGCAGTATTGAAGATCAACGCCGGAGCAGGTGGTACCGAGAGCCAGGACTGGGCCTCGATGCTCTTCCGTATGTATCAGCGCTGGTGTGAAAGCAAGGGTTACAAGACCACCGTCACCAACTGGCAGGATGGCGACGATGCCGGCATTAAAACGGCAACCCTGCAGGTGGAAGGTGATCTGGCCTACGGTTTTCTGAAAAGCGAGAATGGTGTGCACCGGCTGGTAAGGGTCTCCCCCTACAACGCGCAGGGTAAGCGAATGACCTCATTCGCCTCTGTATTTGTGGTACCCCTGGTCGACGACAGCATCGAGATCGAAGTAAATCCGGCCAACATCTCATGGGATACTTTCCGTTCATCGGGAGCAGGCGGACAGAATGTAAACAAGGTAGAAACCGGCGTACGGCTGCACTACATGTACAAGGATCCCGATACGGGCGAGGAGCAGGAGATTGTTATCGAGAACACCGAGAGCCGTTCGCAGATGGGAAACCGTGAGAATGCCATGCGTTTGTTGAGATCGCAGCTCTATGAGATAGAGCTCGAAAAACGACGGGCGGCACAGGCCCAGATCGAAGCAGGTAAAAAGAAAATCGAATGGGGTTCACAGATTCGCAGCTACGTTTTCGACGACAGGCGGGTAAAAGACCACCGCACCAACTATCAAACCTCTGACGTCAACGGCGTGATGGACGGTGATCTGGATGCCTTCATCAAAGCCTACCTTATGGAATTCGGGGATAAAGCTTAATTGGCAATTCCTCTTCGATCGATAACCCGAAAAGGGCGAAATCATATTTGACAGGATCCAGGGGATCCAGCCGCCGAAGATTTTCGGTCAGTTCAACGGCAGCTCTCCAATCGGTTTGCTGCCGGCTGATCAGCCCTAGCCTTCGGGCAGTCCTTTCTACGTGCAGATCGATGGGACAGATCAGTGCTGAGGGATCAATCTGCTTCCACAACCCGAAATCGACCCCCTTTTCATCGCATCGTACCATCCAGCGGAGAAACATGTTGAGCCGCTTGCAGGTAGAGTTCCTCGCTGGAGATGCCACATGTTTGCGGGTACGTACAGGTGCATGAGGAGCATCGAAAAAGTATTGCTGGAAGTAGATCAGCGAACGTTCCATATCTGTAAACCGGTTTTCCGGAACAAAGGCACTCTCCAGACTCTCGTGTTGCCGGTAGTGCCTTTGCAGAAAATCTACAAAATAGAGCAGATCGGTGTCGTTGAAGGTTCGGTGTCTGAATCCCATCAACTGCTTCAAGTCTGTTCCGGAGTGGTTCATAACAAATTCATACGGCTTACCATCAAATCTCCGAGCCAGTTCCAGCGATTTCTGAATGATGGTCTTCCGTTGTCCCCAGGCAAATATCGCAGCAAAGAAGCCCATTATCTCAATCTCCTGCTTCAGCGTGAACTGGTGCGGCACAAAGATCGGGTCGTTCTCGATGAACGATATCCGGTTGTACTGATCCGCCTTCCGGTCGAGAAAATCTTTCAGCTCCTGTTGTAAAAGAACCATGTTCATTGGAATAAAGTACCTCAAAAGGAATAAAACACCTCAAAAATAATCTTGTTTATTAAAAACGTCTTAAATTTGCAAAAGTCAATCTTAATCAGGAACAGTATGTCCGTAACCAACGCTCGTCATAAACTCCTTCTCTTGCTCCTGGTTCTCCTCCTTGCCCCCACAGGTTTTTCCCAGATCAGTCACGGAGGACAACCGTTACCCGTTAATGCCAGCGCCTATACCAGAGCCCTTCAACCCATGGCTATCCCCTTTGTAGAGATGCCGTCGTTCGACCTGCAGCAGGCTTTGTTGCGTTCAAGTGACGAAGAGAAACGGTTCCGGAGTCTGGAGTTCGCACACAAGTTTCACGTCTCTCTTCGTCCCGACAACTCAGGGATTACATTTACCACGTTGGACAACCGGAAGGTATGGCGAGTAGGAATCCGCTCCAGAAACGCATACTCGGTGAACATCCTCTTCTCAAAGTTTCGTTTGCCGGAAGGTGCTAAAGTTTTTGTCTACAATAGCGACCAGTCTGAAGTGTTGGGATCATTCACCCACGAAAACAACAGCGAACTCAACCTGCTGCCGGTCCAGCCCATTGCCGGCGACGAGATCATCGTGGAATACCAGGAACCGCTGGATGCTCCATTTAAGGGAGAGATCGAGATAGGTGAAGTAAATCACGATTTTCGCGGAATTTTTCGGGCTACCGAACCGAGGGATCCCTCACAATCGTGCCATCCCGATATTGTCTGCTACCCCGAAGATATCCAACCGGGCAGCGGTGTGGTGGCACTGATCATCAACGGCACCACCTATTGTACCGGATCGCTGGTGAACAACACGACGGGTGACGGAACCCCCTATCTGCTCACTGCGACCCACTGCATCAACCGTGATTACGATCCCTCTTTCCTGGCAAACCGGAGGTACGATATGGTTGCCGGAACCATCGTCGCATTTTTCTCTTATCAATCACCCGTTTGCGGCCATGAGATACGTGGGCCGCTGCAGATGACCATGGCGTCTGCCGATTCGGTTCTGATCAGTGAGCGATACGATATCTCCCTGTTGAGATTCAAACAGGTTCCGCCTAAAGAGTATCAACCCTATTACCTGGGCTGGAATGTCAGCGCCTCGCCACAACCCCCATTTCACGGCCTCCACCATCCCAACGGGGGAGTCAAGAAGGTTGCTGTCGAGAATGACCCTTTAGTAATCGGATCGTTCGATAATCCGAAATACAATATGGAGCCCAATGGACATTGGGCAGTTCGTGGATGGGACGTGGCCGCAACAGAGGAAGGGTCATCTGGTTCACCGTTGTTGGACAACGGGAAAAGGATTCTGGGTGCACTTACCGGTGGCGTGTCTGAATGCTCTTCACCGAAAGGACCCGACCTCTACTCATCGCTCTATAAGGCGTGGAACGTCACCGGTTCGCTTGGCAACCCCAATTCGCTGAAAAGCTATCTGGATCCCGTAAACTCGCAGGTCCAGCAGATTGACGGGTTCAATCCCTACAAGAACCAGCCCTATACCCGCAGTTCAAACTATTCAGTCACCGATTCCGTTATCCAGACGTACTACAACTCGATACCGATATTTGCCACCAACAACACGCTTGGTTACAACGAGTTTGCCGAGGAGTTCCATGCATCCGTTCCCACCTCCCTCGACGGAGTATTTGTCACCTCTCCCATTACCAACAATATCCAGACCCTGAATGTCCGGATCAGGATCTACTCCGACAATAACGGAGCACCTGGCAGTGTCGTATACGAGGTGCCGCTCAGATACTCATACCGCTACTATCAAAGCGGGAGCTTCCAGGAGACGCCCCGTGACATGAGATACAACGTGGAGAATTACGTAAAGTTTCCCGACCCGGTGGAAGTATCGGGAAAATTCTACATCTCCTATTCAGATGCCAACCAGATGCCCAATGGCTTCTCCCTGCTCAACGTGAAGCCCCGGAAGATCGGCTCGGGAGTACCTTCGACAGCCTGGATGAAGAATGCAACCGGTTGGGTAAAATCGTCCGAAAATATCGATCATCCGGTCAATACATCGCTGCTGATCACCCCCTACGTGATCGGATCGAGACTGTCGGAACCGGATGATCCTTCCCAGGAAGAGACGAAAATAAAGGCCTACTACAGCAGGTCGGTAGAGAGGATCTTCATTGAGTCAAACAAGGATCTGGTGGCATGGGAAGTTTTCTATGTTTCGGGTCAGAAAGTCTTTGAAGAGAAGGCTGAAAGCAGTATCAACAGGGCCTCCTTCCCGGTTGGACATCTGGCCAAAGGGGTATATGTGGTGAAAGTGCGCGTTAACGACAAGAGTGAAACCCTGAAGGTGCTGGTGAGATAGCCACTACTCTTCCTCATCTGAGTAGTTCTCGAGGAGTACCTCCCGATAGTAGTTAAAAACGGACGACTGTGACAGGATGCCCATGTATACTCCGTCACTATCCACAACCGGCAGGTTCCATGCCTTGGTATCCTCGAAGGTATTCATCACCTTCTCCATCGGCGTGTCTATCTTGATTTCGGCAGGCGATCCCACCATAAACTTGTTCACCTTGAACCGGTCATAAAGTTCCGGTCTGAACATGATGTTGCGGATATCGTTCAGCAATACCAATCCTTGTAACTTTCCATCATCGTTCACCACCGGAAAGATGTTCCGCTGGCTGGTTGAGATCACCTTCACCATATCGCCAAGCGTCATATCGGGATGGACCACCGGTATGTTGGTCTCCAGCATGTCCTCTACCTTCAGGAAGGTAAGGACTGCCTTATCCTTGTGGTGCGTGATCAGCTCCCCCTTCTTGGCCAGGCGCATCGCATAGATGTTGTGGCGTTCAAAAACCATGATGGTTGCATAGGAGCAGATGGAGACGATCATCAACGGCAGGAACAGCTCATACCCACCTGTAAGCTCGGCAATAAGGAAGGTGCCTGTCAGCGGTGCATGCATAACGCCGGCCATCACTCCCGCCATTCCCATCAGTGCAAAATTCTCCTGCGGAAGATAGGTCCCCCAACCCAGCTCGTTCAACGTATAGGAGTAGATAAAACCCAGAATACACCCCATAAACAAAGTGGGTGCAAAGACTCCTCCAGTGCCGCCACCGCCGTTGGTGGCACTGGTGGCAAAAGTCTTGAAAAGCAGGATCAACACCAGAAATATCACAATGCCCCATCGGCTCTGGAAGCTATAGAAGAAACTGCCGTTGAGCAGATCACGATATTTACTGCCTCCGGCAAGAAGTGTTTCGATGGAGTTGTACCCCTCACCGAACAATGGCGGAAACAGGAAGATGAGGGTGCTGAGCGTGACACCACCCAATGCAAACCGACCCCAGGGCTTCAGCCGGGAGTAGAGATCCTCGCTCCAGCTCATGGTCCGGGTGACATAAAGCGAGAGAAAGCCGCAGATAATCCCCAGCATGATGACGAAGGGTATCCGGTGGAGAGTAAAAGGCTCCATCTGCGAGTAGGCAAACATGGCGTCCGTTCCGGTGAGGATATAGGAGATGGTAGTGGCCGTAACGGCCGTCACCAGCAGGGGAAGGATGGACGACAACGTCAGATCGAGCAGCAACACCTCTATCACAAAGAGGATTCCGGCAATAGGTGCCTTGAATATCCCGGCAATTGCACCTGCAGCACCACAACCTACCAGTAGCATCAGGTTACGCTGATCGAGCTTGAAAAAGCGCCCCACGTTCGAACCGATGGCCGATCCCGTCAATACGATAGGCGCTTCTGCCCCTACCGATCCGCCAAAACCGATTGTGATGGAACTTGCCATCAGTGAAGTATAGATGTTGTGTGGCTTGATTCGGCTTTTCCGTTGTGAGATGGAGAAGAGGATCTTTGTAACGCCGTGGCTGATATCGTCCTTTACCCAGTACTTGACAAAGAGTCCGGCAAGCAGGATACCAATGATGGGATAGACCAGATAGAGGTAATTGGCACCGGTTTGTGAAAAATTGTTGGTGAGAAACAGTTCGATGAAATGGATGGCGAGCTTCAGCAGGTATGCAGCCAATGCAGTAAGTATTCCCACAATGAAACAGGTAAACAGCAGGAAATGACGCTCCTTGATGTTTTCCTTCCTCCAGAGGTGGATTCTATTGTACACTTCACCGATATTCATTCTCTCTCTTTACTTTCTTATGATACTGATGGTTCCATCATTCGACAACTTGATTATTCCCGAAGGTTCTCCCTTGCCGGTTTCGTTCTGTCGATACTCAACAATGTAGTCCACTGCACCCCTTATCTCTTCCGGAATCTCGCCGAAATTTGACGGTGCGACCTCTCCGCTCAGGTTGGCTGAGGTAGAGACGACAGGTTTGCGAAACGCTTTACAAAGTGCGGCAGAGAAAAGTTCCGTTGTAATACGGATTCCGACCGACCCGTCAGGCGCAATCAGGTTGGGAGCCAGGTTTCTGGCCCCGTCGTATATGATGGTAAGCGGCTTGTCGGCAAGCTCAATCAGATCCCAGGCTATCTCGGGTACCTCGGCAACATAGTTTTGCAGTTTTACCGGATTATCCAACAATACCAACATCGATTTCGAGTCGTTACGCCTCTTTATTTCGTAGACCCGCCTGACGGCATCTTCGTTGGTGGCGTCACAACCTATCCCCCAGATCGTATCGGTGGGATACAGGATCACTCCCCCCTTCTGCAATACTTCACACGCTCTTCTGATCTCTTCCTGCATACGCTTATTTTTTGATTTTCTGCATTACAATGACATCGACAAATTCCCGGCTTACCGTAACCCAATCCTTCAGGACGGCACTTTTTTCATACTTGGCCTTCTCGAACAGGGCCCTGCTTGCTTTGTTCCCGGCAGGCACAAAAGCATAGAGCTGATGGAGTTTCAAATGGTTGAAGGCATAATCCTCCATACAGGACAACGCCTGCAGTCCATAACCTCTCCGGCGGAAATCCTCATCCACCAATATTCCGATCCCGGCACGGCCGTTAAGCGGGTCGAAATCGTACAGGTCGATTGTCCCGGCCGCCCTATTGCTTCCCTTGTCAACAATCATCATCCGCAATTGCCTGACCTGATAAATATCCTGCCGGGCATCCTGCAGATATTGCCGGAGAGCAAACTTCGAAAAAGGCGTCACGGTTGACCCGTTCTCCCACAGGCGGGTATCATTCTCCCATCGGTAAAGCTGATCCAGATCCTCAGGTTCCAACGGTCTCAACAAAAGGGCATCCCGGACAAAATAACCGCTCATTGTACCTCCTCCTTTTCCCGGACAACAGACTCCAGCTCCTGGAGAGATGGTTGGCAGAACATGTAGACGATAAAGGAGACCAGGGCCAGCCACATAAAGTTTCGTCCCTGTGACAAGCCATAGAGCAATATGTTGCCTGCCGCAACCAGATTCACGACATAGATCCTCAACAACCAAGCATTCCGGTAACGTTTCACGATCGTCTCCCTGCTACTGCCCTGCGAAACTTTCCTGATCTTTTCGGCAAACAGTTTCAGGGCTCCGGGAATGGCCAACAGCGTAATGGCAATGGCATACATCTCCACAGTCACCGTTGTCTGAACCAGCGGATCTGCAAGGGTAGCCCTCACCAGCGCCAGCAGGAACAAGAGGGCCATAACAGCTATGCTGATCCAGTAGTGCCTCTTCAACAGGTTAATTCTCCTTCTCATTTTAACTTATACGATTCGTCGAAGGGAGTCCGGTTCAGAATCGACCTGCCAAGTGTGATTTCATCGGCATACTCAATCTCATCGCCTACCGCCACTCCTCTCGCAATAATACTCACTTTCACGTTGTACGGATGCAACTTGCGGAAGATATAAAAATTGGTTGTATCACCCTCCATGGTTGCACTCAGTGCCAGGACAACCTCTTTCACCTCTCCTTGTCTGACACGCTCTTCCAAACTGGAAATCTGCAGGTCGGACGGCCCGATCCCGTCGATGGGTGAAATAACTCCTCCCAGCACATGGTAGAGACCGTTGAACTGGGAAGTACTCTCGATTGCCATCACCTCACGGATATTCTCCACCACACAGAGTGTTGAAGCATCTCTTGACCGGTCGGCACAGATACCGCAGATCTCACTGTCGGAGATATTGTGACAACTCCGGCAATATTTCACCTCCTGTTTCAGTGTAACCAGGGCCTGAGCAAAACCTTCTACCTGCGAAACATCCTGTCTGAGCAGATGCAGGACAAGCCTCAATGCCGTTTTTCTACCTATACCGGGTAATTTTGCAAATTCGTTGACTGCATTTTCCAGCAAAACCGAGGGATAATGTAAACTCATCAAATTCAAAAACCAATTAAACCACAAATATAGTAACTATTTCGATAAGCGAGAGAAATCGGGGAGCGAAGGCGACTCAATTATTTTCCTTTTCAACCATTGATACTTACAAATAAACTTTTATCTTTGTTCTGAATTTGGTTACAGTTTGAGCCCCATAACCTTTAAACAGAAAACATTAAAAATATACTCTCTATGAAGATTTACAATTTTAGTGCAGGCCCTTCAATATTGCCGCAGTCGACAATTGAAAACACAGCTGAGGCTGTGAAGAATTTCAACGGAATCGGGCTCTCCATTCTTGAAATCAGTCACCGGTCGAAAGAGTTTCAAGCCGTCATCGACGAAGCGGTGTCTCTCTTCAAGGAACTGTTGGAGATTCCCCAGGGATATTCCGTACTCTTTCTTGGAGGAGGTGCTAGCATGCAGTTCTGTATGGTTCCCTACAATCTGATGGAGAAGAAAGCAGCCTACCTGAATACGGGAACCTGGGCCAGCAAAGCCCTGAAAGAGGCAAAACTGTTTGGGGAGGTAGTGGAAGTTGCCTCTTCAAAAGAGTCGCTTTTCAATTATATCCCTAAAGATTACACGGTTCCGGCAGATGCAGACTACTTCCACATCACCACCAACAATACCATTTACGGCACCGAGATCCGGAAAGATATCGACAGTCCCGTACCATTGGTGGCCGACATGTCTTCCGATATTTTTTCCCGCCCGGTGGATGTATCCAAGTATGGTCTGATCTACGGCGGTGCACAGAAGAATCTGGCTCCTGCAGGAGTTGCTTTCGTTGTAGTGAAAGAGGATCTTCTGGGCAAGGTTACACGTCCGATACCGACCATGCTGGACTACCGTACCCACATCAAGGAGGGTTCAATGTTCAATACCCCGCCCGTTTTACCGATCTACTCGGCAATGGAAACCCTCCGTTGGCTGAAGGGTTTGGGGGGACTGGCGGCAATGGAGAAGATCAACATTGAAAAGGCAGCACTGTTGTATGATGCCATCGACAGCAGCCGGTTATTTGTCGGCACGGCAAAAGAGGAAGACCGTTCCATCATGAACGTATGCTTTGTCATGAAGGAGGAGTACAAAGAGCTGGAAGCCGAATTCCTGAAATTCGCCACAGAGCGAGGCATGTCTGGCATCAAAGGACACCGCTCCATCGGAGGATTCCGCGCATCCATCTACAACGCAATGCCCAAATCGGGGGTACAAGCCCTGGTTGACTGCATGAAGGAGTTCGAAAGGACCCATTAGTTCTCTGATTCATAACCACAAAATTACGTGCCGGATAAAGGATTCTTCCTTTTCCGGTACGTTGGATCAATTTACCACAACAACTATTATGAAATTCTTAATCGCAACCGAGAAACCATTTTCTCCAGCGGCAGTTAAACAAATCAGGGAGGTTATCGAAAATGCTGGTCATGAAACCATCCTGCTGGAGAGGTATGTAGAGAAGAGTGAACTGTTGGCTGCCGTGCAGAGTGTCGACGCGATGATAGTCCGGAGCGATATCATCGACAAGGAGATACTGGATGCCGCGACCAACCTGAAGATCATTGTTCGTGCCGGAGCCGGGTACGACAATATTGACCTCCATGCGGCAACAGCCAATAACGTATGCGTTATGAATACCCCCGGGCAGAACGCCAATGCTGTGGCCGAACTGGTTTTCGGCATGCTGCTCTATCTTGTCCGTAGTGGCTTTGACGGTTCAATCGGCTCGGAACTGAAAGGGAAAAAAATTGGACTTCATGCCTTCGGATATGTGGGAAAACGGGTAGCGGAAATTGCAAACGGTTTTGGAATGGTGGTGTTGGCCTATTCGCCATCGCTGGCTCTAAACCCAGAAGCGGGAAAAAGATTCAACGTAGCAGTCGTGCAATCCCCCGAAGAGCTCTATGAGAGTTGCGATATCGTATCGCTTCATATGCCCGCTAACGAACAGACCCGGGGCAGCATCAATTATGGATTATTGGGCAGGCTGCCGCAGAACGGGGTTGTGATCAACACTGCACGCAAGGAGGTGATCGACGAAACCGCCCTGATGCGGATCATGGAGGAACGGGCAAACTTCAAGTATGCTACCGACATCAAGCCGATCAATCACGACAAGATGGTGCGGAAGTTCGGAAACCGCTACCTGGCATCTGTCAAAAAGAGCGGAGCACAAACCAATGAGGCCAACCTAAATGCAGGAATCGCTGCGGCTGAGCAGATTGTAAGGTACTTTGCCGAAGGTGACGAGACATTCAGGGTGAATCCTGTAAAATAGATAAATGAATAACGGAAAGAGGGTGAATTCCAATCCGGGTTCACCCTCTTTTGGTTTTTTTAACCATAAATGATCTCCAAAAAGTGCACTTATTACGATATTTTCATACTTTTGTATCGTAGACAATTAGAATGAACAGGGTTATGGAAAGATTGACTCCTCAGGAAGAAAAGATCATGCTTCACATATGGCGCATTGGAAAGTGTGCCATAAAAGATGTCCACGAAAGGCTTGAAGATCCGAAACTACCCTACACCACCGTGGCGTCGGTATTCAACAATCTTGAGAAAAAGGGTTATCTCTGCAAATCGCGCTCCGGCAACATGAAGGTTTTTACACCGAAAATATCGGAAACAGCCTACAAAAAATATTTTCTGTCGGGAGTGGTGAAAAGTTATTTCGACAATTCCTATAAGGAGCTGGTATCGTTTTTTGCCAAGGAGCAGAAAATTTCGTCCGAAGAGCTGGCAGAGATTATCCGGCTAATCGAACAAAATCAAAAGAAGGAGAAATAGCATACCGGTCATTGCACAGGAGAAGAATGAATAAGGAAGGGTTACCGCCAACTTTGCGATAGAGAAGGGGGGCACCATAAGTGATGTTCAGGTTGTACGTAGGGTTGATCCGGCATTGGACAGTGAGGCTACGCTTCATGCTACCTGTCACTTTCAGTCTGGAGAAAATGGTCCCCTGAACAACGAAGTGCTACGGGTAATCGATATGGTGTCAGAGTGAACTCCTCTGAGCAGGCAACTCTTGTCGCTTCCCGTCTGTATGGGGTGAGGTCTACAGGCTATGCAGATCATTGAGCCTGCTCCTAATTGAACAGGTCGTCGATACCCTCGCTCTGCTCTATCGGTTGTTCATTCAGGTAGAAATCGGACGAGTAGCGCTCCATGTCATAGCAGGGCTGAAAATCGGCAGGAATATCGAATTTGCCATTATCTTTGTAACCCAGTTGAGGATCGGCATAGACCCGCTGATAGAACAATCCGTGAATCGGTAGTGCTGCGGCTGCCCCCTGACCGTATGTCATGCGGTCGAAATGGATGGAAGGCTCTTCACCTCCTACCCAGGCCGAAGCCACGATTTCGGGTGTGAACGACATGAACCAGGCATCTGAATTGTCGTTGGTCGTTCCGGTCTTGGCCCCCATCTCTCCTTTCAGGTTGTAGACGCGGCGCAGTCGTCCGCCCGTGCCTCCGTCGACCACCGCCTTGAGCATATCGAGCATCTTGTAGGAGGTAGTTTCACTGAAGATCTCCTGCATTCTGGGGACAAAGTTGGCCACCACATTCCCGTAGGAGTCCTCGATCCGGGTAACCAGCAGCGGTTCAACCCTGATGCCACGGTTGACAAACGCCGTATAGGCTCCAGCCATCTCGTACACCGAAGCATCGTTCGGACCCAACGCCAGTGAGACAACCGGATCGGCGGGGCTCTTCAATCCGAAGGATTTCAACATCCGCGCAAAAGCGTAGGGCGAGAAAAGGCTCATCAGATAGGCAGTCACCCAGTTATCGGAGTTTTGCAATCCCCATTTTATGGTCACAAAATGGTTAAGCGCCTCCCTGGTATTGCGTGGCGTCCAGGGCTCACCGGTCTCGGCAATCAGGGTTACCGGTCCGTGAATCATCCCATCGCAGGGACTCAACCCCTCCTCCATTGCCAATGTATAGAGATAGGGCTTGATCGTCGAACCGATCTGCCTTTTCCCGCTGCTTACCATATCGTACTTGAAATGGCCGAAATCGGGACCTCCCACATAGGCTTTCACATGACCCGTCACGGGGCTCATCGCCATGAATCCTGCCCGGAGGTATCCCTTGTGGTAACGGATGGAGTCCCACGGAGTCATTGTAGTGTCAATCTCTCCCTTCCAAGAGAATACTTTCATCTCTACCGGGGTATCCTTGAAATTGCTCAATATCTTCTCCTCACTCCAGTTCTGTTTTTTCAGAATCCGGTAGCGGTCGGTCTGCTTCATGGCTGTCTGCATGAATCTCTCGACATCGTTCGCCACGCTGTTGGAGTAGGGAGCATATTTCTTGCCCCGCTTTTCCGCGTTAAACTGGGGTTGCAGATACTGCAGATGCTCCCGGACAGCCTGTTCGGCATATTTCTGCATGCGTGAATCGATGGTGGAGTAGATCTTCAGACCATCGGTATAGATGTTGTAACTAGAACCGTCCGGCTTCTTGTTCTTGTTGCACCAGCCATAAAGCGGATCGACCTCCCAGGCAAGCGAATCTTCGGTAAACTGCTGTTTTTGCCACGATGCATAATTTTTCCGCTCAGGCTTCACCGCCATCATCACCTTGGCCAGGTGCTGGCGGTAGTAGGGAGCAGGGATAGCTACGTGGTCGGCACGATTGAAGTTCAGCTCGATAGGCAGTTTCTGAAGCGAATCTACCTCCCTTGAAGTGAGATGTCCCGCCTTACGCATTTGCGTCAGCACCACATCGCGCCGCTCCTTGGTTATCTTTTCCCGCCTGATCGGGTTGTAGTACGACGAGTTCTTCAACATCCCCACAAGCATGGCCGACTCCTGAATGTTCAGGTCGATAGGCCGCTTGTTGAAATAGGTGCGCGCCGCCGATTCAATCCCTACCGCATTGTAGTTAAAGTCATACTTGTTGAGATAAAGATTGATGATCTCGTCTTTGGTATAGAACCGCTCCAGCTTCGTGGCAATCACCCACTCGATGGGCTTCTGGAACATGCGTTGCAGCTTGTTGCTCGCTTTGGGAGAGTAGAGCAGTTTGGCCAACTGCTGGGTAATGGTACTGCCACCACCGCTACTCTCATCCTGAAGCAGCAACGTCTTGAAAACGGCACGGCCCAAACCGATAAAATCGATTCCCGAATGGGAATAGTAGCGACGGTCTTCTGTTGCTACAAGCGCATGGATAAGATGAGGAGAGAGTTCGTTGTAACTTACAAAGATCCGGTTTTCATCGGTCTGCGAATAGGTAAACAGGAGCTGATCGTCCGATGAAATTACCTGCGACGCATACTTGTCGATAGGGTTCTCCAGCTCGTCGATGCGAGGCAGGTATCCGATCAATCCGGATGACATCAGCAAGAAAGCGACAATATTTGCAGCGACAAAGAGGAAGAAGAGTCGCCACATCCATTTGACAATGCTTTTTTGGGACAAGTTGCCCTTGTTCGTTTTTTTATTCGATCCCGATTTTTTCCCCATAGTCAGAATGAAACCGATTGGTTGTTGATTTTAACAAGATTTGGCGCAAAAATACGCAAAACCGATGAATAACTCCTCACCGCCGGTGTTAAAAAGATGGAACAAACCCTTTTACAGACCGCTGAAATCAACCCCTTCAAAAACCAATGAGGGGATACGCCACGATGAAGTCAGTCGCGGATCGTTTCCGGTCTCCACCAGTGAACTCCATAATGTGATCATGTTTCCGGTAACATTCATCTCCGAAAGGGGTTGGGTCAGTTTACCCTTTTCAATAAGAAATCCCTCAATCCCGTATGAAAAATCGCCGGTTGAGCTGTTGCTGTTTCCTCCATTGAATCCGGTAACCAGGATTCCCCGATCCACTCCGGCAACCAGTCCGTTCAGATCCTTCTCCCCAGTCTGCATGACCATTATCGAGGGATTGGCAACCGTAGGCTCGACTCCCATCTTTTTTGCATTATAGGTATCGATGTAATATGTCTTCAGCACCCCTTTGTCAAAAACAGTCCGGCGTTCCGTGGCCACCCCTTCGCTATCGAAGTAACGTGCCCCCGAGGCACCTATAAGGTGGGGTTCATCGAGCAACGTGAACTTGTCGCTCCCAACCTTCTCACCGATTTTATCTAAAAGGAAAGAGTTTTTCTGTTGCAGTGCGGAACCATAAATTGCGCTTAGCATAGGACGCAACAGTTGCCCAGAATTCATCGGGTCAACCACCATCGTGTACTTGCCCGAAGAGCTCTTTCTCTGTCCAATCTTTTGCAGGGTGCGTTCCAGCGCCTTCTGCCCTATTCCTTTCTTGATCAGGTCATCAAAGTAGAGCGACGATTCGTACCAATAGGACGACGGACGGGTCTCTCCCTCGCCTTTCACTGAAACACTTGCCGAAAGCGAATACCAGGACTGACGAGTCTCACCCTCGAATCCGTTGCTGGTAATCTGGTAACCGTAACTCTCCCCGTCGCCATACGACGATTCCACCGAGATGATCCGGCTATCCCGGCCCATTGCCTCTTCGGCAATTGCCTTTGCCAGTGCAACCTTTTCATCGGGATGCACCTTGCTGAACTTGGGATCGAGCAGTTGCAGGTCGGGTTTACCCCCTTTGTAGTAACGTGAGGCGTCGGGTAGAACACGAGCTTCATCCTTCGACAGGTAGCGCGTTGATTCTATGCCGTTCCTGATAAACGACTCCAGCTCCTTTTTATCCAACCGGTTGGTGGAATAGGTGCCGTAACGTCCGTCGACATAGAGATAAAGGCTCATTCCGCTTTCGGAAGCCTGCTGTAGTTTATCCATCTTTGCATCCCGAAGTTCAAAAGATGTGTTTGACCCCGAGTATAGTGATACTTTTGCTGCCTGGCAACCGTTCTTCAGGGCATACTCCATGGCCCATTGCGCCAGTCTCTTATTTTCGTCTGTTATCATGATTCACCTCCTACAGTTAATTTACTTACCAATGCCGACGGCATGCCGCAGGTAACCGGGCACGACTGTCCATCCTTTCCACATGTCCATGTGCCGTTATCGATCTTGGCGTTATCCGCCACCATGGTGATATCTGCCAATGCCTTCGGTCCGTTGCCGATAATATTGATATCCTTGATCGGTTGGGTCAACTTTCCGTTCTCGATCAGGTAGCCCGATTTCACAAAGAAGGTAAAATCACCGGCACCGATCTGGACCTGACCGTTGGTGAACTTGTCCACAAAGATTCCCCTCTTTACCGAGGCAATAATATCAGACTCCGTCACATTTCCCGCCTCCATGTAGGTTGCACGCATGCGGGGCATCGGCATGTTGCGGAACGATTCACGGCGGCCGTTTCCGGTGGATGGGATGCCATAGTGTTTCGCACTGATCCGGTCGTGCAGGTAACTGGTAAGGATACCCTCCTTCACAATGTAGGTCTTCTGGCCGTAGGTTCCCTCATCATCGATATTTATCGACCCGCGGTTGAAGGGGATCGTTCCATCATCCACCACATTGATATGTTCGTTGCAGATCTTCTTGTTGAGTTGTTCTGAAAAGATCGAGATATTCTTCCGGTTGAAATCGGCCTCGAAGGCATGCCCGATCGCCTCATGCAACAAGATTCCCGATCCACCCGACCCCATCACGACGGGCATCTCCCCGCCTTTGGGCTTGATGGCCTTGAAGAGGATGGCAGTATTCTCCACAGCTTCGCGGGCGATTACGTCGATCATATCGTCCGACAGGAATTCAAACCCTTTCCGGTAAGCTCTCGCCGAATAACTGTTCTCAAACCTCCCGTTTTCTTCCATAATGCAGACCGCGCTCAAGGTTACCATCGGTCGGTAATCGTAATAGCTGACCCCCTCCGAATTGCAGAAGAGAATATGCGAAGTGCTGTCGCTGAGCGATGCGGATACTTTTTGCACCCGTTTATCGAGAGAGAAGATCTTGTCGTTCAGTTTTTGAAGGTAAGGGGTCTTCTCTTTCAGCACGACACCTTCCCAAGGTGTGGAGATAGCGTAGTAATTTGACTTGATCGGCTTTTCCGTCAACGGAACCGGCTTCGCCTTGACACTGCTACTGGCAATACGGGCAGCAGTCCCGGCTGCTTTCAGCATCTCCTCAAGCGTGATGTTTTCGATGTAAGCATATCCGGTCTGATCGCCGGAAAGCACCCGGACACCCATCCCGAAATCGATGTTAGAACTGGCCCGGTTCACGATACCGTCCTGCAGTCCGATGCTATTCGAGAAAGTATGTTCGAAGAAGAGATCGGCATAATCACCTCCCTTTTCCAATGCTGCCGCCAATGTTTTGCGTACATCAGCATCAGATACACCGAAATGCTCCATGGCCGACAACACCGGTGTAGCGTTCTTATTCCCGGCAAAAGAGGAAGCGAAGGTAGGAGCAGTCGCTGCACCCAAAAGGGCAAGACTGCCTGTTCTGATGAAATTTCGTCTGTCCATAAAATAGATTTATCGTCCGTCTATTAGACTATTGTCTAAATACGACGTAAAAGTACACAATAATTTATTATTTAGACGTGCAGCGCTCAGATTTCATTACATCCCTATACCCCTGCTATCGTTTCCGTAAAGCAGTATCTCCTCATGTTTCATGTTTATTTCACTTTTCAAGGTTTTAATTCACTGTTGTCCGATAAAACTTTTTTCTGAAGAAGTACGAGGGCAAATCTGAGTTTGCCCATCGTACTAATAATTGTAGCTTTGTATTTAGCACAAAACAAGACTACAATGAACAAAAGTACTTATTTTTTCGGACAATCGGTTTTCGGACAGCTCATATCTATGATAGATTCAGGAATCATCGCTCGAAACAGCAAACGCCACAAGGCTGATCATTACGTGAAACGTTTCATGGCCAAGGATCACCTCATAAGCATGTTATTTTGTGTTTTCGCCAAATGCTCCTCCCTGCGAGAGGTGGCGGGCGCAATGCTCGGTCTTTCAGGCAAGACCAGGCATTTCCAACTCGGCCACATACCCTACAGGAGCACATTGTCGGACGCCAACAAGCGCCGGAGTGTTGATTTCTTCTCGGGCGTGTATCACGATTTGCTCCGCGAGTATCAACACGTGATCTCGGACACCCGGTTCAAGGCCGTGTTGAACAAGCAGGTCGAGATCTTCGACAGCACGGTCATCAGCTTGTTTCAGGACATCCTGAAGTGCGTCGGCAGAACACCCTCTAACGGTAAACGCAAAGGGGGGATCAAGGTGCACACCGTCATCAATGTGGACGAGCCCGTTCCCAAGATGGTATGGTTCACGTCCGCCGCCACGCACGACCACGCGCTGTTGAAGAAACTCAGCCCCGACGACAACACCATTTACGTCTTCGACAAGGGATACAACGACTACAAGGCCTTCAAGCTGTTCGGTAAGAAGGGGGCCGGCTTCGTCACCCGCATCAAGGACGACGCCGTTTACAAGGTGGAACAAGAGCTTCACGTTGAAGAATGTATTCATAGCGGCGTGCTGGAGGACACCATCATAGAGGTGACCGTCAAGGAGGACGATGGGCAGGGCAAGCTGATGTTGCGCAAGGTGGTGTTCTACGACAGGGTGTTGAAACGCAAGTTCGAGTTCCTCACCAACCTGTTCGACCTTCGTCCCGACATGATAGCCGCCCTTTACAAGATTAGATGGCAAATTGAATTGCTGTTCAGGTAGTTAAAAGGTAACTTCCCCTTGAAGTACTTCCTCGGGGACAACGAGAACGCGATAAAAACACAGATATATTGCGCCTTGATCGTGAACCTCTTGCTCACGGTTGTTCAAAAGCGGTTGAAACGGCGCTGGGCATTCTCGAACCTGGTATCATTTTGCAGGATACACCTGTTCAATTACTTGCATTTGATGAGATTTTTAGAAAATCCGGAACGAGACTGGCAACGGGATGACAAGAATTTAGGGATGCTCACCCTTTTCAGGGGGGCTTACTTTTGAGAATAATAGAAAACTAAAAAAACATGTCTGATAATATGACGGTTGGAAGTCAAGCAAAATTAAAATCAGTTTTTATCGGACGGCAATGGTTTAAATTTGATTTCTCTTGCTTTTTTTGTTTATTTTGTATTTCATTTTGTGAAAATTTGCAAAATAAATGAGAAAGGAAAACATCGCATCCATCTACAACCGTTACGTGGACGATCTGTACACGTATGGCCTCTATCTCGGTTTCGAGAAAGAGGTGGTCATGGATGCCATTCACGATGTGTTTTGTAAGTTTGCATCCTGCGAAAAGAGAGCAGAAGATGTCTTAAATATCAAATTCTACCTTTTCAAATCACTGAAAAATAGAATATACGATATTTATAAAGCGCAAAAAAAATATATTGGATTATCAACCATTGACGCGCAGGATGCGCCTTTCAATATCCAGGTTACCATCGAGGACCGGCTTATCGACAAAGAAGAGCAGCAACAGATAAAAGACCAGCTCTCGGAAATGCTTGACAGCCTTACCGAACGTCAACGTGAAGTGGTTTACCTACGTTACGTTCAGGAATACGATTATGCACAAATCTCCGAATTGCTGAACATCAGTATCCACGGATGCCGGAAACTTCTCTCAAAAGCCATGCAAAACCTACGTGAAAAGTACGGTGCACTCGTTTTCCTTTTTCTCTTTTCTTAACGCGAAAGTGTTAAAATTATAGGATTTTTCAAAAACAAGGGGATAAATTTTTCCCGTAGTCGTCTATTTAATGAACGCGCTTCTAACTGGTTGAAGTCGCATGAAATGAATTTACGATGCCAAATTATACACGATATACCGATTTTCTAAAAGACAAGCAGTTCATCCGCTGGCAATTAGCGCCGGATGAGGAGCTGGAAGCACATTGGGAAGGCTTTATCAAACAAAACCCGGAGTTAAAAATTGCCTTACAGCAAGCCATTGACTACCTTAAAACAACCGGACTGAACAAAAGCACCTTAAACGAGGATGAACGTATACGTTTGTTGAATGAAATTCAATCCACCGTCGAACGATCGTTGAAAAGAATAAAAAGCCGCCGGCTTATTCAACTCTCTGTTGCTTCCTGCGCAGCTATTACCTTACTTATTATTGGATTAAACCACTTTGTTTTCCAAGAAAAGGGAACCCTGTTTTCACCGGAACAAGAACTCATTGTTGGAAGTCTGTTAAACGATAAAGATATTCAGCTGATTACGGAAGAAGATTCGTTGTTGTTTCAAAACGATGTGCAAGTGGAGTTCGATGAAAGCGGAAAAGCAAAAATTACACAGGGAAACAATGGAGGAAAAACCGCAGAATTAACTGGGAGCAAACAAAATACACTAATCGTCCCATACGGAAAACGCTCCACGCTCACTCTTTCTGACGGAAGTAAAGTGTGGCTCAATTCCGGTTCCGCATTGGAGTTTCCTGCACAATTTACCGGAAACAACCGTGAGGTCCGGCTGGCATCGGGTGAGATGTACATCGAGGTGGCACCCGACGGTAAAAAGCCTTTTCACGTACGTACCTCCGATTTTGACGTAAAGGTTTACGGCACCAAGTTCAATATCTCCGCTTATGCCGATTCCCCACGATCGGTAGTGTTGGTGGAAGGCAAAGTGAGTCTGAAACCCATAAATAAAAAGGAAACTTTCTTATCGCCCAGCGAACAGGCTGTTTATTCAGATAACGGAACCTTCAACACGCAAAAAGTAGATGTAAATCAGTTTATCAGCTGGAAAAATGGTTACCTGGAATTCGATAAAACCCCTATGACAGAAGTACTGAAACAGATCGGAAGATACTACAACCTCTCTTTTGACTTCGATAACGATGTGAACCTACAGAAGCGGACCTGTACCGGGAAAATCTACCTGTCGGAAAACCTGGATAACGTCATGACCACAATAGGGCTTCTTTCCTCAACAAAATATATAAAAGACAACAACCAAATATTTATAATTAATGAACCTAATTAAATTTAGTGCCTATGAACAAGGATAGATAAAAGTAACAAAAAAGCCGAACGATACTGGGAATACCGTCCGGCCAAATTGAATTTAATTACCTGGATTATTAATAATTAAAATCGTACAAAGATATGAATAAACATTCAATTGAGGGAAGGAAGCCCCTCAATAATTTTCAACATTGTCTAAAAATCATGAGAATAACCTTGTCTTTCTTATTTTTCTGCATACTGTTCTCCTCAGCGTCAAACAGTTATTCTCAGAAATTTACCATCAAATCAAAAACGGCTTCTATAAAAGAAGTGTGTAAGGAGATTGAAAAGGGAAGTGATTATGTTTTCATTTTCTCGGATAACTGTGAGAAGCTGATTGACAAGCAAGTAAACGTTGAAGCTAACTCAAAAGATGTGACGGAAGTTCTGAATACAGTATTATCCAGCACAGGGCTCACGTATAAAATATTGGATAAACAAATTGTTGTCTATAAATCCACAGAATCTGCTCCGTCTGTAGCTGTTGAACAACCGGACATCAATATTATTCAACAACCGGCTAAAAAGCAAATAACCGGTAAAGTCGTAGATGCACAAGGAGATGCCATAATTGGAGCAAACATTATTGAAACCGGGACAACCAATGGAACCGTTACCGATATAGATGGAAAATTTTCGCTTAGTGTGGGAGACAATGCTACTATTCGAATTTCGTATATCGGATATTTAGAACAAACTATAGCTACTGTCGGACAATCTACTTTTAATATTACACTTTTAGAAGATGCTAAGTCGTTAAATGAGGTTATTGTAGTGGGATATGGTGTTCAGAAAAAAATCAACTTAACAGGATCAGTTGCCTCAGTTAATGAGGATGAGATCTCAAACAGACCGGTTGCAAGAGCATCAGAAGTACTACAAGGTCTTGTGCCGGGGCTAACAATAGCGTACCCTCGAGGTGGTGATCCGGATGCAAAACTAAATTGGCAAATTAGAGGACAAGGTTCTCCATATATTTTAGTTGATGGAATCCCTATGGATGTTAACAGTGTTAACCCAAATGATATTGAGAGTGTAACTGTATTAAAAGATGCATCTAGTGCTGCTATTTATGGGGGATCTGCAGCTTATGGTGTTGTACTTATTACTACAAAATCGGGAAAGCTCGATACAGGAACTAGCATTACTTATTCAAACAATATAGCATTCTCTAAGCCCACAACGTTACCCAAAATGATGAATAGTCTAGAGTATGCAAACTGGTGGAATACAATTACAGAGAATTCGGGAGCAGCACCTATGTTTTCTCCTGTAGTTATTGAGAGAATTAAAGCTTATTTAGAAGATCCTGAAAATGCACCTTCAACATATCCCGATAGTAGTAATCCTACAAGGTGGGGAAGGATGGATCAAGCAAATGCTAATACCGATTGGTATCAAGTATATTTTAAAGATTGGGCTGTTCACCAACAACATAATATTTCTTTAAGAGGTGGAACAACAAAGTCAGGTTATTTTTTATCAGCAGGTCTCTACGACAATAAAGGTCAAATGGCTTATGGTGATGATTCATATAAACGTTTTACAGTCTCCGGTTCTTTTACTTATGATATAAAAGATTGGTTGCGAATTGGATTTAAACCTAAGTTTTCTCGTGCGATAACTGATTGGCCACACGACGGATATGGAGGAGATGGTTTAGGAAGACAAGTGCTATTTCATGATTTAGCTAGAAGGTGGATTACTGATCCTGTTACAACTCCTGATGGACAATGGGGTGAAATGTCGAGAATAGCAATTTATGAGAGTGGGGCAAGAGATAAAAATACAGATGAGAATCTATATTTAACTTATGAGGCTGAGATAAAACCAATGAAAAACTGGAATATCATAGGTAACTATACTTATGGTAAAAGGTCTTTCGATCGATTGAATCATCAACCGGTAGTTTATCTAAACGACCTTAATGGTGTGCCCTTTATAATTTATGACCTTGTTCCTCCTAATCAGGTTCATAAAGAATTTAGAAGCGATAACTTCCAAAAAATTGATTTATATTCAACTTATGAGTATCAAGTAGAGAATCACAACTTTAAAGTAATGGTAGGTCATAACAGACAATCAGGACGCAATAATTATTTGTACTCAAAGAAGCAAAATCTAGTTACAGATGAAGTTCCATCGCTTTCAACTGCTACAGGTCGTATAGTTTCAAATGATGAAATTACACAATTTGCTACTATGGGTTACTTTGGTAGAATAAATTATAACTTTTCAGAGAAATATTTATTAGAGCTAAATGCAAGATATGATGGTTCTTATAAGTATAAGAAAGAAGATAGATGGGGATTTTTCCCTTCAATTTCTGCAGGATATAGAATCTCAGAAGAGTCGTTTTTCGAACCATTAAAAAACTTTATTCCACTTTTAACAGTAAGGGCATCGTATGGAGAATTGGGTGATCAAGCAGGTGCTGCATACTCATATTTGAGCATTATGAATGTAACTCCCGAAATTAATTATATAATTGGAGATAATCGTCCCAGTACAGTTTCAATCCCCAATATTTTAAGTGATAACCTAACTTGGGAAACATTAACTACTAAGAATATAGGTATCGACGCTGTTCTATTTCAGAATAGACTATTTACATATTTTGATCTTTATGAAAGAAAACGTTCTGATATAATCTCTTCCGGAATGCCTCTACCATCATTACTAGGTACATCTGCACCTTCTATAAATTATGATGTACACAAAACTAAAGGGTGGGAACTAACAATTAATTGGATTGAAAGAGTAAACTCTGATTTTAATTATAGTATTGGTTTAAATATATCAGATTATGTTACTAAAGTAGTTAAAACTAATAACCCTAATGGTCTTTTATCCTTGGACTACGTAGGTAAAACACTTGGAGAAATATGGGGCTATAAAACTGAAGGTTTATTTCAATCTGAACAAGAGATCGCAAGCGCACCAAATCAAAACGAAATTTTTGGAACATGGTATCCGGGAGATGTGCGTTATTCTGATTTAGATAATGATGGTAAAATTAGCGCTGGTAATAATACTCTTCAGAATCCGGGAGATAGAACAATTATTGGTAACTCCTTACCACGTTATTTGTACAACATAAAAACTGAAGTTAACTGGAAAAATATTAATTTCTCAATGTTGTGGAGTGGTATCGGTAAACGAGATAGATGGTTTTCAAATTACACATTTTGGGGTGTAGGTGATCTATGGCATCATTCTGCATTCAAAGAACATCTTGATTATTGGAGTCCTGAAAATCCAGACGCTTATTTTCCCAGACCGGCATATCAACCAAATAAAAATCGTCAGGTATCCGACAGGTATCTACAAAAGACAAACTTCATCAGGTTGAAGAATATTCAGTTAGGATATAGTTTAGATAAAGATCTGTTGAAAAGCTTAAAAGTGTTCTCTGATGTGACTATTTATTTAAGTGGTGAAAACATGGTTACATTCTCAAATCTCTTTGATTATTTTGATCCTGAAGCATTATCAGGACAATTTGGAGAAGGTAAAGTTCATCCACTTCCAAAGCAAATTTCGGTTGGTTTAAATGTTACACTTTAAAAAATTTGAGAAATGAAACTAATCAAACACATTATAATATTTCTCGCTATTTCTTTTTTCTTATCTTGTAACGATAGCGATTATTTACTAAGAACTCCTGAAACGAATATCACAGAACCTTCGTTCTGGAAAACAACTAATGATTTAAAGATTTTTGTAAATCAATTTTATAATACACTCCCAAAAATTGGTGGTTATGACCAAGGATTGTATGATGATGATGGTAGAAGCGACAATATGATTTATGAAAATTACGATATTAGGCTAGCTGGTTTAACTACTATCCCAAATACCGGAAGTGTTTTAAATTACAGTAATATAAGGAGTGTTAATTATTTTCTGGAAAAAGGAAGTCAGTTAGACATATTAGATATAGAAAAAGATCAAGCTAATGCTTACTTAGGTGAAGGTTATTTTTTTAGAGCATGGTATTATTTTGACCTGCTTTTAAAATATGGTGGAGTACCCTGGATAGACAAAGTATTAACAACCTCTTCTCCGGAACTTTTTTCTCCAAGAGAAGATAGAAGCGTGATTGTCGATTATATCCTCAAAGACTTAGACACAGCAATAAGTTACTTAAGACCGGCAGTAGATGCAGAGACTGATAGATTAAGCAAGGAGGTAGCCTTGGCATTAAAATCGCGTGTTGCTCTATTTGAAGGTACTTGGGAAAAGTATCATAATAATACTCCATTTGCAGCAAAAACTTCAAATTCACAAAAATATTTGCAAATAGCATTGGAGGCATCAAACGATATTATTGTTGGCAAATATGGAAAAATATATTCTATACATACAACAGGAGATCCAGATCAGGATTACTTTAATCTGTTTAATCAAGACGACTTATCATCCAATAGCGAAATTATTTTTTGGGCTAAGTATCGTTTTGAGTTAGGAACCGGTCACAACCTCCAACGATATACAGGTATAACATATCCGCATCCAACCAAATCATTAATTGATAGTTATTTATGCGTAAATGGTCACCCTATTTCAAACAGCAATGGGCTTTATCAAGGAGATGATTTACCATTCGATATATATGAAAATCGTGATCCTAGATTAAAACAAATTACTTTCGTTAAAGGTGATCCTAGAACAATTGAGGGTAATGACACACTTGTTACCTTTGAGAAAGGTACCATTCATTTATCTGGAAATCTACGTTCTCCAACCGGATTTAATTTTAAGAAAGGGTTGACTCCCAACAACAACTCCGGATGCCAACAAGTAGACTTCACTTCAAATACTGCAATTATTTATTTTAGGTATGCCGAAATCCTTTTAAACTATGTTGAAGCAAAAGCAGAATTGGGAACATTGACTCAAGCCGATGTAGATTTAACAATCAACAAAATTAGAGATAGAGTAAATATGGCACATTTAAACATAAGCAATATCGTGAATGATCCTAACTGGGATTTTCCAGAACTTTCGCCTGTAATGAATGAAATCAGACGTGAACGCAGGAACGAGTTGGCATGTGAAGGATTTAGACTTAATGATATCTTAAGGTGGAGGGCACACCATTTAATTAGTGGACAAAAGCCGTTGGGAATAAAATTCGATCAGAGCATGTATCCAGAATTAACCCCAGGGGTAAATATTCATCTTTCTTCCGATGGTTATGTTGATCCTTACGCTATAAGTCTACCTAATGGTTGGGGGTTTAAACCAGATAGAGATTATTTATTACCTCTTAGTAAAGAGGAACTGACATTAAATCCAAATCTAGTGCAAAATCCTGGATGGATAGAATAATAAGCTTTAGAAAAATAGAATCCGTTAATTTAATAAATAAACAAAAATGAATATAAAAACTATATTATTACTGATTTCTATAATACTTGTAACACTTGTTAGTTGTAATAGCAACGAGCAGTCTGTTCAGAGCAATATCTCTTACAGAGGGGTAGTATTATACCCTAATGATATTGTGTCGATAGGAAGTAGTAGACTTGTTCAAATAATGTCTGATGCCAATCTGAATCTTTTAGGTATTCATGCTCAACACCGAGTAGAGAATCTTGCTGCACTTAGAGAATTTATAGAAAGTGATCAAGGTAAAGTTTTACTTGAAGAATGCAAAAATAATAATATATCTGTAGAGTATGAAGTACATGCGTTAGAGGAACTTTTACCTAGAGACCTATTTACTGAGCATCCTGACTATTTTAGAGTAGACAACGAAGGAATAAGAGTCAATGACTTTAATATGTGCTTTTCATCTCAAGGCGCATACAATGAGATAGAAAAAAACCTGTTAGAAATAACGAAATGGTTAAAACCAACCACTAATCGTTACTTCTTCTGGACAGACGATGTTAAAGACGCTTTTTGTAACTGTGAATTATGTAGTGAATATACCGAAAGCGAACAAGCTTTAATGTATGAAAATAAGCTATTAGAAATGCTTCAAAAAGTCAACACAGAAGCAACAGTAGCTCATTTGGCATATCATAATACACTCAAAGCACCAAGATCTGTAACACCAAAAGAAGGTGTCTTTCTTGAATATGCTCCTATCTCCAGAAATTATTCAGAACCTCTAACTGCCGAACATAAAAGATATCTAAAAGAAAATTTGGAGGTTTTCCCTATAAATACAGCGCACCTTTTAGAATATTGGTTAGATGTTTCTATGTTTTCAGGATGGAAAAAGGATAATTGGACAGAAATTCCGTGGAATAAGGATTATTATAAGAGAGATATCGATTATTACAAAAGCTTAGGGATAACTTCTATTACCTCATTTGCGACGTGGATGATACATCAGCAGTATTTTGATCTTTATGGTGAAGATAAGGCAATTGAAATACTGAATACATACGGTAATATTTTACAGTAAAATTATTTGAATTGATTATATTGTATTTATAAGATCTTATAAATACAATATAATTAATTTTAATGATTATCCGCAATAGTTCCTATTGTAAATTCTTGATTTGAAATCAGGCGCACACGATACGGCGGCTATCAACAGCCTGTCAAACTGGTTCTCGCCGAAGTAACGCCTGTTGAACTTGTAACAGAACTGATTGAGGTAGTACTGTAAATACTCGGGTTTTACCTTGTAATACACGCCCAGGAGCTGTCGTTTGGCATTGCTGATCGCGGTGTGTACCCAAGGCAGCACGTTAGGCAATTCCTCGTGTGGAACAACGGATGCCGTGTGTGAATGGACATGTTCTTTCAATTTAGTGTAAGAAGTTGAATCATCGGTGGTCAGATCCGCCGTGCTTTCAACATGCTCTTTGACATTCTTTGTAATTGTATCGGCTTTCAAGTCGTTGATGACTTTCATCTTCAGGTATCTGGCCTTCTTGGGTTTTTTACCCGGTTTGGGGTTTTCAACCGTTTTGCTTTCAGCCATCACCAGGACCTTGGTCTTTTTTTGGCTTCCACGGCCGCGTTTCAACGGTTTCTCCTTCTCTTCAACGGATATCTCGGTGGAAAAGAAGGCGTCGTCCAGCTCGATGGCGCCCTCGAGCGTGTACTTGTCGTCACGCTTGCCCATCACGTCACGCAGTTTATTGACCATTTCCCATATGGGCTGGTAACGCTTGTGCCCCAGCTGTCGCTGTATCTCGGCGGCGGAAAAGGAGCCCTTGGTAGCCGTGAGCAGGTGCATGGCCACGAACCAGTAACGGTATGGCAGGTTGGAATGCTGCATGACCGTGCCCGAACGCAGCGTCTGGCGCGCTTGGCAACGCTTGCATTCGTAAGCCTGCTTGTTTTCCAGCCAATAATGCTCCTTACAATTACAACGACGGCAGGTAACTCCCATTTGGTCTCTTTGTTGTTTGAATTTTTCCCGACAGGTTTCCTCATCGGGGTAATTTATAGCAAAATCCAGGATATTCATAGCTTGAAATATTACATGTGTTCAGAATGTAAATATAATGAATATCTGTGATTTGTGTAAGCATTTGCGAACTTATTTATAACTATTTTTCCGCTAAATTCTTTAGGAATAACTGCGGATATACATTTTAATTTTTTTTACAACAATCCCAATTGAAGGTATACACACTATTTAAATCAATAATAGTGTTGCTTTCAAACATATTAAGAACAATCTTATGATAAAAAAAAGATATTTAGGGTTTGCTGAATAATTGGCATTTGTGTTGTATATCAGTAAATTAGTTGGTAAAAAATTTGCATAACTGCAAGAAATTGAGTATTTTTACTTCATAAACCTTGCATTTTATGATACGATACAAGAGCTCCAGGCAGCTTTCAATTTCAGAGTTCAAGATGCCCTTTGAGGCAAAACTGGATGAGAATAACCGGTGGGTTATTCTTTCAAAAATAGTTCCCTGGGAAGAGTTCGCCCGGCTTTATTACAAGAACTTCAAAAGCAACCGGGGTGCCCCCACCAAAGATGCCAGGCTTGTGCTGGGAGTAATCATCATCAAGCACATCATGAAGAGTGACGACCGTGGAGTAATAGAGATGATACAGGAGAACCCCTACATGCAGTATTTTCTTGGTCTCGAAGCTTTCACCTATGAACAGGTGATGACACCGTCACTGCTGGTCTCCATCAGAAAGCGAATCGACCTTGATGTCTTTGAATCATTGACGGACGACTTGATAAGAAAAGGGTTGAAGCTAAAAGCCGGGGCAAATCAAGAAGTGGTTGACAAGGATGCGAAGGATGAAGAAGATGATAATGATGACGATCCCGATCCGCATCCCGGGAACAAGGGGAAGCTCCAAATGGATGCAACGGTCTGTGATGCGGATATCAAGTATCCCACCGATCTGGATCTGCTGAACGAGAGCCGCCAGAAGGCAGAAGAGCTGATCGATGAGTTGTGTTTGAAACTGGGTATTAAAGATAAACCCCGTACATACAGAAGGGTTGCACGCAAGGATTTTTTGAATGTGTCGAAAATGAAGAGAAAACCAGCCAACGTGTTACGAAAAGCGATACGCAAGCAGATCAACTACCTGAAACGGGATGTGCGGACTATCAACGGGATACTGGACACCATAAAGGATAAACCGATTCCCTTCGACCGGCGGCAACTAAAGTATTTTTTTGTCATCCAGCATCTGCTGGAACAACAGGAGACGATGTATAAGAAGAAGAGCCATCAAGTAGAAGATCGCATAGTGAACATTCATCAGCCACATGTTCGCCCCATCGTCCGTGGTAAAGCCAAGGCCAAGACGGAGTTTGGCGCCAAGATCAACATCAGCCTGCTGGATGGCTATGCCAGGGTAGATCATTTCCACTGGGATGCGTTCAATGAGGGGCAGGATCTTCAGTCACAGGTTGAACGCTTCAGGAAGCTGACAGGGAAGTATCCGGAGCTGGTTCAGGTGGACAAGATATATCTTACCCGGGAGAACAGACGGTTCTTGAAAGAGAAAAGAATCCGCTACACCGGGGAACCACTGGGACGAAAGCCGGCAAAAGAGATCAAGAGCAGATACCAAAAACGTAAAGAGCGACGAGAGACGGCGGAACGCAACCAGGTTGAAGGGAAGTTTGGACAGGGCAAGCGTGGATATGGTTTAAATGATATCCGGGCCAGACTCTCCTCGACGTCAAGGAGTTGGATAGGGGCTATCATTTTTGTGATGAATCTGATCCGGCATATGAGGGATATTCCCTTACCTTATTTTGTCTCGTTACTACAGAAGTTAATGATAGTGAGAAATATAAACATTTATCCACTCGGGCCACAAATGAAATTGTGTGCCTGATTGGGAATTAATAAGCAGACCCTATTTAGTTCTCTCTGTTTTAGTTACTACTTTACTCGTTTCATGCAGCAACAATGATGGATATCAGAACAATGATGGATATCAGATGATAGGCGTAGTGTTAAGCGTTCATGATTTGGAGACAGTTGATTGGCCTAAATTGGCTGCTGAAAGTGGAATCAATACAATTGGGACACATGTTTTTCCTAACCAAGTAAGAGATTTTATAAAATCAGATAAAGGGCAAAAATTTTTGACGGATTGCAAGAAGTATGGTATTGATGTTGAACATCAGCTTCACTCTATGACCGATCTTTTGCCTCGTGAACTTTTTGCCGAGGACTCTACAATGTTCAGAATGAATATTGAGGGTCTTCGAATCGCAGATTTTAACTGTTGCGTTCACTCTGAAAAGGCATTGGATATTATCACTAATAATGCTGTGGAGATAGCAAAGACCCTAGTACCCACAAACCACCGTTACTACTTTTGGTGTGATGACAATGCTGCTGGTTGCGAGTGTAGTGAATGTGCTGAATACTCCGAAAGCGAACAGGCTCTAATTATCGAAAATCATATCATAAAGGCTTTACGTGCCAGAATTGACTCTAAAGCTAAGTTAGCTCACCTTGCATACCAAGGTACTTTGAAAGCTCCCGTGAAGATTGTTCCTGAAGATGGTATCTTCCTCGAGTTTGCTCCCGTATACCGTAATTGGACTGTCTCTTTGGCCGATCGTGATGCTGTATGCACAGGCAATTTGGATATGACAAACGGTCAAAATCTTGATTACTTAGCAGAGAATCTCAAGGTATTTGATGCTACCGAAGCGGTTATTTTAGAGTATTGGCTAGATGTATCGCTTCAAAATGCTTACACGAAGCCTGCAAAAAAGGTTGTTTGGGATAAGAATGTGTTCTCAAAAGATATTGACATATACGCAAACTATGGCATTCGTAATATAACTACTTTCGCAGTATATATGGATGATGCCTATTTTAAAGCTTATCATGACACTACTTCGTTGAAAGAGTATGCAAAGATTCTAAGCGAGTACTGTCCTCCCAAATAATAAAAAAGAGTATGAAGAAAATAATATTTTTATCTCTTGCTTCTATATCTACCTTTTCAGATCTGGTTAGTGATGCGAACGATAATTTTCCCGTTGATCTGTCAAATAATTCTCTTGTCAGACGATTTTTAAAGAAAAAGAGATGTATGAAACCCAGTATTTTTACGTTGTTAACAGTCTGCTTATTGGTGTCTGCATGTAGTATAAAAGATAAATTTTTGATAGTTCCTGTTGCTAAAAACATCAAGGTGGATGGTGAGAGTGAGGACTGGTGTGTTGAGCCTCTTATCGGTCCATTGATTGAGTGTTGGAAGCATCTTACCGATGATACAAAACTTTATTTGGCTCATGACTTTGACTGGCTCTATTTCGCGTTTGATGTTGCCGATACAGAGATAACATATAATAACGATTCTGAGGAGTCATCTGTAAATGTGAGCGACCGTGTAGAACTCTTCTTTGCGCAGGATACTAAGCTAGAGAAAATGTATTATTGTATTGAAATCGATCCACAAGGCAAGGTGATGGACTATAGTGCCCTACACTATCGTCAATTTGATTACAAATGGGATCTGCAGGCAATGAAAATAGCTACACGTATTGATAATGATCAATACTTTGTCGAGGGTGCTATCTCGCTAGATCAAATACGCAAATTGGGTTTACTTTCTTCTGATGGCAAGCTTATTATGGGCTTTTACCGCGGCGACTTCGCATCTTCCGAAGATACAAATCCTAACTGGTGGTCTTGGATAGACCCTAAGACCAACGATCCCGATTTTCATGTATGCACATCATTTGGATCCTTGTATTTGAGTAGCAAATAGAAATTTAAGCATAAGTGGAATTACTAACTTAGCCGGGACACAGAGTTAAGCATAAACGCTTATTTTTGTGTAATATGAGAAAACAAAGAACCCATTTTGACAAGGCATTCAAAGAGAATGCGGTCAAACTCAGTTTAGAACGCAAGAATATTTCCGAGCTTGCACAGGAATTGGGTATTGCCCCCTTTCTTTTATATCGTTGGCGGAAAGAATACCAGCAGAAAGGAGAAGCCAGTTTCCCCGGACACGGTGTCCAGTCATTAAGTGAAGATACCAAAAGGATTGCTGAACTGGAAAAACGCCTTGGCGAGGCTGAAACGGAGCGGGACATATTAAAAAAAGCTTTGAGCATCATCTCCAAGAGAGATCGTTGATCTATCTCTTTATAAAGGAATATAACTCGAAACAATGGACGGTCGAGGTGATGTGCAGAGTACTGAAAGTCCCCAGGAGCAGTTATTACCGCTGGCTTAAAGATCCGGAGGGCCAACGTAAGCGCAAATATATGGAGCTGGACGAAAAGATCAGGGATGCATATTTTGCAGCCAGGGGACGCAATGGAAGCCCCCGGCTGGCAAAGGATTTGCAGGTATCCGGAACTCCTGTCTCGAGAACCACTGTAGCAAGCCACATGAGGAAAATGGGCTTGCGCAGCAAACTCTCGAGACGATTCAAAGTGACGACGGATGCCTCTCACAACTATAAGGTTGCTCCAAATCTGTTGAATCGCGAATTTAATCAGAATGAGCCTGTGAAAGCGTGTGTCTCTGACCTGACGTATATTCCGTGTAAGGATGGATTTCTTTATCTGACCTGTGTGCTGGATCTTTTTGACCGCAAACTGATCGGATGGTCCATAAGCGATCATATGAATGCATCCCATACCGTAGTTCCGGCCATCAGGATGGCCAATAGGAACAGACCTTTTGGAGAAGGAATGATATTTCATTCTGACCGGGGCATACAATATGCTTGCAAACAGACTGTCAATCTGTTGAAATCCTTGAAGCTGGAACAAAGTATGAGTGGAAAGGGAAATTGTTGGGATAATGCCGTGGCTGAAAGCTTTTTCAAAACTTTCAAATCTGAATTGGTCTATGGTACCAAACTCAAAACAAGAGAGCAAATGCGCTTGTATGTATTTGAATATATTGAATCCTGGTATAATCATAAAAGAAGATTCTCAGCATTGGGAAACTTAACCATTGATGAATTTTGGAATCAGTATAATATTAAAAAAGATTCAATTAAAAATGTCGCTTAACTTTTTGTCTCAATTAAGTTTGCAAGTCCATTTTGTAAATTTGAGATATAAATCTTGCAGAAAATTATGCTGGCAAAGCAACAAGATCGGTCACAACACTCATTGTTCTTTTCACTTGAAAGCACATTGAATCATAAGCACCCGCTATTCATTCTAGCCAATAAAATTGATTGGGAGATGTTTGAAAGAGAGTCCTCACCCCTGTATTGTCCCGATAACGGACGTCCGGCGAAACCCATTCGCCTAATGGTGGGTTTGTTGATCCTGAAACGTGTTTACGATCTCTCTGACGAAAGCATGGTGAAACAACGAAGTGAAAACAACTACTATCAATACTTTTGTGGGGAACAGGAGTTTCAACCCCGGGTACCTTGTGAAGCATCCGAGCTGGTTCATTTCCGTCATCGCATCGGCAAAAAGGGTGTTGAGCTGATCTTAAGGGAGAGCATTCGCATCAATGGTAAAGTTTCGAACGATACGGACGTCTACATCGATACCACTGTCCAGGAGAAGAGCATCACCTTTCCCACGGATGATAAACTGGCAAAGAAGATTATCAAGAGGTGCTGGAAGATAGCCGACAGAAATGGTTTGAAATTGCGCCAGAGTTACAGGCGAATCCTAAAAATCTTTCCTACGACCAACGCTTCCGCAATCACCCACGAAACAAGGGTAAAGCCAGGAAAGCGAATAAGAAGGGGCGTCCCATAGCCGGACGGCTCGTACGCGACGTGGAAAGGAAACTGGGCGCCAAGGTTAATGTGCAATGCATCAGCAAGGAGAAAGAGCATAAACTGTACGAGTTTGAAAACAAGGTATCCATCACACGAACCGGTACCGGTGTAATTGCAGGTGCCTTGAGTTTTAGAAATGAATTTGACGGGCACACATTGGACAAGGCTATTGAACAAGTGGAGAAGTTGACGGAAAGAAAACTCCGAAACGGTATCTTCGAAAGGGGTTACCGTGGAAGAAGTAAAGTCAGGGATACACTCATCCACATCCCCAAATCCTTTAAGAAAGCATTGAGTACGTATCGAAAGAATAAAGAGAGAAAGTACTTCCGCAAGTGTGCAAGCATTGATCCGGTAATCGGACACCTGAAAGAAGATCACCGTGATGCTCGCAGTCTCCGGTTGCAACTTCAAAAGGATGATAAACAAGTGGAAATCATCTTTCTGTTTTTTTTTGGAAAAATATTTTTGTTTCTGGACAGAAAACTTACCCCAATCAGGAGCGGTATAATTTTACAAACCAAAGAAAGTTGGGCTTTTTAAGGCTCGACGAATTAACTCAAATTTGAGCTACTAAAATAAAATAAATATGTCAATTTCACGCAGAATTTTTTTAAAAACAGCTGCAATTACAACAGCTGGTATCACAATTGCACCCAATACCATATTGGGTAAATCACACGGCCATCTGGCTCCCAGCGATAAAATAAACATCGCTGGAATCGGCGTTGGCGGTGTAGGGCGCCGTAACCTGGCAAATATGAAAACAGAGAACATCGTGGCATTGTGCGATGTAGACTGGAAATATGCAGCGAAGACGTTTAGCGATTACCCAAAAGCGCAACGTTTTAAAGACTGGCGGCAAATGTTTGATAAGATGGGTAAATCCATAGACGCCATTATGGTTGCCACTCCCGATCACACTCATGCAGGAGTTGCAGCACATGCAATTACCCTGGGTAAACACACCTATGTGCAGAAGCCATTAGCTCATAGTGTATATGAATCTCGCTTGCTTACCAAACTTGCTAAGAAATATAAAGTAGCAACGCAAATGGGGAATCAGGGTAATTCTTTTGATTGGTGTAGACAGATAGCTGAATGGGTGCAATCCGGAATAATCGGGGATGTTTATGAAGTTCACACATGGACTGACAGGCCCATATGGCCTCAAGGCTTATCCGAACCAAAAGGTGGACCAGCTATCCCTGCGGATCTGGATTGGGATTTATTCATCGGACCTGCTCAAAAACGGCCATACAATCCAGCCTATACACCCTGGAACTGGAGAGGGTTCTGGGATTTTGGAACCGGCGCATTGGGGGATATGGCCTGTCACATTATGGACCCTTTGTATTGGGCGCTGGATTTAAAATATCCCACAAGCGTATCAGCGAGTTCAACATTGTCAAACCTGTATTCTCCTCCACAAGCCCAGGTCGTCACTTATAAATTCCCTGCACGCCCACCAAAAGAAAAGGTAAATATGCCAGAACTAAAAGTATATTGGTACGACGGAGGATTGTTACCCGACCGCCCCTCGGAATTGAAAGACGGAGAGATGATGGGGGATGAGAATGGCGGAATCATTCTGATCGGGACAAAAGGAAAAATTATGACCGGATGCTATGGTATGAATCCAACGTTATTACCAACTTCAAAAATGGCTGATTTCACACAACCTGAACCTACCATTCCAAGGGTAAAAGGAGGTAACGGCAACATCTGGGCAACAAATGCCCACGAACAAGACTGGATAAGGGCTTGCAAAGAATCTCCTTCAAGCAGGAGAGAATCTTCCTCAAACTTCCAGTTTTCAGGACCGTTTAATGAAATGGTAGTAATGGGTGTGCTGGCTACACGTCTTTCGGGATTGCAAGGATTGCATCGCGAACTGCAATGGGACGGTGAGAACATGAGATTCTCCAATATTTCACCAAACGATAAAATTAAAATTGTTACGGTTGATGAATATGCAGTAATTGATGGTGATCCGAAATTTGATAGAAGGTTTGCAGAATTTAATGCATTAGATATGGCAAATGAGTGGATAAAACACACCTATCATAACGGCTTTTCGTTACCGGCAATGCCAAATAGTTAAGATAATAAATCAATGCGATAGCACGCTGAATTCTTAAGCGTGCTATCGTTATAAAAACCGACAATATGAAAATAAACAAACTTTTATTTTTCCTTTTAGCCTGTTGCTTGTCTGCTTGCACAGTTCCGTCCAGAAAGGAAACCAAGGCCGAGAAACAGGGGTGGAGACTTTCCATGCAATCCTATACCTTTCATTTATTCACAGCGGTTGAAGCTTTGGACAAAACGCAACAACTGGGATTACATTACATCGAAATTTATCCGGGACAAAAGATGGGAGAAGGTTTCGGAGATGCTATTTTTGGCTATGATCTAACTCCCGAACAACAAGAACAACTGAAAGAAGTGGCAAAGTCGAAAGATATAAAAATTGTATCGTCCGGCGTTTGGACTTCTTCACGCGAAGAGTGGGAGAAAGTGTTTTCTTTTGCCAAAAACATGGAGATGGAATTTATAAGTGCAGAACCCTCTCGCGAGGATTGGGACGTTGTAGAAAACCTTGCGGGGAAATATGGCATAAAATTAGCTGCACATAACCATCCCAACGAAAACTCCTATTGGAAACCGGAGATTTTGTTGGATTATATCGGCAACCGGGGGACTTTGCTAGGATCAAGCGCTGATGTAGGTCATTTCAAGCGAATGGGAATCGATCCGGTACCGGCACTACAACAACTCCAGGGGAGACTAATCGCAATGCATTTCAAGGATATCGCTCCGCAAGGTGAAGGGAAACAGTTGGAAGATGTAGTCTGGGGAACGGGTATTTTGAATGTGAAAGGAATACTGGAAGAGTTAAAACAACAAGATTTCAAAGGGTATTTCACTATTGAATACGAAGCTAACTGGGAAAATAACCTGCCCGAAATCAAACAATCGATTGATTACTTCAATCAGACTACCGAAGAGATATTATAAACTTTTATGATTATCCGCAGTTATTCCTAAAGAATTTAGCGGGAAAAAGTTATAAATAAGTTTCAAAAATACTTGCACAATTCACTGATATTCATTATATTTACATCGCTAGCGATATAAAGATTCAAGCTATGAATATCCTGGATTTTGCTATAAATTACCCCGATGAGGAATCCTGTCGGAAAAAATTCAAAGAACAAAGAGACCAAATGGGAGTAACCTGTCGTCATTGTAATTGTAAAGAACATTATTGGCTGGAAAACAAGCAGGCCTATGAATGCAAGCGTTGTCGCGCACGCCAAACCTTGCGTTCAGGCACCGTCATGCAGCACTCCAACCTGCCCTACCGTTACTGGTTCGTGGCCATGCACCTGCTCACGGCGACCAAGGGCTCCTTTTCCGCTGCGGAGCTGCAGCGCCAGCTGGGACACAAGCGTTACCAGCCCATATGGGAAATGGTCAATAAACTGCGTGACGTGATGGGCAAACGCGATGATGAGTACACCCTCGAGGGAGCCATCGAGTTGGACGACGCCTTCTTTTCCACCGAAATATCCCTTGAAGAGAGGGACAAACCGTTGAAGCGCGGCCGCGGGAGCCAAAAAAAGACCAAAGTGCTGGTAATGGCTGAAAGCAAAACCGTTGAAAACCCCAAACCGGGTAAGAAACCCAAGAAGGTTAGATACCTGAAAATGAAAGTGATCAGTAACTTGAAGTCCGGTACAATTACAAGGAATGTCAAAGAGCACGTTGAAAGCACGGCGGATCTGACCACCGATGACTCAACATCTTACACTAAATTGAAAGAGCATGTTCATTCACATACGGCATCTGTTATTCCACACGAGGATCTTTCCAAGGTGCTGCCCTGGGTGCATACCGCGATCAGCAATGCCAAACGACAGCTCCTGGGCGTGTATTACAAGATAAAACCAGAATACTTGCAATATTACCTCAACCAGTTCTGTTATAAATTCAACAGGCGTTACTTCGGGGAAAACCAGTTTGACAGGCTGTTGATAGCCGCCGTATCGTGTGCGCCTGATTTCAAATCAAGAATTTACAATAGGAACTATTGCGGATAATCATATAAACTTTTCTTCTTTCTTAGACCCGTCGATACAACATCAATAATTCGACGGGGTCTTTCCTACCCAATCCTTCCCCAATCGTAGCGGTTTCCGCCCAAACGGCTGAGCTGTTGTTTCAACACCAAATGTTCCGGTTGGGACAGCTTAGGGTCCTGGGAGATGATGTTTTCCGCAACCTCGCGGGCGCGGAACAGGATGGCGTTATCCCGTACCAGGTCGGCTATTTTAAGGTTGAAGGGGATACCGCTTTGCTGCGTGCCTTCCAGGTCGCCCGGACCGCGTAGTTTCAGGTCGGCTTCGGCGATAACGAATCCGTCGTTGCTCTCGGTCATGATCTCCATCCGCTTACGGGTATCGGCAGAGAGCTCGTAAGGCGTAAGCATTCGGTGATGCCCGTATTTGATTCTATGATTTCTTGGTCTAAGAAAGTGGACTTTCAAAAACCTCCAAAACATTCGGAGTCGATGTGGAGTTTTTAGGAGTTTCTCCTGGAGTAGTTACCCGGGAGCAGTTCTGCAAGATCTCTGGTGTAGTCTTCGTCATAGTCGTGTATATGGCTCAGCACATACACCATCCAGTCGCGGAAGTTCACATCGGCAGCCTTGCAGCACCCCAGCAACGAGTACATGACTGCAGCATCCTCGGCAGCGTCATGGTTACCGCAAAAAAGGTAATTCTTTCTTCCCAGGGCCAGGCCTCTCAGGCTGTTTTCGGCGAGATTATTGTCAATGCGGTATCTGCCATCCAGGTGGTAACGTGTCAAACGGTGGTAGATGTCATAAGTGTACTTTATCGCCTTTCCTATCGGGCTCTTGGGCAGAACCTTTTCATATTCACGAACCAACCACTTTTCAAAGGCAACCATGATCGGGTAAGCGAGGCTTTCCCTGAGCTTGGCCCTATCCTCATAGGAGAGGTTTTTGTCATCAGCCTCCCTTTCCACCTCGTAGAGAAGGCCGATCTGTTCAAGCGCATACTCAGCACGGGATTTGTCATTTTTCAACGACTCTGTAAACTTCCTTCTGGCGTGGGCCCAACATCCCAGGGGAAGTACACCTTTTTTCTGCTCGTACATTTTGTACACGGCATACCCGTCTGTCTGCATGGCACCACGGAAGTCATTCAACAAGGACAAGGCAACATTCTGAGCCCTTGAGCCATGGTCATAATGGAAGAAGAGCTGTGAGTCCATGACAGAACGCACCATCCACATGTATCCATTGACGGTTTTATGCTTCTCGTTATTGATCACGGGCACGGTTGTCTCATCCACCTGGATGTAATCGGTGGCAAGAACCAGTTCCTTGAGTCGATAGTAAAGCGGTCTTAGTAAATCGGCCGTATCTTTGAACCAATCATTGACCGTGGGTGGTGGCAGATTGGCGCCCAGCTGTTTCATCATCTGTATCTGGCGGTAAAAAGGCAGGTGATTCACGTACTTGTTTATCATCAGCTCCGCCAAAAGGGATGCTCCGGCATAGCTGCGTGCGATAGGCTGGTATTTTGTCGGAAGTGATGCCGTTACAATGAGAGAAGACTTCTCTTCAGACTCCCGTGATGGCTTGCTTTTTAAAACATATTTATGACGGACAATCTTCCTGACATAGCATTTCCCGGGTTCATACTCCAGCACCTCGGTGACCTCCGGTTCTAACTCGGTCCAGGCATCCATGTTGTCGTTTATTTCATCGGGATAAAGGTGCTCCTCAATGCGGGGGAAGTCTTCAGATAAAGGCTTGCGAACCGGTTTTTGTTTCACCCGCTCCTTCACGCGTCTTTCCCTGAAGGTCTCTATCTCTGCCCTGGCTGCCTCTACAAGCTCTATTTCCCCGGGCAACAGGTCAAAGCCGTCAAAGTCGATACGTCGCTGCTGCGGATCTTCCTGGATGTAGCGCTCGCTGGATTTACCCCATATGCGGCGCCTGAGATAAGCTACCTGCTTTTCCAGGTCGACGATCTTAGTATCTTTCTCGGATATGGTTTTCTCGTAAGAGGATTTTAATGCATCAACATCCGTGCGATCTTCCAGTTTACCCCTCAGGAGCATGTTCTCCTGATATAAATGGTCGCATTTCTCCAAAAGGAGTTCGAGAAGTTCGTTCGGATTTTCCTTGTTTTCTTGCATCTTTTTCTGTCAGATAACGAGAGTAAAGATACAAAAAAGGGGCAATATATGCAAGAGAAAAAGTGACTAAAATCGTCTGTTTATGCGCTTTTCCAACGTTTTTTATAGTGACATTTTTCAGCGTCAATACCCTGTACCATCAACATTAGTTTTTGCCAGGAAAAGGGGTGGATTTTGCCTTTTTCATCAAGCGGGGGCAGTGCAAAATTGCCTTTCTCAAGTTTCATATAGTAGATCACCAGTCCGCCGTGCTCCATATGTAATGCTTTCATACTCGTGCAATGACGGTTCAGAAAAATGAACACGTCACCGCTGCGTACATCCTGTCCCATCCCCTCAGTGACCAGTCCGCTTAAAGTGTAGAACCCTTTTCGCATGTCCGTTGGAAAAGGATAAAGCCAGTAACGCATCGAGGCGTTCAGATTGAACATGGCTTATTGGGTCAGGAGGATTAATGAACGCAGCTGTGTTGGATCAGTCCCCTTTGGAACACGCACTTTTACTCCATTGGGATAGACTATTTCGAGAACATTTCCCGGGGTGGGGTCAACATGCACCGGAATCGGTTGATGATGGACAACTTCTTTGGTTGCCGGTGATGGATTGGAGCCGGTAAAGACGATCGGAACGAAACCGGACTCTCGCCCAGTCCTGTAGTTATGCTCTCGCAATCTCTTTTGCCAGTAATAAAACTTGGATTCCACTATCGACTCGTTCCGGCAGAACTCTTTTATCCGAAGCCCGCTGGCCTGGTAACGATCAAAAATCTCCTCAAACTGATTTAATGTCCACATATTTTTTTTGTGGGCAAATATAGCAAGGATCAAAAGTTAAATAGGACGGGGTTTACCGAATGCTTACCGTAAGGCGTGATCAGCACACAGTACGACTGGTCGGCGCCACGTCCCACCCTGCCCCGCAACTGGTGAAGCTGCGACAAGCCGAAACGTTGTGCGCTTTCGATTACCATTACCGAAGCGTTCGGCACATTGACTCCCACCTCAATAACGGTGGTGGACACCATGATTTGTGCTTCGTTGGCCACAAACCGCTGCATCACCTCCTCTTTCTCCGCAGGTTTCATGCGTCCGTGCATTTTACAGACGGTAAATTCGGGAAAAGCTTCCCGGATATGGACAAACCCCTCTTCCAGGTTTTTCAGGTCCAGCGTCTCACTTTCCTCGATCAGGGGATAGACGATATAAGCCTGCCTTCCGGCTTTTACCTGTTCGCGGATAAACTGATAAAGCGCTCCCCGCTTCTTGTCGTACCGGTGCAGTGTCTGCACGGGTTTTCTTCCGGGGGGCAATTCATCAATCACGGAGACATCCAGATCGCCGTAAACCGTCATGGCGAGCGTACGGGGGATGGGGGTGGCCGTCATCACCAAAACGTGTGGAGGATGCTCGTTCTTCGACCAAAGTTTCGCACGCTGCGCCACGCCAAAACGATGTTGTTCGTCGATAACCACAAATCCCAGGTTGTTGAATTGCACCACATCTTCAATAAGGGCGTGGGTACCGATAAGGATGTGTATGTCTCCCGACAACAATCCGGCATGGATGTCTGCACGTTCTTTTTTCCGGGTCGAGCCCGTCAGCAACGCCACATTCACATCCATGTCCGACAGCAGCCCGCGGAAAGTCTCGAAGTGCTGTGACGCCAAAATTTCAGTAGGGGCCATCAGGCAGGACTGGAAACCGTTATCCATCGCAATCAGCATGCACATGACCGCCACCAACGTTTTCCCGCTACCTACATCCCCTTGCAAAAGACGGTTCATCTGCTTGCCCGACGCCGTATCCTTGCGGATCTCTTTGATTACCCGTTTTTGCGCGTTGGTCAGTTCAAACGGCAGGTGTTTCTCGTAAAACAAATTCAGGTACTTCCCCACCCTTTTAAAAACAAAGCCGTTGAGTTTGTCTTTCCGGTCGGCAGCATACCGGACGATGTTAAGCTGGATAAAAAACAACTCCTCAAATTTCAACCTGAACTCGGCGTCCCGCAGCAATACGGGATTCCTGGGGAAATGAATGTTCTCGACAGCGTCGTGGAACGACATGAGATGAGCCGTTTTCACCACATCGGCAGAGAGGGATTCCGGAAGCCTGCCGTTAATCATTCCAAACGCATTTTCGATGATTTTCTGAACGGCTTTCGAATTCAGGTAATGGTTTTTCATCTTCTCCGTGGTGTTGTACATCGCCATGAGGCCATCGGGCCGGTCGGCTTCGCTCAAATAGGGATCAATATCGGGGTGGGCTATGTTCCAACGGTTGTTGAAAAGCGTGGGTTTGCCGAAAATGATATACTCCTGATTGGCCTTGTACTTATTTTCCACAAACCGGATACCCTGAAACCACACCAGATCGATAAAGCCCGTACCATCGGTAAAATGCGCCACAAGCCGTTTTTTCCGTCCTTCACCGAACATTTCGAAAGCCGTTATTTTCCCTTTGAGCTGGATGTACGGCATACTACCGTCGATTTCGTGCACGTAATACATCCGGCTCCGGTCGATATACCGGTAAGGATAATAGCGTAGCAAATCGCCCAGCGTGAAAACGTCGAGTTCCTTATTTAAGATCCCCGCCCGTTTGGGGCCCACACCCGGAACAAATTTTATGTCGGTCTGAAGGATCATCTATTGCAATTCTACCACGCGAACAACGGGAATTGCTTCATAGTAGCATTCACCTTTTCACGAACCGATGCTATTGTCTTGTCGTTTTCCACGTCGGCAAGCACCGTGTCGATCATTTCCACAATATCACCCATCAGCGATTCTTTCGCTCCACGGGTCGTGATTGCCGGTGTTCCAAAACGCAATCCGGAGGTCTGGAACGGGCTGCGGCTATCGAACGGGACCATGTTTTTGTTGGTCGTGATATCGGCTTCCACAAGCACTTTCTCCGCCACTTTTCCGGTCAGCGCAGGGAACTTCGTCCGCAAATCCACCAAAACAATGTGGTTGTCCGTACCTCCCGACACTACTTTGTAACCTTTATCCGCAAATGCCTGGGCCATAACGGCTGCATTCCTTTTCACCTGTGCCTGGTAGGTTTTGAACTCGGGATCCAACGCTTCGCCAAACGACACGGCTTTGGAAGCAATGACGTGTTCCAGCGGACCTCCCTGCATTCCCGGAAAAACGGCCGAATCCAACAGTGCCGACATCATTTTCACTTCTCCCTTCGGCGTTTTTAACCCCCACGGGTTCTCGAAATCCTGTCCCATTAAAATAATGCCTCCGCGCGGGCCGCGAAGCGTTTTGTGGGTAGTAGAGGTTACTATGTGCGCATATTTTAACGGGTTGTCCAGCAATCCGGCGGCGATCAGTCCGGCAGGATGCGCCATATCCACCATGAACAGGGCCTTGATTTCATCGGCGATTTTGCGGATACGGGCATAATCCCATTCACGCGAATAGGCTGATGCTCCGGCGATGATCAGTTTTGGGCGTTCGGCACGCGCAACCGATTCCAATTGGTCGTAATCCACTTGCTGATTGTCCTCCCGGACGTTGTATTCCAGTGCCTGAAACATCAAACCGGAAAAGTTTACCGGTGAACCGTGTGAAAGGTGTCCACCGTGCGAAAGGTTGAGTCCGAGGAACTTGTCTCCCGCTTTCAGGCAAGCCAGAAAAACGGCTGCATTTGCCTGTGCACCCGAGTGCGGTTGCACATTGGCCCACTCGGCATTGAACAACTTCTTCAGGCGGTCGATAGCCAATTGCTCACCTAAATCCACCACCTCGCAACCGCCGTAGTAACGCCTGCCCGGATAACCTTCGGCATACTTGTTGGTAAGGACGGACCCCATTGCCTGCATCACCTGATCACTTACGAAGTTCTCCGAAGCGATAAGTTCTATTCCCTTTAACTGACGTAATTTTTCCTGTTCGATAATTTCGAAAATCTGTGTGTCTCGTTTCATCTATGAGTCCGCTCTGAAAACCTCTTTTTCTCAAATTGCTGAAAAAAGCGATTTCGCCGGACAGTTTTGATTGTTCTTGTTGAAAATAAACTTGTTTACAATAATATACATATTGAAACATAAATTAGATATATACCGGGGCGTTTTTTGCCCCGAAAGTGCTCTTTGACATGTTCGCGTCGTGTAATTTACTATCCTGACGAAGTTTATCCACAACGAGCGGGAGTAAGCCCATAGCTTGTGCTTGGCAAGTGTCCTGTAACGGCTCTTGTCATCCGGGTAATGGTAGCCAAGCTGGAAGATGGTTGCCTCGACATTATTCCTGAGGCAGGATTCCCCCGGGGGGATATCCTTTAGTTTCCGTCGCAAGTCGGCAACCCTGAGGTTGTCCTCGTCGAAGTAGCGGTATTTCCTTTCACCGGTCTTGATACTCCATTTCCTTTTCGTCTTGTCTCCCCGGGGTTTTACCGGGTACGATTGTACTAATTCCCCCGTCTTGTTATCTGTCACTATCAGGTTGTTATCGTCGTCTTCATCCGGGCGGATGTCATATCTCGGCATCGCTCCCTGTATGGCGGTGATCACCATGTCGATGCCGCTTTCATCGCCTTGGCAGTACTCCCGGTTCTCGGCACTGTTGTAAGCCCCGTCGGCATGCACCTTCTCGATCTCGCCGGTTATTACTTCCCGTGTCTGTTCCAGGGCTTGCTGAAAGAAACCGTTGTCCGGGGCTGAAACCTCCTTTACCCGCGTGTCGGTGATCAGGTTCAACGCCGCCTCTTGACCGTCACGTTCCTGATCGCATGTCTCGGTGATGTTCACCGAGTACCCCTTGACCTTGTTGCCGTCCTTGTCGCGGTAGTGGCAGTCGGTGTCGTGGGGCGACTGGATGGACTTGGCGCTCACCTTTTCCTTCTCGAGCGGGAGGACGACCTTTTCCCGGCTGACGGTGTATTGCTGCTCGAAGACCGCTTTAAGGGTCCCGTACTGTCCATAGTCATGCTTCTTGAAGAGGTTGATAAACAGGTACATTAGTTTGCCCAACTCCAAGAAACGGGCGTCCACCTCCTCCTTCGTGCTGCGGTAGACCACCTTGTTTCCCGTTTCGCCCCGGATGCTCTCGATAAGGGAGAACATCTCTTTGGAAAGGCTTCTTTTGAAGATATGCTCCTCTCTTTCAGCGATGAACAGGCGAAGGGTCTCGTGGATCAACTCGTACCGGGAGTACCAGGCGATGTTGCTGCCGACCAGCTTGCTGTCCATGCGCACCCGCTTGCCTTCCACGTTGAACTCGAGGGCCTGGTCGCGGGTGATTCGCGACTGGCACTCCTTGAACAGGTCCACGCCGTGTTCCTTCTCGTGTTCAACCAGGTTACGGCGGAAAAGGTAATAGGTGGACGGGACCGGCTCGGCGTCCTCGAGGGACATGAGTCCCAGCGCGCTTCGAGTCAAAAGGTTGTACCCGCATTCGGAAAACAGCTGCCTGTCGCTCCATCCCTGGCCCTCCTTCAGGATCATCATCCCGACCAGTACGCGTATCGAAGCGTTGGGCGCGCCGTTACCCTCGGAATAGAGCACGCTGAATATATTCTCGTCAACGCGCATCACGACCTCTTTGCGAAACAGGTTATGCCAGGAGCCATCTTTCAGGTATTCCTTCTTCTTGGAGCCCCTGAAGTACTCCGTTGGCGATGAAAACAGGTCTAATTGACTATGGGAATCTGATTTCTTAAACATGTTGTAACGAGTTTAAATACACCGCTAAGATAATGAATAATAATTACATACGCGAATATTTCAAGGAGATTTTTCAGGGTGAAAATCACCCGGTGAATAAAAGGTTATGAACAGGAAAAATTATAAACTAAAATTATCCCTCCGACTTTTCGGAGCGGACTCAATAATTAAAAACGCACAAAGATATGAATAAACGATCTATTGGGGGGAAAGACCCTCTCAATAATTTAAAAAATTGTTTGAAAATCATGAGGATAACACTATTTTTCTTGTTTTTCTGTATCTTGTTTTCCTCGGCATCAAACAGTTATTCTCAAGGATTCAACATCAAGTCCTCTACAATTTCGATAAAGGAGGTCTGTAGGGAGATTGAAAAAAAGAGTGACTACATTTTTGTTTTTTCGGATAACTGTGAGAAGTTGGTTGAGAAGAAGGTAAACATCGAGGTCAGTTCAAAAGATGTGACGGAACTGCTGGACGCTCTCTTCTCAAATACAACACTCGACTATCGCATCCTGGATAAACAGATTGTCGTGTATGAATCAGAAGAGAAAAGAGCCCTCATCGAGAGACCGGAAGATATCAGACAACAGCAAAACATCATCCGGGGCAAGGTGGTTGATGAACTGGGAGATCCATTGCCCGGGGTCACGATTACAATTGTAGGAACCACAAAAGGTGTAATAACCGATAATGATGGAACCTACTCCATCGAAGCCAGGCCGACCGACAAGCTGGTCTTTGCCTTCTTGGGGATGGAGAGCCAGATTGTAGATGTTTTGAATCAGACTGTGATCAATGTCCAGATGAGTGAAAAAAAGATGGAACTGGAGGAGGTGACTGTCGTTGCATTCGGAAAACAGAAGAAAGAGAGCGTAATCGGGGCTATCACTACCGTGAACCCGAAAGATTTAAAAACTCCGACAAGCAACCTCACCACGGTACTTGCTGGCAATATGGCCGGCGTAATTGCCTATCAGCGAAGCGGTGAACCCGGTCAGGACAATGCCGACTTCTTCGTACGCGGTATAACCACTTTCGGAACCAATACCAACCCGCTGATTTTGATCGATGGCGTTGAGCTCACCTCAACCGATCTTGCCCGGCTTCGTCCCGACGACATTCAAAGTTTCTCCATACTGAAGGATGCAACGGCAACCGCCCTGTACGGGGCACGCGGCGCAAATGGGGTTATTCTGGTTACTACAAAACAGGGGGTTGAAGGACCTGCAAAGATCTCGTTCCGTTTCGAGAATTCCGTCTCGGCTCCAACCCAGACTATAGAGTTTGCCGACCCGGTCACCTACATGAAAATGCATAACGAAGCGATCCTCACGCGCGATCCGCTGGGAACGATCCTCTATTCACAGGAGAAGATCGAAATGACCGAAGCTGGCAAATATCCGCTCATCTATCCTGCTAACGACTGGAAAGAGATGTTGTTCAAGGATTATACCATGAACCAGCGCATGAATCTGAACGTCAGCGGTGGAGGCGGTGTCGCCCGTTACTACGTTGCCGGCTCGTACAACCGTGACAATGGTATCCTGAAGGTGGACAAGCGCAACAACTTCAACAACAATATTGCGATCAACAACTTCGACCTGCGTTCAAACGTCAACATCAACATCATGCCTACGACGGAACTGATTGTCCGTTTGAGTGCAAACTTTGAAGAGTACAAAGGTCCGTTGCGTGGTGAAACAGACATGTATAACCTGATGGCACACTCCAATCCGGTACTGTTTCCTGCTTACTACCCAACCGACAATGATTTCAAATATTCCAACCACATTCTCTTCGGCAACTACAACAACAGCAAGATCAACCCTTATGCAGAAATGGTACGGGGTTACAAGGAGAAATCGCGTTCACAGATTCTGGCGCAGCTGGAATTGAAACAGGAGCTGGATTTCATTACCAAGGGGTTATCCGCAAGAGCAATGATGAATGTCAGTCGCCTCTCTCAATTCGGGGTGAACAGGTCATACAATCCCTTCTACTATGAGATCAGTACCTATAACAGGCTGAACGGTGATTACAAACTGTTCGAGACCCAAATCGGCACCGAGTATCTGGCATATTATGAATTGAACGATGACAGGAAACAGAACTCCACCTTCTATTTTGAAGGGAGTCTCAATTACAACCGTGAGTTCGGGAAACACAGCATCAGTAACCTGCTGGTATTCCAGGCACGGGAAACCCTGAATGCCAATGAAGGGTCCCTTCAACTCTCTCTTCCATCCAGGAACCTCGGACTGTCGGGTCGTGCAACCTATTCATATGACTCTCGCTATTTTGCAGAATTCAACTTCGGGTATAACGGAAGCGAACGTTTTGACAAGAATAACCGATTTGGCTTCTTCCCGTCGGCAGGTGCCGCCTGGCTTATCTCAAACGAAGGGTTCTGGGTAGACTTGAAACCTGTCGTCAACAACTTGAAACTGCGCTACTCCTACGGGCTGATCGGTAATGACCAGATCGGTACTGCCTATGACCGTTTCTTCTACCTCTCCGAAGTGAACATGAACGACGGTGGAAGAGGTGCCACATTTGGTCAGGAGTACAACACGAGATACAATGGCATTACCATCAATCGCTACGCCAACCCCTATATCTCCTGGGAAAAATCGTACAAGCAGAACTTTGCCCTCGAGTTGGGATTATGGAACGAGCTGAGTCTTGTTACCGAGTATTTTACCGAAAGAAGGTCGAATATCCTGATGACCCGTTCCAGTATTCCAACCACTATGGGACTTACCGCAACCCCAAGGGCAAACGTGGGGGAAGCGTCAGGCAAGGGCGTGGACATGATGCTGGAATACCAGAAGAGCTGGAACAAGGACTTCTGGACGTCGGCTCGTGCAAATTTCACCTATGCCACCAGCCAGTACGACATATATGAAGAACCGGAGTACAAGGAACCCTGGCGGTCGCGTGTAGGCCTGTCGCTGAATCAGGTAACAGGCTATATTGCAGAACGGCTCTTTGTAGATGATGAAGAAGCAGCCAGTTCGCCACCTCAATACATTGGCACATCCCAATATGGTGGTGGAGATATCAAATATCTGGATGTTAACCGGGACGGCAAAATCACCGAGGCCGACAGGGTACCCATCGGATATCCCACAGTTCCGGAGATCGTTTACGGGTTCGGAATATCTGTAGGATTTAAAGGATTCGATTTCTCCACATTCTTCCAGGGTGCGGGCCGGCAATCGTTCTGGATCGATGCAGCCAATACGGCCCCTTTCATCAACGATGCCCAGATTCTCAAGGCATATGCCAACAGTTACTGGTCTGAAGAGAATCAGGATGTGTATGCCCTCTGGCCAAGATTGAGCACGACACTGATCTCAAACAACACCGCGACAAGTACCTGGTTTATGCGCAACGCCGCTTTCTTGAGACTCAAGCAGCTTGAGTTCGGTTATACCATCCCCAAACGGGTGACCGACAAGGTCGGAATGAACAACCTCCGATTCTACGTCAGCGGAACCAACCTTTTGCTATTCAGCAAGTTCAAGATGTGGGATGTGGAGATGGCCGGCAATGGTCTGGGCTATCCCATTCAGAGGGTAATTAACTTCGGTTTAAACTTAACTTTTAATTGAGGATTAGCAATATGAAAAAACATATCGTTCTTCTATTTGTCGCAATAATGACGCTGTCTACCTGCAGCGATTGGCTGGATGTTGTACCCGACGGTGTTGCCACCCTGGATATGGCATTCAATTCAAGAACACAGGCGCTGAAATATCTGGCAACCTGCTACTCCTACATGCCGAAAAACGGTGGGTCCGCCGACCCTGCGACGCTGGGAGGAGATGATATCTGGACCCGAAAGACGACCCACTTCTCCAACCGGTTCTCGCTTGCCGGTCTCGATATAAGTGAAGGGAACCAGAATGCGACCAACCCCGTGCTTCCTAGATGGAACAACATGTACCAGGCGCTGCGCGTCTGCAACACATTCCTGGAGAATGTCGACAAGGTCCCCGATCTACAGGCCTGGGAACGGGAACAATGGACCGCAGAGGCCAAGGTATTGAAAGCCTATTACCACTTCAGCCTGGTGCAGATGTATGGTCCGGTTCCATTGATCCGTGAAAACATGCCGGTAGATGCAGATGTCTACGCGGTCAAGGTGGAACGTGATCCGGTGGATGAGTGTTTTGACTATATCGTGGAGTTGCTGGATGAAGCCACCGAGGGGGATATGCTCCCCACATTCGTGCTTGACCCGGCAAGCGACTACGGACGCATTACCAAACCGATAGCTCTTTCGCTAAAGGCTAAAGTACTGGTAACTGCTGCAAGTCCCCTGTTCAATGGCAACAACGATCAGGCCACCTTGAAAAACCATGATGGCACACCGCTCTTCGATACGACATTCAAACCGGAGAAATGGGAAGCGGCAATGAAGGCCTGCAAGGAGGCCATCGATATCTGTCACGAGGCAGGGATGATGCTCTACAAATATGAGGATGCAGCTAAAAGATACAACGATACTACGGTATTGAATATCACTCTCCGCAATGCATTCAATCTCAGGTCAAACAGCGAGATAATCTGGGCAAACACGCAAATGATCTCGATTCCGACCAGCGGAGGGATGATTCATGCTTCCATGCCAAAACTGAATCCGGACTATATCAACAGTAACGACATCTGTAAATGGCTCGGCATGCCGATCAAAATTGCCGAGATGTTCTACACGGAGAATGGTGTTCCATTGGATGAGGACAAGAACAGAAACATCGGGGATCTTTACAACCTGAGAACGGCCACATCCAAGGATAGGCTTTACATAAGGCAGGGGCGAACCACCGTGGACATGCATTTCGACCGTGAACCTCGATTCTATGCCTGGGTGGGCTTTGATGGAGGAGTCTGGTTCGGTGCCGGACAGTACAACGATAAGGATCCATCCTCATTGCGGTACCTTGCATTCAAGATCGGTGAAACAGACGGTACCGAAGGGCAGGGGAACTGGACTGGCTATATACCAAAAAAATACATCCCCTACGAAGCCCAGCTGAATGCAATCAATAATATATCATCACCCAGCTATGCATGGCCCATCATGCGGCTGAGCGACCTCTACCTGCTATATGCCGAAGCTATCAATGAAGCCGAAGGCCCTGCTGGTGCAAACAGTGCCGACCTGTTCCACTACATCGACCTGGTTCGTGCCCGGGCGGGGCTGCAGGGAGTGAAGGAGTCGTGGGACAACTATACCAACAATCAGAAGTATACCACGCAGGCAGGAATGCGGGAGATCATTCAAACGGAAAGATTGATCGAGCTTGCGTTCGAAGGCCACCGCTTCTGGGATATCCGCAGGTGGAAAACGGCTCCCAGCGAATACCACACTCCGTTGAAGGGTTGGAACATGATGGTATCAACCATCGACGGTACGGAAGAGGAGGTCAACCGGATGATGTATCAACCGCAGCTTCTTGCAGAGCAGAAGTTCGGTATCCGTGACTATTTCTGGCCTATCAGGACCAGCGATATCGAGGCGAATCCAAACCTGGTACAAAACATTGGATGGTAACTACTAAATTTTCACATCATGAAGAGTAAAATACTATATACCGTAATTTTTCTTGTCTCAGTTATCTGGACCGGTTGCAAGGAAGAGGGGCGCATTGACTTTATCGACATGTCGGCTCCTGCTCCGGGACAGGTAAAAGATGTCGTCGTAATAAACAGACCGGGAGGTGCCGTTTTGAAATACACATTGCCCGAAGACAGAAACCTGCTCTATGTACGTGCTGAATATGAGATTAAGCCGGGTGTGATCAGGGAGACAAAGTCGTCGTTCTACAAGGATTCACTGGTTCTGGAAGGGTTTGGCGTTCCAGATACGTACAATGTCAAGCTCTTCTCTGTAGGCAAAAATGAGAAAGAGTCTGCACCAGTAGTCGTTCAGATTAATCCTACAACAGCTCCAGTGCAACTGGCAACCAAAAGGTTCAGGGATACCTTTGGCGGTGTGGCCATTGACTTCGAAAATCCTGAGAAAGCAAGCCTCGCCATCGTATTGATGGCAGACACGGCCAATCTGGGATACAAGAGCGAATTGATCACCTATTACACCTCCATGCCAAAAGGGACTTTCACCTATCGCGGTGTTGACGGTCTGGATCCGGTGGAGCATGAGTTCTCCATGTATATCAGGGACCGGTGGGGTAACTACTCCGATACCGTAACCGCTACTGTGACACCCTGGTTTGAGGAGTTCATACCCAAAGTAACCTGGAGAGACTACACGCTGCCTGGCGATATTCCTCCGGTAAATGCCAGCTACCCGATTACAAGAATATGGGATGAGGAGTATGGCGTTGACGGCTTCCACGGCATGGAAACCCAGATGCTTCCTCATACGCTGACCTGGGACCTGGGAAGAACCGTCAAATTGAGCCGCCTGAAATATTGGCCAAGGGGTCATGCCGACGACAGATGGAAACGAGGCCATGCAAAGGTATTCGAAATCTGGGGATCCACTTCGCCCAATCCTTCCGGCGAGATGGACGACAGCTGGATACCGCTCGGTCGATTCGAATGTGTGAAGCCATCTGGCCCCGGAACACAAATTACACAGGAAGATATCGCTTTTGCGGATGCCGGGATCGAATTTGAATTTGGCGTCACCGATTTTGCCCCAAATCCATTTACACCGGTCAGGTATATCCGCTTCAGGACCATATCAACCTATGCCAACGCCTCATTTTCTACCGTCCATATCGTGGAATTGAGTTTTTGGGGAGAAATTGTAAATTAACCCACATTGCAGCTAACCGGAGCTAATTCCCTGTATCCCTGCGTATATATTTTTTTCAAGGTTCAATTGGGGGACTACAGATTTTTTCCTGATAAATGGTTTTTCATCGTATCCCAACACCTTATATATGATTCTTACTTTGGATTCAGGGAGTGAACATTTTCTAATCGACACACACTCTTCATCGGTATTTACCATGTGCGTTGTCACCATTTTCTGCGTGTTCATGATCCGGACAATCTCTCTCCACTCATGGGTAATCCCAAATTGTTTCAGTTTGAAACGGATCGTGCTTACCAGCTGGTAGGCCAACAGCCCGAGGTGAAGATGAGCCATTGTCGCCTCATCCGTTTTATGAAACACGGGACGCAGGTTCAGATCAGTCTTCAGGCAACGAAACGTCGACTCTACTTCTCTTATAGTGTTGTAAATCAGCCAGGTGATCTCCTCTCCATGTACCGACAGGGAAGTACGCAAGAAGTATTCCCCATGTCTTGATTCGCTCTTTGCCTCGATTCTCTCCCAGGATATGGATGTGGCATGAATCCCCCTTTCGTCGGGCTCCACATGGATCTGATACAGGCGGTGTACCGAAGGGTATTTTTCCTTTAGCCGGCCGATGCGTTCCCACACCTTTTCAAGCTTTTTGGTGCCTCCTTTCTTTTTCAGGGCTTCGGCTGCCTGGCTCAGTCCACATTCAAAGGCCCGCGTGAAACGGTTTTCCATGGACGCTTCCTTGAGACCCTTGCTATAGCTCTTCACCTTGTAGAAGCTGTCACTTTCGCCATCCACTTCTACCTGACTGATCTCGATGAGCTGGTTGGATTTATCCCGTATTTCCACAGGGGAAAGGCTTGTTGCACGGTATTCTTTGAGTTTACCCCGTGAGACACAGATGTAGTCGAAGGATTCCTCTTTCAATATCTTCAGGTTATCATTCGTGGCGATGCCGGCATCCATGACCACCACCTGCTTTTTATCGGATCTCCCCCTATGGGATTTCATCTTGTCAAGAATATATTGCAGGCTTTCAGGATCAGTCATGTTGCCTTCAAAGATTTGTGACTCCTTCAGGAAACCTTCCGGGTTGACCACCACAGCCAGCACCACCAGTCTGGTATCGTTACGCTTTTCCTTGCTGCGCCCGAACTTAGCTATCCGACTCTCTCGCATGGTTCCCTCAAAATAGGTATTTGTTAAATCATAGATGATAATCTTGTCATCCAAGGAAAAAAGATCGTTCGTGCGGTTAGAAAAATGACGTTCCAAGCCATCCTTCTCACCATAAAGCCGGTGAGCCATCTGGTAAAGCTTATCTTTGGTGATGGCCGAAGGATCAACCCCGGTCAGTTCACAAAGCGCCGAGTTCTCCTTCAACCAACGGCTGGTTTTATACTCCGATGCGGGGTAAACAGCCCGGGCGATGATCTGGGTTAAAGCAAGGGCGATATCTTGTTTCTCCCAGCCGAAAGTCTCTAAATACTCCGGCAGGAGCAATTGGCGGCAAGCTTGAAGACAAAGCCATTCGCCACCAACCTCCCGGATATCACTGTTCGTTGTCCTGTCAATGTACACTTGCTCGATACCAGCCGCCTTCTTCTTTGCCTTTTCTATCTTTTGCGCTTCATGGAGTAGTCCCACGTATTTCGTGCACAGGGCTTCCACCTTGTCATCACGAAGCGATGAGATGATGAATGTTTTGCCCTCGAAGTAAACCTGGTTGATGCGTTGACAGAGAAAGGGAATCTTTTCAGGTGGAAGAACTGATTCCAGGTCACCCAAAGAGAGCAGCGTGCGATTACGGATGAAGCGGCCTTCCCGGTAGCTCTCACACAACCGGTAATGGGTATACTCATGGCCCCCATCCTTTTGCTTTATGCTTGTCTTGAAAAACATACAACGCAAAAGTAATCAAGGGATACGTTTTTTTCAACATCAAATGGGGGACTACATTCGTGTTTTAAAATAAACCGACATTGAATATCAGCCTGATACAAAAATTTATGGTCAGCAAACAGACGTAAAACAAGCGGATTTAACGTAAATAGAGGGTAAGTTTAACTTCTATTTATAATCGTGCTGCAATGTGGGTTAAGAAAAACTAAAGAGTTATGATGAAGAATAATATACTGTTTATCATCTTTATCGTGGTCATTGGGGTATGCACCGGTTGTGACAGTCAGACCGACATCTATGAGAAGTACATCGTCCCCAACGGACTGATATATCCGGGACCTGCACAGAACCCGGTTGCATATCCGGGAAACAAGCGGATAAAGATATCCTGGCTGAGAGGTACTGATCCCAGGGTGCAGACGGCAAGAATATTCTGGAACAATTATACCGACTCGGTAGAGTTTATTGTCCCTGCTGATGTGGATACCGTATCCTATATTATCGACCCGATTGACGAAAATACCTACTCCTTCATGATCCATACCTATGACAACGAAGGCAACAAATCCATACCCATCGAGGTATTGGGAGCAGTCTATGGCGATAATTACAGAAACCTGCTGACTAACCGGTTACTGAAGAGCACCTATTACGATGGGCTGGATTTGAAACTCAACTGGGGAGTGGCAGGCGATACCGAGGTGGAAACCTTGGTGAACTGGGTCGACACAAATGGCGCGCCCCAAAGCATGGAGGTTGATCCGGCTGAAAGCGAGACAGTAGTCCCCAACTTTAACCTGAATGAGCCGTTATCTTACAGCACCATCCACAAACCGGACTCGCTGGCGATCGATATGTTCCAGGCGACACCAAGCGAAAAGATGATCGACCCGGTGATACTGATTCCCAAAAATACCTGGAGAAGCCTGAGTCTGCCAGGCGATATGGGGATGAATGCAAGTTACCCGTTGACGAACCTCTGGGACAACAACACCTCCAACTTTATGCACTCGGTAGACCCGGTGACGCTACCTTGTACTTTTACCTGGGATATGGGGTTAAAGGCGAAACTGAGCAAGATGAGAATCTGGCCGCGGAAAAGCAACGACGACCGCTGGACCAGGGGACATCCGAGACTGTTCGAAATCTACGGATCACTGGAGCCCAACCCTGACGGCAGCCTCGACGACAGCTGGATCCTACTGGGAAGATTTGAATGTGTCCAACCATCCGGCAACGGGATAGCCACACCCTGGCAGCTCCCCACGTCAGAGGACATCGCGTTGTCCGACAACGGGATAGAATTCGAATTTGTACCCAATGATTCGGTAGATCCAAATACAACTGTCCAATATATCCGATTCAGAAGTCTTGAACATTTCAACCCCGCGGCTGCTCCACGCATCCTGCTTGCCGAGATCAGTCTCTGGGGGACCTTGGTGAGATAAGATCAGTCTTGACCTTATCTCTTAACCCGGCAGGTATCAATTTTCAATACCTGCCGGGTTCTCTTTTCAGGTAGTCGGTTGACTCCCTGCGCAGAAGTGTGCGCCACCGGGAAAAACAATAGTACAATTTTCTTTTGCCGTGTTTACAAATTTCCTTAAATTTGGGCCGATAATCCTGTAGAACCTATCGACAATGGCAATGAAAGGCATACTTACCGCTATCCTGCTCTCTATCTGTTTACTCTCCCCGGCACAGGAAAAATTCAAAGAGGGATATATCGTCAATAACCGGCACGAGAAAATTCCCTGCCTCATCAGAAATAGCGGAGATGAAGAGTCTACTCAATATTTTGAATACCGATTAATGGGGAGTAAAACAACCCAGAGAATCGAATTGTCTACAGTTGAAGAGTTTGGCATTGAGGGAGAATTCAAATGTATCAGGGCGCTGATATCCATCGACATGTCGCCCGACCGGATAAAGAGCATCAAAGATACCGTACCCCAGTGGGAAAAGGGACACGCTTTCCTCCACGTGCTGTTTGAGGGGGAACTGGCATCGCTATATTCCTACAATGACCATGGCACGCCCCTCTTCTTTTTCAGCCTGGAAGATTCGGATATCGTCCCGCTCGTTTATAAAAGGTATCAGGTTGAAACTTCACCCAATATCATCCAGCAAATATTGTACAACAACATGTTCAGGGATCAGCTCGATTTTCACCTGGCTTGCAACGGCAAAAAAAGCACCGACAGGATCGGCTACTCGAAAAAACAGCTGGTAAGGTATTTTGAAGAGTTCCACAAATGCAGGAACAGCAGCTACACCCTGTACCGGAGTGCCCAGACAAGAAAAGGGATACTGTTGTTGAAGCCGGGCATCGGTGTCGGCAGCATGGCACTCGACATACAGAATACAATTGATGCAGCCCCGAAGATCCGCTTCGACAAGGAGAGCAGCATCGGTTTCGGAATCGGTGCAGAGTATATTTTTCCGTTCAACCGATACAAGTGGGCATTTTTTGCCGAAGCCAACTACCTGACATACAAAACAGGCAACATTACCGTTGGCAACGAGAAGAATCCGCCCATGTACAGCGGTTATGCCGTAGATTACAGATCGGTGGAACTCCCGGTAGGCATAAATTATTATATGAATCTCGACAGGAACAACCGGCTCTTTGTCAAGGCAGCCTTCGTGCCCTATATCATTAGATCAGGATCGCATATCGATTTCAGCGATAGCTACCGGGAAGAGTTCTCCGCCTCCTCCCATACGATGTTTGGTATCGGATACAACTACCGGTCACTGGGGATGGAGTTTGACTACTATACCCCGACCAACGTTACGCAGAACATCTACAAGCGAAGCTCCAATCTGGTACGAATTGCCTTGAAGGCATCCTATGCTTTCCAATTGTTTAGCGATCGGGGCAAGAGATAGATCATTTTACTAACTCTATTTACAATTTATTACTCACAGGATTCATTATATTGACTTTATTTTATTAATTTGCATATTATAAAAATGATATTCCCACAAATCAATGGCCTATTTCTCCTATGTCAAATCAATTTATGAGAAGTATATAGATCAGCTATACGCTTACGCTCTCCATTGGGGATTTGACAGAAATGTTGCCATGGATGCCATACACGATGTTTTTTACAAACTCTGTTCGAATGGCAATTCATTGGAAAACGTAGCGAACGTAAAGTTCTTTCTTTTCAGGTCACTTAAAAACAGACTCATCGATATCTACCGGTCAAACAGGGAACATGCGGGAATACTTGCCTCCAACGGTGATGGCGGCAATGAGATGTCGTTCCGGTTGAATGTAAGCATTGAAGATGATCTGATAGAGGAAGAGGATCGGGAAGAGATACGTCAGAAAGTGGAAAAAATATTGAACCAACTGACCGACAGGCAGCGTGAAATCATCTATCTTCGCTATGTCCAGGAGTACAGTTATGAAGAGATTGCAGCACTTATGCAGATATCTGTCCTCTCCTGCCGCAATCTCATGAGCAAGGCGGTAACGCGGATAAGGGAAAGCAACCTTTTCTCCATTTTCCCTGCTCAGGCGATCTGCCTCTTTTCATTTTTTTGAATTTCTCTCCAAGTTTTCATATATTTGAACGATGAAAATCAAGGCAACCGGGCCTATTGGTAGAAACTCACACTATTTTAAATAATTAGAATTAATTATGACCTCCAGAAGAGACTTTTTAAAAACCCTTGGGGGAGTGACACTCCTCACGGTGGTTCCCAGAAATGTACTGGGTAAGGGGTTTATCGCGCCAAGCGATGAACTGACAAAAGGAATTATCGGCGTTGGCGGAATGGGGCGTGGTCACATTCCTTACGACAACACACGCGTGGTAGCCATGTGCGATGTCGATAAGAACCACCTCAACCAGGCTGCTGCCATGGTAAAAGACAAAATCAATCTCTATCACGATTTTCGTGAACTTATCCTCGACAAGAATGTCGACATCGTTCATATCGCCACCCCGCCCCACTGGCACGGGATCATGTCGATTGAGGCGGCCAAGGCAGGAAAAGACATTTTCTGTGAAAAACCGATGACCAGGACCATTGGTGAGAGTAAACGCGTCGTCGAAGCGATCCGGCAATACGGCAACATCTTCAGGCTGAATACTTGGTTCCGTTTCAAGGATCAGTTCTACGGACTAGGAACACCGGTAAAACCGCTCAAGAAACTTGTCGATAGCGGACTCCTTGGTTGGCCGCTGAAAGTCACCATCAGCAAACATACCGGTTTCGACTGGAAATTCTACTGGGTGGGAAAAACTCATCTTGAACCGCAGTCCATACCCCAGGAACTCGATTACGACATGTGGCTGGGCCCTGCCCCATACAAACCATACAATGCCCATCGCGTCCACTCAACCTTCCGCGGGTACTGGGATTACGACGGCGGAGGTCTTGGCGATATGGGACAACACTATATCGATCCTGTTCAATATCTGCTCGGCAAGGATAATACCAGTCCGGTAAAGGTAGAGGTTGACGCCCCGCAACAGCACCCCGATGCAGTGGGTACCTGGCGCTCCATCACCTATACTTACGACGACGGTTGCCAGATTATCCTCTGGGGAGGTGACTACGGCGAACCCAACACCCCATACATCGCCGGTCCAAACGGAAATGTATACAAGAACTTCGTATGCGACATCCCCGACTGGCAAAAGAAACTGGCCGACTTCCCCGAACCGGAGGAACAGAATGCCAATTTCATCGAGTGTGTCCGCAACCGGCAGAAGTTTGCACTGAATGAACTGAATGGTCACCGCTCCGCAACCATCGTGAATATGGGTGCAGTAGCACTCCGATTAAACAGGACACTCGAGTATGACCCTGTAAAAGAGATGTTTGTAAACGATGAAGAGGCCAATCGCCTGATCGATCAGCCGATGCGAGCTCCATGGAGTATTTAACCTATAAAATGTCAGAAAATGAAAGCTATTAGACTCATCATAATCTGCTTGCTGATAGCAGGCGGACTTCAGGCCCAACTGCCGCAGGGCAGAACCAAAGCCACAATCATTGCAGATGCATTGGCTCAACTTCCGGCCGACAATCAAACCCAATACAGTCAAACAATGACCGATCTGGTTTCTACCGGTGAGGAGGGCTTGCTGGAACTGATCGGACGAATGAATCCTCCGGGCAACCAGAGCAACGAGCGGTTAGACTACGCCATCAGCGGTTGGACCAATTTTGTGGCAAACGATGAAGCCAGACGAGCGGTTGCTGCAGACGCTTTTGGAAAAGCTCTCGGCCAGTCGCTCGACAACGAGGTGAAAGCCTTTGTCATCCGTCAACTTGGCCAGATAGGCACCGACCAGCATGTGGAGAGCCTCGCCGCACTGCTGAAAGAGGAGCAGCTCTCCGCTCCGGCAGCACAGGCACTGGTCTCCATTGGAAGCGAAAAAGCCAAGGAGGCCATCGCTGCCGAACTTTCAGCGAGCCGGTCGGAAAAACTGAAGATCAATCTGATCAACGCATTGGGTCAGGCAAGATATAGCCCGGCAGAACAGATATTGCTATCCGAACTGGGAGAGAATCCATCGGAGGAAATTGCCAATTCAGTGCTGGCCACTCTGGGCAGTATGGGAACCAGAAATGCAATTGTTCCGCTGAAGAACGCTGCAAAAAAGGTCAACTACTCCTATCAGGGTGCCAACGGTGCAACTGCGGCCTATATTTCACTGCTGAAGCGGTTGGTCAAGAGCGATCCGAAAGAGGTGGCAAAAGAGGGCGAACAGCTGCTCGCTTTTGCCGTCAAACAGAATCGTCCCGATTTAAAGGTGGCCGCATCACAACTGCTGCTGGAAGTCCCCTCCGTGAATAAGGGCAAACTCCTCAACAGTGCATTGAAGGATGGCGATATCAAATATCTCACCCGTTTGCTGGAGGCATATCCGTTCCACAACGACCGAAAAGCGACCGAAAAGATCGTTAAGGAGCTGACACCGAAGGCTTCTGCCGGAAAGCAGGCCGCCCTTATCTACTGGATAGGTAACCACAAGATTGCAAATGGAGCCACCCTGCTTTCGGGTTACGCCACATCAGGGAACAGGATGGTACAGAAGGCTGCCATCTCTTCACTTGCAAAGATCGGTAACGAACAGGCCATGCTGGTTCTGGCCGGACTCTTGAAAAACCGGGACGATGAAACCGTATCACTGGCAAAGGATGCCTTGTCGACCTACAAGGGTGACATCTCCTACACCCTCGCTTCGGTTTTCAATGAGTGCGGCGATGCCGGGAAAAAAGCCATCCTGCAACTTATCGCCAACCGGAAAATGGAATCGCAATACAACCTGGTGTACAACCAGCTGTTTACCGACAACAGCGTCATTAAGGCCGAGGCTGCCAATACGCTGCAACACGTGGTGACCGACAAGCAACTGGACGATCTCTTCAATCTGCTAGAACAGTCGGATGCCGCTTATCTTCCCGCACTGCAACAGGCTGTCAATGCCGCCCTTTCCGCACTTCCGGCCGGTGAGCAGATGAAACTGGTATCTGACAGGATGGGAAGATCGGCCAACAAACACCTCTATTATACCGCCCTGGCCAACAGCGGTACTCCCGAGGCGATGGCGATGATTACCAAAGCATACGGTTCAGAGAGTGGCAAGAATAAAAGTGCTGCCCTGGATGCTCTGATCAACTGGAAATCCTTTTCGGCCATCTACCCGATGCTCGATATCGCCCGTAGCAGTAACGATAAGGGTGAGCTGGGCAAGCTGACCGATGCCATCGTTGCCACCATCGCCAAATCTGACCAGACCGATGCCGTCAAGTATCTCTATCTGCGTGAGGCGATGCAGTTTGCACAAACCGACAAGCAGAAGAACGAGATCCTCCGCCAGTTGGGGAATACCGGCCAGTACCAGGCCATGCTCTTCGTGGCCCCCTTCATGGATAATGCGGCATTGAGTGAAAATGCAGCGCTGGCGGCCATGAACATCGCCCTGAACAACCCAAGTTTTGCAGGTGCTGAAACCACACGCATCCTGGAGAAGGTGAGCAAGACGCTGAAAAATCCCGATGCCGGATATCAGCGTGAATCGATCAAGAAGTTCCTGAACGAGAATCCGCAGACGGGTGGATATCTCTCCATCTTTAACGGCAAGAACCTCGACGGCTGGAAAGGCCTGGTAGAGAACCCCATCAAGCGCGCCAAAATGTCGGCCAAGGAGCTGGCTGCTGCACAGAAGAAGGCCGATGCAGTGGCAAAAACCGGCTGGATTGTTGAAGATGGGATACTGCTCTTCACCGGTAAAGGGGACAACCTCTGCACCGAAAAACAGTATGGCGACTTCGAGATGCTGGTCGACTGGAAACTCTATCCCGGACCGGAGCCCGATGCCGGCATCTACCTGCGCGGCACTCCCCAGGTCCAGATCTGGGATACCGCCCGCGTGAACGTTGGTGCACAGGTTGGATCGGGAGGTTTGTACAACAACCAGAAAAACCCGAGCAAACCGCTGAAGGTGGCAGACCAGAAGGTGGGTGAATGGAACACCTTCCGCATCCGGATGGTGGGCGAAAGGGTTTCGGTATGGCTCAATGGCGAACTGGTTACCGACAATGTAATCCTGGAGAACTACTGGGATCGCAGCCAGCCGATCTTCCCGATCGAACAGATCGAACTACAGGCACACGGCAGCAAGGTGGCCTACCGCGACATCTTCATCAAGGAGATCGAACGGCCCGAACCTTTCCAGTTGTCTGACGAGGAGAAGAAGGAGGGCTTCCGCATCCTCTTCGACGGGACCAACCTCGACCAGTGGATCGGCAACAAGAGAGACTATGTGGTGGAGAGTGGCAATATCGTACTCTATCCCAGCCAGAACTTCGGCGGCAACCTCTACACCAAGGAGCAGTTCGACAATTTTGTCTTCCGCTTCGAGTTCATGCTTACGCCGGGAGCCAACAACGGTCTGGGTATCCGTACCCCCCTGGAGGGCGACGCCGCCTATGTGGGGATGGAGCTGCAGATTCTCGACAACGATGCCCCCATCTACAAGGATCTCCAGGCATACCAGTACCACGGTTCGGTCTATGGTGTCATCCCGGCCAAACGGGGATACCTGAAACCCACCGGCGAATGGAATTACCAGGAGGTGATTGCCGATGGCGACAACATCAAGGTGATCCTCAACGGTACCACCATCCTCGATGGTAACATCCGCGAGGCATCCAAGAACGGTACGATGGATAAGCGTGAACATCCCGGACTGCTTAACAAGACCGGACATATCGGTTTTCTGGGTCACGGTTCGGAGGTGAAATTCAGAAATATCCGGATCAAGGAGTTGAAATAGGTATCCAACAGATAAAGAGTAGAGACAGAGAACCATTAGCGGAATGACCCGGCTAATGGTTCTTCTCTTTTTTCCGCAAAATGAAACCGATTCACTCAAGCTCAAACCGGAAGTCAGGATTTGGATTACCGTTAAAAAATGAGTGAAATTGCAGGTTATTCGCAATATTATACTATTTTTGTTTCGTATGGTGCAAACCTTGCGCAGAGACAAAAAAAGAGAATCACAAAATCATAAAACCATCAGATTATGGCAACAACAGCTAAACTCTATTCACTCAGTCTGAACAACACAAGAACCTATCTGTTTGCAACCCTTTTTGTGCTGGGCAATCTGCTCCTGCCGCAACTGGCGCATCTGGTGCCCCAGGGAGGTCTCATCCTTCTCCCCATCTATTTCTTTACGCTTGTTGCAGCTTACAAATATGGGATTCATGTCGGCCTCCTGACGGCGATCCTGTCGCCGTTGGCCAATCATCTGCTGTTCGGCATGCCCCCTGCCACCATGCTGCCGATCATCATGATCAAATCGGCGATCCTGGCAGTGGCGGCATCCATGGTGGCCAAATATTCAGGAAAAGTATCCTTCTTTGGTATCCTTTTAGCTATCATAGCCTATCAGGTGATCGGAACGGGGATAGAGTGGGCGATGACCCGGAACTTCTTCATCGCAGTGCAGGATTTCCGTATCGGTATTCCCGGCATGCTCCTTCAACTGACAGCCGGATACTTCGTATTGAAAGCCCTCGCTAAAGTGTAGAGAGCCACAATGAACAGAAAATCATTTGAAGAGGTTTTGCAACGGTTTCGCGAGATTGAATTCAACGAGAGTTTCGACATGATCGTAGCGATCGCCAACGGCGGAATTATCCCTGCCGCCATCCTGAATCAACGGTTGAACAGGGAGATATATCTGCTGAAAATCAATCTTCGCGATCCTTTCCAACAACCAAAATACGATACTCCACGACTGGTATCGCCCATCGATTTCGATTTCCACGACAAGCGTATTCTTCTGGTGGAGGATCGCATCAAAACAGGGGCGACTGTCAAATTCGCCATCGATCTCTTACAAGGTGCCAGAGAGGTGAAGACCTTCGCGGTAAATGGAAATGCCGATTATGCGCTATACAACGAAGCCTGTTTCAAATTTCCCTGGATTGTATGAACCGGTTAGCTCTACTGCTCTGCTCCTGTCTGGCTCTCTTCCCATCTGTTTATGCCGATGGGGAGCAACCACCGCAGATTGGCGACTCGATACGCCTCGATGAGGTGATTGTCACCGGTACAATGCCGAAGGTAAACCTGAGGAACTTGCCGATGAGCGTCTCCATCGTTGGGGAGGGTGAGATCCGGAACCGGTTGGAACCTTCGCTCCTTCCGCTGCTTACCGAAGAGGTGCCCGGACTCTTCATCACCCAACGTGGAACCATGGGGTACGGTGTAGCCGCCGGTGCTGCCGGCGGAATGAGTATCCGCGGAATCGGTGGAACTCCCACATCGGGCCTGCTGGTGCTTATTGACGGTCATCCGCAATTCATGGGCCTGATGGGACACCCGCTGGCCGACAGCTACCAGTCTGTCATGACAGAACGGGTGGAGGTGGTCAGAGGCCCTGCATCGGTACTCTACGGATCCAATGCAATGGGCGGGGTGATCAACATCATCACCAGAAAGCCGAAACAGGAGGGCACACACCACTCGGTCCGCTTCATGTACGGAAGTCACCAGACACTCAGTAGCGAAGCATACGGCGGGTGGAAGGGAGAGAGGCTCTACCTCAACGGAAATATCGGTCTCAACCGCTCCGAAGGACACCGTGAGAATATGGGGTTCGAACAGTTGTCGGGATACGGGAAAGCGGGATACA